>NZ_JAMYKY010000007.1:0-255204 GCF_040317695.1 Mesorhizobium sp. M1403 | reverse complement strand
AGCTGCGGCGCCTCGCTCAGTCCTGCAACGTTGGAGATTGGCGAAAGCCAGTGTAACGGCCAATCTCCCCACTCGTGGGGGAGATGCCCGGCAGGACAGAGGGGGGCGCGGCAGAACGCGACCTTGCAATTGTCCGTCAACACCGACCTCGGTTTTTATCGCTCGCAACGTATTTTGTTCTTGCTTTGTGCCGGCAGCTACTAATATGGGTATGGTGATGATTGTCACCGGCGACCCGCCCTTGAGGCGGGTTTTTTGTTTCTGGCTTTGAAAGTTTCGGTGTTGCCGGGCTGAGGTTGGCGGGACAGCGCCCTCCTCTGCCCTGCCGGGCATCTCCCCCACTTGGGGGGAGATCAGCTGGCGTCGAGGGTTTCGTCAACGTCCGAGCTGTGGCGGCGTACAGTCTCACGACGTCACTCCCGGCAGCTTTACCGCGCTTGCCGCTTCCACCGCCGCGCCGCTGCGTACCATGGCGATGGCCTTCTCCATGTCGGGATGGAAGTGCCGGTCGTTGTCGAGATGCGGCACCTCTGCCCTGACCAGCCGGCGCACCGCCTCCAGCGCCGCGCTCGAGGCCAGCGGGGCATGGAAATCGCAGCCTTGCGCGGCGGCCAGCAATTCGATGCCGATGACGGCCGTCGCGTTCTCGACCATGCCGATGAGCCGGCGCGCGCCATGCGCCGCCATCGAGACATGGTCTTCCTGGTTGGCCGAGGTCGGGATCGAATCGACGCTGGCCGGATAGGCCTTTTGTTTGTTTTCCGAGACGAGCGCCGCGGCTGTCACTTGCGGGATCATGAAACCGGAATTCAGACCCGGCTTGGGCGTCAGAAAGGCCGGCATGCCCGACAGCGCCGGGTCGACCAGCATGGCGATGCGCCGTTCCGACAGCGAGCCGATCTCGCAGACGGCGAGCGCGATCATGTCGGCGGCGAAGGCCACCGGCTCGGCGTGGAAATTTCCGCCAGAAAGCGCTGTGTCGTCCTCGGCAAAGATCAGCGGATTGTCGGTGACGCCATTGGCCTCGGTGTCGAGCGTATCGGCGGCCTGACGCAGCACGCTGAGTGCTGCGCCCATCACCTGCGGCTGGCAGCGCAGGCAGTATGGGTCCTGCACGCGCTCGTCGCCGACGCGGTGCGATTCACGGATGGCGCTGCCGGCCATCAAATTGCGCAACGCCTCGGCCGTCTCGATCTGGCCGCGATGTTTCCTGAGCAGATGGATGCGTGGATCGAAGGGCGCGTCGGAGCCCTTGGCGGCATCGGTCGACAGCGCGCCGGCGACCAGTGCCGACTGGTAGAGCACTTCCGCCTCGAACAAAGCTGCCAGCGCATAGGCGGTCGAAAACTGGGTGCCGTTGAGCAGCGCCAGGCCTTCCTTGGCGCCCAATGTCACCGGCTCCAGGCCGTGCGAAACGAAGGCGACCTTGGCGGGAAAGCGACCATGCGGGGTAAAACATTCGCCGACGCCGATCATCACCGCGGTCATGTGCGACAGCGGCGCGAGGTCGCCGGAAGCTCCAACCGAGCCTTGCGCCGGCACCACGGGAATAACGTCGTTGGCCAGCATCGCCTCGAGCAGCTCGATCGTCTGCGGCCGCACGCCGGAGGCGCCCTGGGCCAGGCTGGCCAGCTTCAGCGCCATCATCAGCCGGCAAATTGCCACCGGCATCGGCTCGCCGACGCCGGCGGCATGTGACAGCACGATGTTTCGCTGCAGCGTCTCGAGGTCGGCGGCGGGGATGCGCACGCTGGCCAGCTTGCCGAAGCCGGTGTTGATGCCATAGACCGGCTCGCCCTTGGCAACGATCCTGGCGACGGCCTCGGCGCTGGCCTTGATCTTCGGCCGGCAGGCATCGTCGAGCCTCAGTGCGGCGCCGCGATAGATGGCGCGCCAATCGGCCAGCTTGGCATTGCCTGGCCTGAGCTTGAGTTCGGTCATTGTCCCCTCCAGATGCGGGCATGCAGCGGGTTGAAGCCCATGCGGTAGACGAGTTCGGCCGGGCGTTCGACGTCCCAGATCGCCAGATCGGCGGATTTTCCGACCTCCAGCGTACCGGTCTGTCCAAGCAACCCGAGCGCGCGGGCAGCCTCGCGCGTGACGCCGGCAAGGCATTCATCGACGGTCAGGCCGAACAATGTCGCCGCCATGTTCATGGTCAGCAGCAGCGAGGTCAGCGGCGAGGTGCCGGGATTGTTATCGGTGGCAACGGCCATCCTGACGCCATGCTGGCGAAACAGGGCGATCGGCGGCTTCTTGGTCTCGCGGATGAAGTAGTAGGCGCCGGGCAGGATGGTCGCCACGGTTCCTGCCTTCGCCATCGCCGCCGCGCCCGCCTCGTCGGTATATTCGAGGTGATCGGCCGATAGCGCACCATAGCGTGCCGCAAGTTCCGCGCCGTGCAGATTGGACAGCTGGTCTGCATGGAGCTTGACCGGCAGGCCCGCCGCCTTCGCGGCATCGAACACGCGTGCGATCTGCTCGGGCCAAAAGGCAATGCCCTCGCAAAAACCGTCGACGGCATCGGCAAGCCCGTCGGCAGCGACGGCCGGCAAAATCTCGTTGGCGACAAGATCGATAAAGGCGTCCTTGTCGCCTTTTGCTTCGGGCGGCAGCGCATGAGCGCCGAGGAAAGTGGTTCTGACCGTCACCGGCCGCTCACCGCCCAGCCGTCGCGCGGCGCGCAGCGATTTCTTCTCGTTTTCGAGGTCGAGACCGTAGCCCGACTTGATCTCGATGGTGGTGACGCCTTCGGCGATCAGCGCGTCGAGGCGTGGCAGCGACTGGGCGACCAGCTCGTCCTCGCTCGCGGCGCGCAGAGCCTTGACCGAGGAAACGATACCGCCGCCGGCCTTGGCGACCTCCTCATAGGTGGCGCCGGCCAGCCGCATCTCGAATTCATTGGCACGGTTGCCGGCATGGACCAGATGGGTGTGGCAGTCGATCAAGCCAGGGGTGATCCAGCGGCCTTCGCAGTCGGTCGCCTCGGCGTCTTTGCCAAGTGCTCTGGGGCGGAGCGCTGCCGGCATGTCGGCTTCCGGCCCGGCATAGACGATCCGGCCGCTGCGCACCGCGATGGCGCCGTGCTCGACGACGCCTAACCCGGCGCTGCTATCGGCCATGGTCGCGAGGCGCGCATTGCGCCAGAGGCGAAGCTCCCCTGCCCGGTTTTTGCTCTCTCCAGCCATCATCTTTTCCGTTTCAATCGGGAGTTATTATGTATATACATATCAAAAGGCACTGCAAGCGCTATCATCACATGGCCAACCGGGATTTGGAGAAAGACGTGACGGCGATTTTTGCGGAACAGGCACTTCTGCCCGACGGCTGGCGCAGCGATGTGCGGATCGTAATCTCCGACGGCAAGATCGCAACGGCCGAGGCGAATACCTCGCCTCTGCCTGGCGACGAGCGCCATTCTGTCCTTTTGTCCGGCATGCCGAACCTGCACAGCCATGCCTTCCAGCGCGGCATGGCCGGCCTTGCCGAATTGCGCGGCCCTTCCGCCGACAGTTTCTGGAGCTGGCGCGAGGTGATGTACCGCTTTGCGCTGTCGATGACGCCGGACCAGGTCGAGGCGGTCGCAGCGCAGCTCTATGTCGAGATGCTGGAGGCCGGGTTCTCGCGCGTCGGCGAGTTTCACTATCTCCACCACGACCGCGACGGCCGGCCCTATGCCAACATCGCCGAGATGGCGGAGCGTATCATTGCTGCAGCGTCCGAGACAGGCATCGGGCTGACTTTGCTGCCGGTGTTCTACGCGCATTCCTCTTTCGGCGGCGCTGCGCCAAATGAAGGCCAGCGGCGATTCATCAACGATGTGAACCAGTTCTCGCGGCTTGTTGAGAAAAGCCGCGAATCCCTTCGCGCGTTGACTCAGGCTGTCGTCGGCGTGGCCCCACACAGCCTGCGTGCCGTGACACCCGAGGAACTGGAAAACATCACGGCGATGGCGCCGGAGGGGCCGATCCACATCCACATCGCCGAGCAGATGAAGGAGGTCGAGGACTGCCTTGCCTGGTCCGGGGCGCGGCCGGTCGAATGGCTGCTTGCCAATGCCAAGGTCGACCAGCGCTGGTGCCTGATCCATGCTACCCACATGAGCGAAGCCGAGACGATCCAGATGGCGAAAAGCGGCACCGTTGCCGGCCTCTGCCCGATCACCGAGGCCAATCTCGGCGACGGCACCTTTGCCGCGTCGCTGTTCATGCAGCATGGCGGGCGCTTCGGCATCGGTTCGGATTCAAACGTGCTGATCGGCCTGCCGGACGAGTTGCGCCAGCTCGAATATTCGCAGCGCCTCGCCCACCGCGTCCGCAATGTCATGGCGGTGGCCGGCGGATCGACCGGTCGCGCGTTGTTCGATGCGGCGCTCGAGGGTGGCAGTTCCGCGTTGGGCGCCGGCGCCTCGCGGATCACTGCCGGTGCCTCGGCCGATCTCGTCTCGCTCGACGGCAAGCATCCATCGTTGGCGGGCAAGGCAGGTGATGCGATCCTCGACGCCTGGATTTTTGCCAACGGCACCAAGATCGATTGCGTCTGGGTGCATGGCAGGAAACTGGTCAGCGACGGCAGGCATGCAAGACGCGATGCCATTGCCGAGCGCTTCCGCAAGGTGATGACGGCGCTTTCGGCATGAGCATGATCGAGGCGATAAGTGCGGATTCTGGAAGCGCGGACGGCGGCGAGGCCCTTTCGCTACACCAGCGCATCCTGTCGGACATCAGCGAACGGATCCTGTCCGGCGCCTGGGCGCCCGGCCACCGCATTCCGTTCGAGCATGAACTGACGGAAGAATACAGATGTTCGCGCATGACGGTGAACAAGGCGCTGTCGCAGCTGGCCAAGGCCGGGCTGATCGAGCGCCGGCGTCGCTCCGGCAGTTTTGTCCGCTGGCCGCAATCGCAGGCGGCCGTTCTCGAAATCCACGACATCCGGATCGAGGTCGAGGCACTTGGCCTGCCCTACCGCTACGAGCGCGTGGCGGGAAGCAGAAGGCGCAGCAGTGCCGACGATCGCGCCCTGCTGGAACTCGACGTCGCCGGGCCGGTGCTGGCGCTGGAATGCCGGCATTTCGCCGGCAACCGGCCGTTCGCCCACGAGCAGCGGCTGATCAACCTGGCTGCCGTGCCGGAGGCCGCCGAAGAGGCGTTTTTCGATACGGCGCCCGGTCCGTGGCTGATCGGCCGTGTGCCATGGAGTGCGGCCGAGCATCGCATCCGCGCGGTTGCAGCCGACAAGCATATCGCGGCGGCTCTCGACATCGCGACCGGCGCGCCGTGCCTGGTGATCGAGCGGCGAACATGGAGCGCCGAGCACCCCGTCACCCATGTCCGGTTCACCTACGCGGCCGAGAGCCACACGCTGGTGGCGCGGTTCACGCCGTCGCAGGGGTGAGCATTTCAACTGAGGGTCAGACCCCCTCACCCGGATTGCCGACCGAATTGCGAAGGGCATTCGGGGCAATCCGACCTCTCCCCGAGGGGAGAGGAGATCGCTGGTGCCAGCGCCAGTCTCTTCTCCCTCGGGGAGAAGGTGGCCGCGAAGCGGCCGGATGAGGGGGAACCTACGGAGCTGCTCAAATCGCCGCGGTGACAATGATCTCGACCAGATATTCCGGTCCGGCAAGCTTGACCTCGCCGGTGGCGCGGGCCGGCGTGTTGCCCTGCGGTACCCATTTGTCCCACTCGGCGTTCATCTCAGCAAAGGTGCCCATGTCGGCCAGCCAGATGATCGCCTGCAGGATCTTGGTCTTGTCGGTGCCGGCCTTCGCCAGCAATTCGTCGATCGCCGCCAGAATGTCTCTTGTCTGGGCGCCGACGTTTCCACCCGGCTTGCCGACCTGACCGGCCAGATAGACGGTGTTGCCGTGGATGACGATCTGGCTCATGCGCGGGCCTACATCGATGCGACGAATGCTCATTGGATATTCCTTCTCCTCTTGTCAGCTGCGCCTGTTTAGGGGCCGGGTTCGCCGGGGGCAAGGCCGCTCGAGCGGAACCTCTTGAGCCAAGCCAAAGCACACAACAAGACGGTCCGGCCGCAATTCCGCCCGATTGGCTTGTTGACTAATGTAATAACATCACATATCGAATCCGCCCCTGCAGCACCGATCGTCGCCCCATGGATCGTCACATGAGCCAAACCTGCCTGACCTTCCGCGACCTGACGCTGGGCTATAACAGCCATCCTGCGATCCACCACCTCAATGGTACGATCCGCAAGGGGTCCTTGACGGCGGTCGTCGGCGCCAACGGCTCCGGCAAATCGACGCTGATGAAGGGCATCGTTGGCGTCCTGAAGCCGATGGCCGGCGCGGTGATCCGGGCGCCCGGCGTGCGCGCCGCCTACCTGCCGCAGCAGTCCGAGCTCGACCGCTCCTTTCCGGCCCGGGTCGTCGACCTGGTTTCGCTTGGCCTGTGGCCGCGGCGTGGCATGCTCGGCCGCTATACCAGGGAAGATCGCGACTCGGTCAGCAAGGCGCTGATGGCCGTCGGCCTCGGCGGTTTCGAGAAGCGGCCGATCGACACGTTGTCGGGCGGCCAGCTGCAGCGCACGCTGTTTGCCCGCGTGCTGTTGCAGGATGCCGAGCTCATCCTGCTCGATGAGCCGTTCAATGCCGTCGACACGAAGACCGTCGGCGACCTGATCGCACTGATCAAGCGCTGGCATGGCGAGGAGCGTACGATCATGGTGGTCGTCCACGATCTCGACCTAGTGCGGCAGAATTTCCCCGAAACACTGCTCCTGGCGCGCCAGCCGGTCGCCTGGGGCGAGACCAGAGAGACGCTGCGGCCGGAGAATTTGTTGCGCGCGCGCCGCTTCCACGAAGCCTGGGAGGACAACGCGCCATGGTGCGAGCCTGGCGAGCATGATCACAGTGTGCACGATCACAGCAGCCACGAGCATAGCCATGACCATCATCACGGCTCCGGGCCGAGGGCGGCATGATGGACGTGCTTTACGGTCTTTTCGTCGCCCCGTTTGCCGACTACGCCTTCATGCAGCGGGCGCTCGCCGGTTCGATGATGCTGTCGCTCGGCGCCTGCCCGGTCGGCGTGTTCCTGATGCTGCGGCGCATGAGCCTGTCCGGCGACGCCATGGCCCATGCCATCCTGCCGGGTGCTGCCGCCGGCTTCCTGTTTTATGGCCTGGAGATCCTGCCGATGACCATCGGCGGACTGATCGCCGGCATCATCGTGGCGCTCGGCGCCGGCGCCGTCTCGCGCTTCACCATCCAGCGCGAGGACGCCTCGATGGCGGCCTTCTATCTGATTTCGCTGGCGATCGGCGTGCTTATGGTGTCGATCCGCGGCTCCAGCGTCGATCTCATGCATGTGCTTTTCGGCACCGTGCTGGCGCTGAACAACGAGGCGCTGACGCTGATCGGCGGCATCGTGGTGGTGACGCTGGTCAGCCTCGCCATCTTCTGGCGAGCGCTGGTCGCCGAATGCCTCGACCCCTTGTTCCTGCGCTCGGTCAGCCGGATGGGCAGCCCGGTGCATTTCATCTTTCTCGGCCTCGTCGTGCTCAACCTCGTCGGCGGCTTCCAGGCGCTCGGCACCTTGCTGTCGGTCGGGCTGATGATGCTGCCGGCAGCGGCGGCCCGCTTCTGGACCTCGCGCGTCGAGCCGATGTGCGTGCTGGCGACAGTGATCGGCTTTGCCTCTTGCATTGCCGGGCTGCTGTTGTCCTATCATGCGTCGCTGCCCTCCGGCCCGGCCATCATCCTGTCCGCCGGCGTCGTCTATTTCGCCTCGATCCTGTTCGGGACGCGCGGCATCCTGCGCGCCCGCATCATCCATCACCGCCACAGAACTGCCTGATCCCAACGAAGGAGACTTGTCCATGCTGAAATCGATCCGCGCCGCTTTGGCCGTGAGCGTTATAACATTAACCGCCTTTGGCGCATCTTCGGCTTTCGCGGAGCCGTTGAAAGTGGTCGCCAGTTTCACCATCATCGGAGACTTCGCCAAGAATGTCGGCGGCGACCGGATCGATCTGACCACCATCGTCGGGCCGAACGGGGATGCGCATGTCTACGAGCCGAGCCCAGCCGATGCGGTGGCGATGGCCAAGGCCGACATCGTGCTGGTCAACGGCCTGCATTTCGAAGGTTTTCTGCAGCGCCTGGTCGACGCCAGCGCAACCAAGGCGACCGTCGCCGTGCTGACCAAGGGCGTCACGCCGATCAATTTCAAGCCCGAATTCGCCGAGGCCGACGCCCACGCCGATGGTGAGACGGCAACCGATCCGCACGCCTTCCAGTCGATCGCCAATGCCAAGATCTATGTGAAGAACATCGCCGACGCCTTCTGCACGGCCGACGCTGCGGGTTGCGACAGCTACAAGGCCAATGCAGCCGCCTATACGCAAAAGCTCGATGCGCTCGAGGGCGAGGTACAGGCAGCGATCCAGTCGATCCCGCAAGAGAAGCGCGTCGTCATCACCTCGCATGATGCCTTCGGCTATTTCGAGCAGGCCTACGGCTTGACGTTCCTGGCCCCGGAAGGCGTGTCGACCGAGTCGGAGCCCTCCGCCGCCGACGTCGCCAAGCTGGTCAGCCAGGTGAAACAGGACAAGGCGGCGGCGATCTTCGTCGAGAACATCACCAATCCGCGGCTGATCGAGCAGATCGCCAGCGAGACCGGCATCAAGGTGGGCGGCACGCTCTATTCCGATGCGCTCTCACAGCCCGACGGCCCGGCCTCGACCTATATCGACCTGATGCACAACAACATCGCCCAGATCAAAGGCGCGATCCTCGGCAGCTGAGCCGACCGATCCGGTTCATCCAGCCGGGCTGGCGCATGATGCGTCCTGGCGACATGCGGCGTTAGCCCGGCTGGATTTCCGGCATCGAAATCTCTATCTGCGCGGATGGATTTCTTTTCGCGCGGATTGCCGACCGGGTCAGGGAGTGGCAAGACTGCCGCTAACCAGATTGCGAGGACCCCAGCCATGGAATACCGTCAGATCAGCGAGGACTATTCGGTCTCGGGCCAGATCCAGCCCGAGGATGTCGCGACCATCAAGGCCGCCGGCTTCAAGAGCGTGATCTGCAACCGGCCGGACGACGAGCAGCCCGGCCAGCCATCGGCCGACACCGTCAAGGCGGCGGTCGAGGGCGCCGGGCTCGCCTTCCGCTACATCCCCGTCATCAGCGGCCAGATCACGGCCGAGAATGTCGAGGACCAGGCTGAGGCGCTCGACGAACTCGAAGGCCCGGTGTTCGCCTATTGCCGGTCCGGCGCCCGCTGCACCAATCTCTATGGGCTGATCCAGCAATCGAAAGGGTGAGAGGCGTTCCGATCGTTAGTGACGCCGCCGTCTGGCTGTGACCCGCCGCAGCCAGAAGAATGCGACGAGCAAAGCGACGTATAGCGCAAGATCGACGAGCGCAATCGTAGCGACCAAAAGTACGATGAAGCCCGCAAGACATATCGGAAAGCCGACACCGCACCACCAGCGCGCCTTCGGGTGAGTGAGTTCGACCCAGCCATAGGGCCATGAAGGCCAGGGATTGATCCGAAAGCTCAGGTCCAAGGCCTCCGGATTATGCGCGATGTGGATTAGGCTACCAATGGCGTAAGGAACCATCCCGCCTATAAAAATGATGAAACCAGCGATCTGAAAGGTGGTCATGGCTTGAAGTCAAATCGGCAGAGCACCGGTTTCCTTCAGTGTCTCCAGCACGATCGCCGTCTTCACATGCTGCACCGATTCATGCGGGAGAAGCACGCTGTTGACGAATTCCGACAGCGACTTCAGGTCCGGCGTCACCACTTTCAATATATAGTCCATCTCGCCGGTCAGCGCGTGCGCTTCCTGCACTTGCGGCAGCCGCGCCACTAATTCGCCGAAACGCCGCGCATTGTCGCGGTTGTGGGTGGCGAGCGTCACCGAAATGACGTTGACCAGGGAAAAGCCGAGCTTGTCGCGGTCGAGCACCGCCCGGTAGCCCTTGATATAACCGTCCTCCTCCAGCCGCTGGCGACGGCGCGAGCATTGCGACGCTGACAGATTCACTCGTTCCGACAAATCGTTGTTGGTCAACCGCGCGTCGGCCTGCAGCAGAGCCATTATCTTGCGGTCAAACTGGTCAATGCGCGCTTCATCCATGGATTTCGACCCGGTCATGCACAAGTTGCGCATGATCGGAACATTTCAAGCGTTTGAATGCAAGCAATTTGCACTCGCTCCGCGCTATGATTGGGCTCAGATATGGCCGATGCGGCCAATGCCAGATTTCGGGCCAGATTTCGGAGCAATGCCATGGGTCCCTTCCCGCACGACGCACCGCCCGCCAAGATCAGCAAAACCAATCCCGCCGGCACCGACGGCTTCGAATTCGTCGAATTCGCGCATGCCGAGCCGGAAAAGCTCGCCGAGCTTTTCACCCGCATGGGCTACGTGCCGGTGGCCAAGCACCGCAGCAAGGACATCACCGTCTGGCGGCAGGGCGACATCAATTATGTCGTCAATGCCGAGCCCGGCTCGCATGCAATGAAATTCGTCGACAAGCACGGCCCTTGCGCCGCCTCGATGGCTTGGCGTGTGGTCGATGCCAAGCATGCGTTCGATCATGCCGTTGCCAAGGGCGCGACGCCCTATGAAGGCGCCGGCAAGTCGCTCGACGTGCCGGCAATCGTCGGTATCGGCGGATCGCTGCTCTATTTCATCGAAACCTATGGCGAGAAGGGCTCGGCTTACGACGCCGAGTTCGACTGGCTGGGCGAGCGCGATCCCAGGCCGGAAGGCGTCGGCTTCTATTATCTCGACCACCTGACCCACAATGTCTATCGCGGCCAGATGGACAAATGGTGGGATTTCTACCGCGACCTGTTCGGCTTCAAGCAGATCCATTTCTTCGACATCGACGGCAAGATCACCGGCCTGGTCAGCCGCGCCATCACCTCGCCCTGCGGCAAGATCCGCATCCCGCTCAACGAGTCCAAGGACGAGACCAGCCAGATCGCCGAATATCTGAAGAAGTACAATGGCGAGGGCATCCAGCACATCGCCGTCGGCACCGACGACATTTACGGCGCCACCGACAGGCTGGCCGCCAACGGCCTGAAGTTCATGCCGGGCCCGCCCGAGACCTATTACGACATGTCTTATGCCCGCGTGAACGGCCATGAAGAGCCGATCGAGCGCATGAAAAGGCACGGCATCCTGATCGACGGCGAAGGCGTCGTCGACGGCGGCACGACCAAGATCCTGCTGCAGATTTTTTCAAAGACTGTGATCGGGCCGATCTTCTTCGAGTTCATCCAGAGGAAGGGCGACGAAGGTTTTGGCGAGGGCAATTTCCGCGCTCTGTTCGAATCCATCGAGCAGGACCAGATCAAGCGCGGCGTGCTGAAGGTGGACGGCAAGGCAGCGTAGCCAGTTCGGCCGAGGTGCCTTGTGGTTTGATCAGTTATGACCTAAATTCTGGTCATAAAGGATCGAGTCATGAATGTTTCCATTGCCGAAGCCAAGGCCAAATTGTCGGAACTCGTCAGCCGTGCGGAAGCCGGCGAGGAGATCGTGCTCACACGCCACGGCAAGGTGGCGGCGCGTATCGTACCTCCGGCAGTGGCCGAATCCCTGCCGCGTATCGGCGCATTGAAGGGCAAGATCTGGATTGCGGACGATTTTGATGAACTCGGTCCCGAGTGGGATGAGTACGTGAAATGACGGTCGGCCCGTTTCTCGCCGACACACACATCATCCTCTGGTCGATTTCGGACGATCGGCGTCTCAGCGAGCACCACCGCGCTATTCTGGCTTCGGAAGCGGTGGTGTTCGCGAGCGCGGCTAGCGTCTGGGAAATTGCCATCAAACGCTCGATCAGAAAACTCGATGCGCCGGACGACCTGCCAACGCTGCTTCCAAGGATGCAATTTCAGCCGCTCGCCGTAACCTTCCAGCACGCAAACGCCGTCGGCAGCCTACCCCACCACCATGGTGATCCGTTCGACAGACTTCTGATTGCGCAGGCGCAAATGGAGAATCTCACCATCCTTACATCCGACCCGCATTTCGCCAGTTACGATGTGGCTTTGGCATAATTAGCCAAGCAGTTGGTCTCGCAGTCCCAGCCGCTCGACTTCGGCTTTCCTCAACTTAACATCGTAATCGAGGAAGAACTCGTCGAGTTGTGGCGGTTTCACCGAGGTGCCAGACAGCATCGCGTGCACCTGGCCGCGATGATGGATGTCGTGGATGAAGAGATGGGCGAGCAAATCGCCGATCCGCTCCGGTATCATGCCGTCCTCGCGCCGATCAGTGACGACGCGGCGTTCGAGATCGTCCGCCGACAGGCGGTCGCAAAAAGCGATCAGCCGCCGGTCGGCCTCCGCCCGCTTGCCAAAGAGCGCGTCCGCTTCGTCGAAGCGCAAGAACTCATCATAGGCCGCGGCGCCGACGCCGCCCTCTTCGAGAAAATCGAGATAGAGGTGATCGACCGCCAGAATGTGGTTCAGCGTTGCCTTGATCGACGGGAAAAAGCTGGTTCGCTCGGCTTCGAATTCACCAGGCTTAAGCTGCAGTACGGCGCCATAAAGCCGGTCGTTCGACCAGAGATTGTTGCGCGCCATGCGGCGGAAATGGTTCAGCAGGTCCATGACTTCACGCAGCTGACCGGACCAACGACAAGCCTGCCCCCATTAGCAGGAATCCAGCGAGAACAATCAGCAGCAGCCCGATCATGCGCCGCCGCATGCCTTGCGTTTCCTGGTCACGCGCGACGTTCGTGTTGGTGACGGTGTGAAACATCATCGCCTTGCGCGGAAAGCCGCTGCGGTTGGTCAGGCCGGGCGAGCGCGCCTCGATGCGATAGCTCAGCCGGATCGCCTGGATGAAGATCGCCAGCATGACAAGGGCCCAGACACCGCACAGGAGATAGAATGTCTCGCCTGTCATTCTCTTGCCCCCTCGTATTTCTCGACCTTCTGCTCGATGGCGCCGAAGATCGAATGCCCGCCCCTGTCCTTCATCTCGATGCGCACGGTATCGCCAAAGCGCAGAAACGGCGTCTTCGGTTCGCCGGCTTCGATGGTCTCGATCATACGCAACTCGGCGATACAGGAATAGCCGGCGCCGCCCGCCGAGACAGGCTTGCCCGGCCCGCCATCGAGCTTGTTGGAGACGGTGCCCGAACCGACGATGGTGCCGGCGGCCAGCGGCCGCGTTTTTGCGGCATGGGCAATCAGCGCCGGAAAGTCGAAGGTCATGTCGATGCCGGCGTTCGCCCGGCCGAACGGTTTGCCGTTGAGATCGACCAGCAGCGGCAGGCTGACCTTGCCGCCGTTCCAGGCATCGCCCAGTTCGTCCGGCGTCACCGCAACCGGCGAAAAGGCTGATGACGGTTTCGACTGGAAGAAGCCGAACCCCTTGGCAAGCTCGGGTCCGGTCAGGCCGCGCAGCGTCACGTCGTTGACCAGCATGACCAGCCGGATCGCTGCCCGCGCCTCGTCGAGGCCAGCGCCCATCGGCACGTCGTCGACAATGACGGCGACCTCGCCTTCCAGGTCGATGCCAAGGGTCTCGTCGATCATGCGGATTGGGTCGCGCGGTGCGAGGAAGGCGTCCGAGCCGCCCTGGTAGATCAGCGGATCGGTCCAGAAGCTTGCCGGCATCTCGGCGCCGCGCGCCTTCCGCACCAGCTCGACATGGTTCACATAGGCCGAGCCGTCGGCCCATTGGTAGGCGCGCGGCAGCGGCGAATGGGCGTCGTGCTCGTGAAAGCGAGCCGACGGCACCGCATTGTTCTCCAGCGATTCGGCCATGGCGGCGAGATGCGGCGCGATCCGACGCCAGTCATCGAGCGCGGCCTGCAGCGTCCGCACCAGGAACGACGCATCGGTAAACCGCGTCAGGTCGCGCGAGACGACGACGAGTTTTCCGTCGCGCGTCCCGTCCTTCAAGGTGGCAAGCTTCATGCGGTTTCCTCTCCTGGCGCAGCTTTGGTGCTGCTTTGATTTTTGTTCTAGGCATGATCTCGTCCGAAAACCGGTTCCCACTTTTCGGGATCATGCTCCAGCCCCACAACAAGGCCGTCGCGGGCGATCGTCAAGTCGCCGGCCCATGTTTTCCTGACGGCGGCGATCCAGTCGGCCTCGCCGATCTCGGGATCGTCGGCGGGAATGAGGTGGTTGAGGACCAGCCTTTTGACGCCTGCATCACTGGCGATGCGGCCCGCTTCCTCGGCAAAGCTGTGGCTGGCAAGCAGGTGTTCCCTCAGTCTTGCACCGTTGCCGGTCTTCGCGACCAACCTCTCGATGCCCTCTTCCAGCATGGCCTCGTGGACCAGGACGTCGGCGCCTTCGGCGAAATCCGACAATGGCGGAAAGAACGCCGTATCGGACGAGAAGACGATGCTTTGCCCGGCTTGCTCGAAGCGCAGCGCAAAGCAGTCCGTCACCGGCGGGTGGTCGACACGCAAGGCCGATATTTTGAGACCGCGCTCTTCCGCCACCTGGCCTTCACCAAACTCGACAATCGAGACCAGGTCGCGGAGATCCGGCCGCCCTTCGTCGGCGATGCGGATCTCGATGTCGAACTCCATCGCCTGGCAAAAGCGCTGCCAATAGTAGCCGATGCCGGGCGGGCCGAATACGGTGACCTTTGTCCCCAGGCCGGCCGTCCATGCGGTGTGGATCAACGGTCCGAGTTCCAGCACATGGTCTGAATGCAAATGCGTGATGAAGATCAGGTCAAGCGCCTTCAGACTGACGCCGGCATCGGTCAGCCCGCGCGTTACGCCCAGCCCGCAATCGACGACGAGGGTGCGGCCGCCAATCTCCAGCAGCGATGAACTCGGCCACGGTCCGCCCGGCCGGAGCGCCGGACCACCCTTCGAGCCAAGAAGCACCAGACGATCCATCATGCGACGGCGCTCAAGACCAGTCGCCCTCGGGCGTGCCGTTGAAGCGTTTCTTCAGATCGGCCCAGCAGTCGATATAATTGTCCTGCCGGGTTTCGAGCACGGCGCCATAGCGGGTCACCATCTGCGGGAAGCGTGTCTCGAACATGAAGGCCATGGTGTTGGCGAGCTTGACCGGTTTCAGCTCCGCGCGCGAGGCCTTTTCGAAGCCAGGCGCATCGGGTCCGTGGGCCAGCATCATGTTGTGCAGGCTGATGCCGCCGGGCACAAAGCCCTCTTCCTTGGCATCGTACTGACCATGGATCAGGCCCATGAACTCGCTCATGATGTTGCGGTGATACCACGGCGGGCGGAACGTATTTTCGGCAACCAGCCAGCGCGGCGGAAAGATGACGAAATCGATATTGGCAGTGCCTTCCTCGCCGCTCGGCGCGGTCAGCACGGTGAAGATCGATGGGTCGGGATGATCGAACAGGATCGCGCCGACGGGGGAAAACGTCGCAAGATCATATTTGTAGGGTGAATAGTTGCCGTGCCACGCCACCACATCGAGCGGTGAATGATCGATCTCGGTGACATGGAACTGGCCACACCATTTCACGATCAGCCGACAGGGCGTGTCCTTATCCTCGAACCAGGCGCAGGGCGTCTTGAAATCGCGCGGATTGGCCAGGCAATTGGCGCCGATCGGGCCGCGATCCGGCAGCGTCAGCTTGGCGCCGTAATTCTCGCAGACATAGCCGCGCACTTCGGCATCCAACAGTTCGACCTTGAACACCAGGCCACGCGGCAGCACGGCGATCTCGCCTGGCGTGAGTTCGATGACGCCCATCTCGGTGATCAAGCGCAAGGCTCCAACCTGGGGCACGACCAGCAACTCGCCGTCGGCGTTGAAGAAATGGTCGTCGGCCATCGAACGGTTGGCGACATAGACATGTGCCGCCATGCCGGTCTGGCCGAGCACGTCGCCGGCGGTGGTGATCGAGCGCATGCCGGCGATGAAGTCTGTCGGCTCTTTCGGCATCGGCACGGGGCTCCAGCGATACTGGCCGAGAGCGAGCTGGTGGTCGCCGACGTTCGGCGCGCTTTTCCACAGCGGATAATTCGCCGCTTTGAAGCGACCGGTATGCCTGACGCTCGGCCTTATCCGATAAAGCCAGGAGCGCTCATTGGTGCCGCGCGGCGCAGTGAAAGGAGAGCCCGAAAGCTGCTCGGCGTAGAGGCCGTAGGCCGGCCGCTGCGGCGAGTTGCGTCCTTGCGGCAGCGAGCCCGGCAAAGTCTCGGTCTCGAAGTCGTTGCCGAAACCCGGCATGTAGGAATAGGCCATGGCATCCTCCCTGGATACTGACAGAGCGCGCTCCTCGCCTCCGATGGCTGCGGCACTCAAGCATTGACCAAACTGGTTTCATCTGTAACCATTGAAAATGTAACTATCAACCACGGCGTCTGCCGGGATACAAAATCATGGACGTCCTGGAACTCGAAAGCTTCCTGCCCTACCGGCTCTACCGTCTCGCCGATGCCGTCAGCCGGGAATTCTCCAGGATATACAAGGACCGTCACGGCCTGACCCGACCCGAATGGCGCACGCTGGCCGGGCTCGGCCAGCACGGCACCATGACCGCGACGGAACTCGGCGAGCAGTCGGCCATGCACAAGACCAAGGTTTCGCGAGCCGTCGCCGAGCTCGAACGGCGCCGCTGGCTCACTCGCACACCGGATGGAAAAGACAGGCGGGTCGAGCATCTGACGCTGACCCGAGCTGGCCTTGTCGCCTATCGCGAGATGGTGCCGCTGGCTAAAGCGTTCGAGCTGGAATTGCTTGCGAGGCTGAGCACGGAACAGCGAGCGGCCGTTGTCAGCGGAGTGGCGGCCCTGGAGATGGCGTTGCCGGATCGACGAAAGGAGCTGTGAAAGCTGCTACGCAGCGATCGTTCACACCCCCTCTGTCCTGCCGGACATCTCCCCCTCAAGGGGGGAGATTGGACGTCGCTTCGGCTTTCGCCAATCTCCAAAGAAGAGCGATGTCGGCGAAGCTGCCAATCTCCCCCCTTGAGGGGGAGATGGCCGGCAGGACAGAGGGGGGTGCTGTCCCGCCAACATTTCTGATCGCCTACCAGTCCATCACCACCTTGCCGGAATTGCCGCTCTTCATCGCTTCGAAGCCGGAAACATAGTCGTCGATGCCGATGCGGTGGGTGATCAGGCCGCTGACATCGAGAGGACCCTGCACCAGCGCAATCATCTTGTACCAGGTCTCGAACATCTCGCGGCCGTAGATGCCCTTCAGATGCAGCATCTTGAAGATGACCTTGTTCCAGTCGATTTCGAAGCCGGTCGGCGCGATGCCGAGAATGGCGATCTTGCCGCCATTGTTCATGGTGTCGATCATGTCGCGGAAGGCAGGGGCTGCGCCCGACATTTCGAGGCCGACGTCAAAGCCCTCGGTCATGCCAAGCGCCGGCATCACGTCGCGCAGCTTTTCCTTCGATGCGTCGACGACATGCTGAACGCCAAGCTTTTTCGCCAGTGCCAGGCGCACCGGGTTGATATCGGTGATGACCACTTTTCGCGCGCCGACGCACTGCGCCACCAGTGCACCCATGATGCCGATAGGCCCGGCGCCGGTGACCAGCACGTCCTCGCCGACGAGATCAAAGGACAATGCGGTGTGAACAGCATTGCCTAAGGGATCGAAGATCGCCGCGATCTCGTCAGGCACGTCGTCGGGGATCGGCACCACATTGTGCTGCGGGATCGCCAGGTATTCGCCAAAGGCGCCCGGCCGGTTGACGCCGACGCCGAGCGTGTTGCGGCACAAATGCCCCCTGCCCGCCCGGCAGTTGCGGCAATGGCCGCAAACGATATGGCCTTCGCCGGAAACGCGCTGGCCGAGTTTGTACTCGGTCACCGCCGCACCGAAATCGGCGACGGTTCCGACAAATTCGTGGCCGGTAACCATCGGCACCGGCACGGTCTTTTGCGCCCACTGGTCCCAATTATAGATGTGGACGTCGGTGCCGCAGATCGCCGTCTTCCTGATCTTGATCAGCACGTCGTTGGGGCCGATCTCCGGCACCGGCACTTCTTCCATCCAGATGCCCGGCTCGGCCTTGGCCTTGACCAGCGCCTTCATCATGTTCGACATTCTTTTGTTCCCCAGAACCTTAGTCGCTTGAACCTCTTGATCCGGAATCGCTTTTCGGTTCCGGCCGTTCAGGAAATCACGCCGAGTTCCCGACCGACTGCGGCGAACGCCTCAACCGCGCGATCGATGTCTGCGCTGGAATGGGCGGCCGACATCTGCGTGCGGATGCGCGCCTGGCCCTTCGGCACCACCGGGAACGAGAAGCCGATGACATAGATGCCGCGCTTCAGCATCCGCGCCGCCATCTCCTGCGCCAGCGTCGCATCGCCAAGCATCACGGGGATGATCGGGTGGTCAGCGCCGGCCAGGGTGAAGCCGAGCTTGCCCATCTCGGACCGGAAATGCCCGGCATTGTCGTAGAGCCTCTTCCGCAATCCATCCCCGACTTTGATCAGTTCGAAGACCTTTATCGAGGCGCCGGCGATCGCCGGCATCAGCGTGTTGGAAAAAAGATAGGGCCGCGAGCGCTGGCGCAGCCAGTCGACCACCGGCTTCCTGCCCGACGTGTAGCCGCCCGACGCTCCGCCCAATGCCTTGCCGAGCGTACCGGTGATGATGTCCACCCTGCCCTCGACGCCACAATGTTCGGCCGAGCCACGGCCATTCCTGCCGACGAAACCAACTGCATGGCTGTCGTCGACCATCACCATCGCATCGTATTTGTCGGCGATGTCGCAGACGCCCTTCAGATTGGCGATGATGCCATCCATCGAGAACACGCCGTCGGTGGCGATCAGCCGGAACCGGCAGTCGCTCGCGTCTTTCAACCGCGCCTCCAGATCGGCCATGTCGTTGTTGGCGTAGCGGAAGCGCTTTGCCTTCGACAGCCGCACGCCGTCGATGATCGAGGCGTGGTTCAGCGCATCGGAGATGACCGCATCCTCCTCGCCGAGCAGCGTCTCGAACAGGCCGCCATTAGCGTCGAAGCAGGAGCCGTAGAGGATAGTGTCCTCCATGCCGAGGAAATCAGAAATGGTCGCCTCGAGCTGCTTGTGTTCTTCCTGCGTGCCGCAGATGAAGCGCACCGACGCCATGCCGTAGCCGTAACGGTCGAGCGCCTGCTTGGCTGCTTCCCGCAGTTCGGCGCTGTCGGCGAGGCCGAGATAATTATTGGCGCAGAAATTCAGCACCTTCTCGCCGCCCACCTCGATCTCGGCCGATTGGGTCGAGGTTATCACCCGCTCGGATTTGTAGAGACCTGCCGATTTCAGTCCTTCAAGCTCGCTGTCGATGTGGGAAAGGAATGCTTCGGTCATGATCAGGCCCTGTTGAGATCGATGAGGACTGTCGCGCCGCGCGGACGAAAAATCCATCGCAAAAGCGACCGCTTCGGTGGCGGCAATGGCACGGCAGAGGCCACGATGTTCAAATGCAGAGGCGCCGCGAAAGATTGCAATAACCACTTTGCGGGTTTCCCGCCACGGTCGTCGCCGCCGGCCTGTTGCCATCCCAAAGCTGTTAACACTTTGAAGCCAAAGGTTGTCGCACAAGAATTCGTTGGCGAGAGGCCGCCTCAGAAAATGTCACACCAGCCGGTGCACGCCGTTTCGGGCAGGCTCATACTCCTGATCAAATCCGGCTACTGGCTGGCTCTGCTGATCATAGCCGCCATGGTCGTGGCCTCCTTCATCCTGCTGCAGCAGGTGATGGCGACCCAACGGCACAATCAGGCGCTGCTCGATATCGTCAGCACACAAAAAGCCTTGTCGCAGCGCATCGTCTTCCTTGCCGGCGCCACAGGCAGCGCCCCGCGCGATCAAGAGCGCGCCCTGGTTACCGCGCTCAAACAAGCGACGGTGGAGTTCGAGAAGAATTACGATCTGCTGCTCGAACGAACCGCCGCGGATCCGGTGTCGCCGGCAAGGTTCGATCCGAAATCGATCGAGAGCGTGCTTTTCGCCAAGCCGTACCATCTCGACTATTTCTCTGTCGGGCTGATCGCCAATGGCGAGCGCCTGATCTCTTCATTCGAATCGCGGCTCAACACGACAGGCAGCGGCGGCTACAAGGGCGGAGAGGAGCGCGTTAATCTGGACGCTTCCGTTGCCAACGCAACTTTGTCGGGCTACGCAGCACTCGGCCAGCGCATCAGCGCCTACGCGGACCAGCGCTCCGAAAGGCTCCTCGATCTTCACCGCACATTGTTCTACTCGACCATCGGCGTCATGCTGCTGGTGGCACTTTTCATTTTTCGGCCGATGTCGAATGCCATCTTGCGCCGGACGCGCGAGCTGGTCGATGCACGCAATTCCATGGCCTTCATTGCCGTGCATGATGGGCTGACCGGCCTGCACAACCGTACCTTCCTGACCGACCATTTCGATACGTTCATCAGTGGTGCGCAGCGAAGGCGTGAGCGGGTCGCCGTAGTGCAGTTCGACCTCGACCGGTTCAAGCAGATCAACGATACGCTCGGCCATGCCGCCGGCGATTATGTGCTGGTGGTGGCCGCGCAGCGCATGCGCGATTCCTGCCGGACGTCGGATCTCAACGTGCGTCTCGGCGGCGACGAATTCGTTGTCGTCCTCAACGACGCCGGCAGCACCGCGGACATCGATATCGTCGCCAGACGCATGCTGGCCAAACTCAATGAGCCGGTCATCTTCCAAGGCATGACGATCCATCCAGGCGTAAGTGCCGGGATTGCGGTCTACCCCGTCGACGCCGACAATGCGCAGGACCTGCTCGTCCATGCCGATCTGGCACTCTATTCAGCCAAGAGGCAGGGCGGCGGCAGTTTGTCGTTCTTCTCCGATGAGCTGAGGCGCGAACTTGATAATCGCAAGCAGCTCGAACTCGACATCAGGATCGCCATCTCTGAGAAGGCGTT
Organism: Mesorhizobium sp. M1403; assembly: GCF_040317695.1. Classification (NCBI taxonomy): domain Bacteria; kingdom Pseudomonadati; phylum Pseudomonadota; class Alphaproteobacteria; order Hyphomicrobiales; family Phyllobacteriaceae; genus Mesorhizobium; species Mesorhizobium sp. M1403. Next base: position 234,351 of record NZ_JAMYKY010000007.1, on the reverse strand, counting down.
CGAAGTCTATTTCCAGCCGCAGGTGTCGCTGTCGGATGGCGCTATCAGTGGCATCGAGGCTTTGGTTCGCTGGAGGCATGCCGAGCGCGGCATGATCGCGCCGGGCGAGTTCATTCCGATCGCAGAAAAATGCGGCTTGATGCCCGAGATCGGCCGCATCGTTATTGCCAAGGCGATCGACGAAGCAGCCGAATGGAACCGCGCAGGCATCGCCTTCGGACGGATCGCCGTCAATGTGTCCGGCTCGGAGCTGCGCGAGACAGATTTCGAAGTCTTCCTGTTCGGTACGCTGGAGAGGGCTGGCCTGCCCGCGCACAAACTATCGCTGGAGATCGTCGAATCCGTCATTCTCGATGACGAGAAGACCGGTATCGCGGCAAAGCTGCGGCACATCCGCGCCGCCGGCATCCATCTTGAGCTCGATGATTTCGGCACCGGCTACGCATCGCTCAGCCATGTCAATCCAAACGAGATCGACCGGCTGAAGATCGATCGCCGTTTCGTCCAGAACATCAACGAGAACAGCGGCAACACCAAGATCGTGCGTGCCCTCACCGAGCTCGCCCGCGGTCTCGGCATCTCGATCGTCGCCGAGGGCGCCGAAACCGAAGCCGAGCTCGACTCGCTGATGGCGATCGGCTGCGACCAGGTGCAAGGCTATTCCATCGCTTTCCCGATGCCACCGGACAGGGTGCGCGAATGGCTGGTGGCCCGGGCGCCCAAGAAGGCCAGGCTGACGGTGCTGCAGGGCAGCCGGGCGTAGATCCGTCATGGTTCGGGCTTGCGAACCGACCTGATGAGCCGAGGCGGAAGGTCATCCTCATCACCGGGAAATGCTGCCAGCAATTGTCCAATGTTGGGCACACGCGCCAGTTTTTCGTAGTCCTGAAATGACAAAATGACCGCCTGCTTGCGGCCGCGCCGCGTGATGGCCGCCGGTTCTCCCGCGACGACCTGATCGAGCTGCGCCGAGAGTGTAGTCCTGGCATCCTTCAGCGAAATTTCGCGCATAGCGTTTTCCTAGCCTAATTCTAACCCTCGACATTGGCCCGCAGCGCGGCCAGCACCTGTGCAAACTCCGCCAACCTGTCGTCGGATAATCCCTTCCGCAGCCGCTTGTCGAAGGCTAACGCGGCGGTGCGCAATTTCAGGAACAGCGCTTCTCCGGCTTGGGTCAGCTCCACCTGGTGAACCCGGCGATTTTCGGGATCGCGACGCCGTATCAGCAGGCCTTGCGTCTCCATGGCGTTGAGATGATGGGTCAGTGTTGCGCCCCGAATACCGATCATGCCGGCGAGCTCGCGTTGGTTGGCCAGCTCCCGCGACTTGACCGACAGCAAAGTCACCCAGACCGGCAGCGTGCCGCCGGCCTCGACCAGGGCTGCATCGAAAGCCTGCGCCACCAGCTTGGCGGTGCGGGCGAGATTCATCCCGATCGGCGGGCGGTCAAAGGGCGTCATGGTCCGACACTAGAACAAGGGCAAAGCCTATGGAACCGGCTCGAGCTTATGCGTTGACATCTAATCATTTGATATCTATCCATATGGTTAGCGGTGGGCAAGAGAGGAAATGCGGTCATGCAATATGTCTACATCATCGTCCTCGGCCTTCACGTCATGGCGGGTGTGTTCTGGGCCGGCACCACCATCGCGGTTGCCCGCGAACCGGAGATCCGGGCGGAACGTTTCTTCCGGCCGCAAATGGGCGCGGCCGGCGTGGTTTTCCTCACGGGTTTGCTGCTCTGGTATTTCTTCCACAACGGCTCCTTCGGCTCGATGGAGAAGGTCCTGGCGCTGGGCATCTTGACTGCCTTGATTGCCGCCGGGGTCCAGGGCGCACTGGTGGGTTCCGCCAGCAGGCAGTTGGCCGGTGCTGATGCGGCGAAGCAAACCCAGTTGCGCGCGAAGATGACAAAAGGCGAACGCATCGCCGGCGGGCTGCTGGTCATCACCGTGTTCTGCATGGCTACCGCCAGGATGTTTTGAGCGGCCTGCCGCAATCGCAAGATCGTACGGTGTCCGGCCGCAAGCCGGCGGCGTGCGCGGCGCGCAGAACGAGCCGAAGTACCGTGGTGGCTCTCCGTACGGAGGTTCGGCTGCGCGCCACCAATCAATCCAAAATATTCCTCAGATTCGCAAGCCGAACCTGATGCCGTCATAGATGGCGGCGTGGATGTTGCGCGAGGCTACTGCATCGCCGATACGGAAGAGCACGAAACCGGCGTGAGGATTGCGCACGGGAAAGATGTCGCCGCCATTGACCAGCTTTTCGTAGTCGATCGCGCCGGCGTTCTTCGACAGCGGCTTCAGCGCCAGATAGAGATCGTCGAGCGGCAGCGTGCCGTGCTCGACCACCACCTGGTCGACGCGGCGCTCTCCGCGCCAGCCATCAGCGAAGTCGGAGGCGAGCTCGGCGATCAGCTGGTTGCCCTCGCGCCGCACCGAACGCAGCCGTGTGTTGATGGTCACCGTGACACCCTTTTCCTGGAAGGCGCGCATGTAAGGCACATGGTTCATGCCGCCCATTTCCGGCGCGAAGAAGCGCTCTGGTGAAACCAGCTCCAGCCTGGCGCCGCTGTTGGCGATCAGTTCGGCAGCACCCATGCCCTGATGGCCGCCATTGTCGTCATAGAGCAGCACGTTCTCGGCCGGCTTGACGCTGCCGGCCATGATGTCCCAGCTCGAGGTGACGAGATCGTCGCCCGCAGTCAGAGGCGGGTTCTGCGGCAGGCCGCCGGTGGCGATCACCACCACGTCCGGCGACAGCGCCAGCACGTCGTCCTTCTCCGCCCAGGTGTCGTAGCGGATCTCGACGCCGAGCCGGTCCAGCTCGGCCAACCGCCAGTCGATGATGCCGATCAATTCCTTGCGGCGCGGGTTCTGCGTTGCCAGCCGCACTTGGCCGCCGGCCTGGCTCGATGCTTCCAGCACCGTTACCTGGTGCCCGCGCTCGGCGGCGACCCGCGCTGCCTCCAGCCCGCCGGCGCCGGCGCCGACCACGACCACCTTTCGCTTCGGTCCCTCGGTTTTCGGGATGATATGCGGGATATCAGCCTCGCGGCCCGTTGCCGCATTGTGGATGCACAGCGCCTCACCGCCCTCATAGATGCGGTCGAGGCAGTAGGTTGCACCGACGCAAGGACGTATCTCGTGCTCGCGGCCCTCCATCACTTTTTTGACGATGTGCGGGTCGGCGATATGGGCGCGCGTCATGCCGACCATGTCGAGCTTGCCGGTGGCGATGGCGTAACGCGCGGTGGCGACGTCGGAAATCCGCGCAGCATGGAAGGTCGGGAATTTCGTCGCCGCCCTCACCTCGCCGGCGAAGTCGAGATGCGGCGACGACCGCATGCCGGTCACCGGAATGACTTTTGTCAGCGCGGCATCAGTCTCGATCGAGCCACGGATGATGTTGAGGAAATCGACCTTGCCGGAGCCGGCCAGCCGCCTGGCGATTTCGACGCCTTCCTGTTTCGACAGGCCTTTCTCGAAATCCTCGTCGGCGACCATGCGGATGCCGACGACGAACTTTTCGCCGACCGCGGCACGCACCGCATCGAGCACCATTCCGGTGAAGCGCAGCCGGTTGTCGAGCGAGCCGCCGAAATCGTCGTCGCGCTGGTTGGTGGCCGGCGACCAGAAGCCGTCCATCAGGTGGCCGTAGGCCTCGAATTCGATGCCGTCGAGGCCGGCAGCCTGGCAGCGCTGGGCGGCCGCCGCGTAGTCGGCGACGATGCGCTCGATATCCCAGTCCTCGATAATCTTGGGAAAGGCGCGATGCGCCGGTTCGCGCACCGGCGAAGCCGACAGCACCGGCAGCCAGTCGGCCTTGTTCCAGCCGGTGCGGCGGCCGAGATGGGTGATCTGGATCATCACCTTGCAGTCATGCTCGTGGCAGGCATCGGTAAGCTCGGCGAGCCACGGCACGATGCGGTCGTCATAGACATGCAGATTGCCGAAGGCGGCCGGGCTGTCGCGCGAGACGATCGCCGAGCCGGCGGTCATGGTCAGCGCCATGCCGCCCTTGGCCTTTTCGGCATGGTAGAGCCGGTACCGCTCCTTTGGCATGCCGTCCTCAGAATAGGCCGGCTCATGGCTGGTCGACATCACCCGGTTCTTCAGCGTCAGATGCTTGAGCTGATAGGGCTGGAGGAGCGGGTCGTTGCTAGTCATCGTCTTCCTGCTGTTTCAAATTGTGCTAATGAGCGGCAAATTTTTGTTTTTACGCATGTCGCTATCCCAAAATCGCTGCGCAGTTTTGGGCGACATGCAGCAAGGAACCTGCTCATGACCGATACGAAAAACCTCACCCAGCTCGGCACCAACGTCGAGGCGCCACAGAGCCCTGAAGCGGCAGTCCTGGAAACCGTGCCATTTTCGCGCGGCGACGGCCCGCCGGCCGTCGTTCGCTTCACCTGCCCGGAATTCACTTCGCTCTGCCCGGTCACCGGCCAGCCGGACTTCGCCCATATCGTCGTCGACTACGCACCCGATGCGCTGCTGGTGGAATCGAAGTCGCTCAAGCTGTTCATGACCTCGTTTCGCAACCATGGCGCGTTCCACGAAGAATGCACCGTCATGATCGGCCGCCGCATCATCGCCGCGACCAAGCCATTGTGGTTGCGCATCGGCGGCTACTGGTATCCGCGCGGCGGCATTCCGATCGACGTGTTCTGGCAGACGGGCGCCCCGCCGGAAGGTGTGTGGCTGCCCGACACCGGCGTCGCCCCCTATCGCGGGCGCGGGTGAGCCTGAGTTTCTGAGGAAAATACGTTGCATCAGTTGAGCGGGAGCCGCCGGTAGCGGCCGGGATTGTTCGGGTCGCTGAAATGGCCCATCGGCCCGTGTTCGGCGAAGTGGCCCGCCCAGCGTTTCATCGCAGCCGGATCGAGTCCGACGCCCAGCCCGTCACCCTCCGGCACGCGCACCGTATTGCCCGTCTGGCGGAAAGGACCGTCCTTGATGACATCGCCGATCTGCCAGCGAAACAGCGACTGCGATGCTTCGGTGATCCACGGTGTCGCCGCCACGACGTGCAGATAAGCCGATGTCATGATGCCGAGATCGTTCGAATAGCACCAGAACCCCTTGCCCATCGCCTCACAGGCGGCGATGAATTTCAGAGTTTTCGACAATCCGCCGAGTGCTGCGAAATTGCAGACGAAGTAATCCGGCGCACCGAGCGCGACTGCCCGTCTGAGATCCGGGATGTGCGTGGAGAACGGAATGCGCGAATGCTGGCGCAGCGCTGCCATCTCCTCGAAGGTCGCGACCGGATCCTCGTAATTGCGGATGTTGAACGGCTCGATCTCGCGCAGTACCCAGCGCGCTGTGGTCAGCGACCACTGCATGTTGGAATCGAGTTTGATCTGCGCCTTATCGCCAAGCGCCTCGCGCAGCATGCGCACTGTCCTGATCTCGAGCTCGGGATCGCCCATGATCAGCTTGCCCTCGAAGATCGTCGAGCCGTGCTGTTCTCGCATGCCGAGACAATAGTCGACGATCGCTTCGGCGGTCATCTCGCCGCCGGCTCCGCCTTGAGCGGGGCGAAAGGCGAAATATTCCGAAAACGGAATGCCCTTGCGCACCGCGCCGCCGAGCAGCTTATAGAGCGGCATGCCGAAGACCTTGCCTCTTATATCCCAGAGCGCCAGTTCGATGGCGCCGAACGCCACCGTGGCTGCGTTCTCGCCGGTGTTGGCGGTGATCTGCCAGGGCGGCACACAGCGCGCCTCGCAGTCGGCGATGTCGAGCGGATCGGCGCCAATCAGCGCCGGCGCGATCTCGGCCTTGATCACCTCGCCGAAATGCCACCATGGCGCCTCGCCCAGTCCGACCACGCCTTCGTCCGTCTCGACCTCGATGATCGATTTCGAGGCGCCGCCGTAGAGACCAGCCGTCCACCAGAACGGAGCATCGAGCGGGACGTTGACGTGGGTGACGCGGATGTTGCTGATCTTCATCGGTTCCGTTCTCACTCACACTGGTATTGGCTGAGCGCCCATTCGCCTGTCACCGAGAGCAGGTCCGATATCTTCCAGTCGCCGTCGACCTTTTTGAGCTTCCATTCCAGCCGGTGCGGATTGCCGGAGGCGACGAAAGCGACAACGACCTTGGCCTGGTCGCCCTTGACCGCTTCGATGGTCTTCAGGCTCTTGTCGATCTCCGCCTCGTCGTATTCGGCATTGTCGAGCGCCATGTTGGGATCGAGGCACTCGCCCTGCCCCGACTTCCGCAGCGCGTCGCTCTTGTCCAGCACCGACTTTGCCGGATCGGTGAAATGGCCCCGCTGAGCCGGATCGACCTCGAGCCCGGCATGCTCGTAGAACGGCTTCACCACCGCCGTCGGCGAGCCCGGCTGCACGGGTGCGGCCGGTGCGTTTTCTGCCGGCGACTCTGCCGGCGGAGGTGCCGCGTTGTCGGCCGGCGCGTCTGCGGGCGGCGCGCCCAACAGGCCCTGAGCGGCGGCGCTGCTCAATCCGGCCAGCAGGCACGCAGTCGCCAGAACCCAGGGACGGCAGCGGAGCACGGCATCACTCCGGGGTCTGCCCGGCCAGACATTCGAGCGCACTGAGTGTCCAGCCGCTGGTCTTCGAGGTGATGTCGGCGACCTTCCACTGGCCATCGATCTTCCTGAGTGACCAGACCATTTCGCGTTTGGAATCATCGCCTTCCGGGAAAAGGTTGAACGTCGCCGTCACCTCGGCGCTGTCGCCATCCAGCGTTTCGGCCAGCGTCAGCGTCTTGGCCACGGTCTTCTCGTCATAGTCCTGCGCATCGAGACCAGGGGCGAAGTCGATGCAGGGAACTTCATCCGGATGGTTCTTTGCCGCGTTGTCGTTCAGTTCGAACAGTTTCGTCACCGGCGCGGTGAAGCGGTCGCGATATTGCGCATCGGCCTCGAATTTGACCGACGGGACATAGAAGAACTTCACGGCGTTGGCAGCAGGGCCGGCAAACGCGGCCGCCGACAAGGCCATCGAAAGCGCGGCAACAAAAAGTGGCAGTTTCATGCGTGTCCCCGATTGTTCACTGACGGAAGCTATCAGTACCACGCATCTTGCCTGTCGGCTTTCTTGCGGTCCATGAAATCCTGCAACGCGTCCTCTGCTGGCAACTCAGGCGTTCAGCCAGACGTTCTGGAGATCCATCTCGAAGGTTTGGTGGACACCGTAGTTCTTCACCTTCTCGTTCATGTGGCTGAACAGCTTCTGCCAAAACGGCTGAATGATGACGCCCGAATCCTGGAGGATCTGCTCGATGTCCTTCATGACCTCGCGGCGCTTCTCGACGTCGATAAGCGACAGAGCCTGCTTGAGCTTGGCATCGAAATCAGGGTTCGAGTAGCCGGTTTCGTTCCACGCCTCGCCGGTGCGATAGCCGAGCGCCAGCACCTGGACGCCAAGCGGGCGCATGTACCAGATGGTCATCGAATAGGGGTATTTCGTCCAGTCGTTCCAGAAGGTCGAACCCGGCAGCACGGTGCGCTTCACCTTGATCCCGGCATCGCGCAACTGGCCGGCAATAGCGTCGCCGGTATTCTTTTGCCAATCGTCCTCGACGGTGATCAGTTCATGCTCGAAGTCGGCCTGCTTGGCCTCGGCCATCAGCTTCTTGGCGCCCGCGGCGTCACGTGTCTTCTTGGGCAGCGCGAAGTATTCCGGATGAATCGGGCTGACGTGATGGTTTTCACCAACAGTCCCTCGCCCGGCATAGCCAAGTTCGAGCACCGCCTGGTTGTCGACGGCCATTTGCAGGGCGTTGCGGACGCGCTTGTCGTCGTAGGGCTTGTGCGTGACGTTGGTCCGGGCAACGAGCGTGGTCGCTGTTGCGACCTCCGATTTTACCAGCCCCATCTTGTCGAGGATGTCTATGAAGTCGGCGGGCGTCTCGAAGTTGAGATCGATTTCGCCGGAGTCGAATGCATTTATCGACGCGTTGAAATCGGTTCCGTAGTCGATGAATTCGACGCCGTCGAGAAGCGCTTCACCGCCCCACCACTTGCCAGTCTCACGACGCTTGACGACCGCTTTCTGGCCGACCGCATAAGACACCAGTTCGAATGGCCCGGTGCCAATCGGCTTCTCGATCGGATTGGCGCCGTCGGCGTCGAAGTTGCGATGGACCACCAGCGCTGGATAGTCGGTGAAGTTCGGGATCAGCGAGATGTCCGGCTCGTTCAGCTTCAGCTTGACCGTGTTGTCGTCGACCTTGGTGATCGCGCCATCCCTGGCCTTGCCGGTTTTTGCGTCGATCAGCGCACCGACGCGCGCGGCCATGGAATTGCCGGCGGCAGCCTTTTCGCACCAGCGCGTCAGATTGTAGGCCACATCATCGGCGCCGAAAGCATCACCATTGGTCCAGGTGATGCCCTTGCGCACATGCAGCACATATTCGGTGGCGTCGTCATTGACCTCCCAGCTTTCAAGCAGAACCGGCTCGAAAGTGAACTGGCGGGTGTAGCGGACAAGCGGCTCGAGCCAGCAGCGTGAAATGTTCGCAAGTTCCACCCAGTCGTAGGTGCGCGGGTCCTTTTGTGCCTTCACCGACATCGAAACATGCAGCGTGCCGCCTTTCTTCGGCTCTTCAGCCAAAGCCCGTTCTGGCACGGCAAGACCGATCATGCCGTAGGCAAGGGCCGTCGATGCGCCGAAAGCGCTTGCCAGAGCCAGAAACTCGCGCCGATCCACACGACCTGCACGCGCCTCGCTGGCCATCGCTTCGATGGCGCTCGGTACGCGATCACCATTGCTTCTGAAGAGTGTCATTTTTTCCTCCGTTATGGTTCCCATCGGGTCTTCGCCCGTTATCAACTAACGCTGTCCGGTAGTTTCTCCTCGCGCCGCGCAATCAAATCTTTGAGACCATCGGCGATGCCCTCATCGAGCTTCGGCTCCTCATAATCGGCGAGCATGTTGCGCGCTTTCTCGCGGCCGCGGGTGTCGTGGTCCTTTGCTCCTTCCGCCTTCCACTGTTCGAACGAATTGAAGTCCATGATGCTCGGTATGAAGAAGGCGGACTCGAAATGCTGGAGCGTGTGTTGGGTGCCGAGGAAATGGCCCTGCGGTCCGACCTCGCGGATAGCCGCCATAGCCTCCTTGAAATCGTCGAATGGCAGCCCGCCAGCATATTTGTACCAGCCGACAAGCTGCTCGCAGTCGGTGGCAAATTTCGAATAGCCGCAGGTCAGGCCGGCCTCGAGCCAACCGGCGGAGTGCCAGATGTAGTTGGCGCCGGCAAGGATGGCGGCATGCATCAGCATGTTCGCCTCGTAGCCCGCCTGGGCGTCGTTCAGCTTCGAACCGACATGGAAACCGGACGTGCGCCACGGCAGCCGATACTTCCGCGCCAGCGCGCCCATGAGATACATCATCTGGGCCGCCTCCGGCGTGCCGCCCATGGGAGCGCCGGTCTTCATGTCGACCGTCACCATGAACTGTCCGTAGATCTGCGGCGAACCCGGACGCAAGAGCTGTGTGAACGCGACGCCCGCCAGCGCTTCGGCATTGACCTGCGCGACCGCACCGACTGCAGAGGCCGAAGTCGAGGCGCCGCAAAGGGCGAAGGGCGCGAGGATCAGCGGCTGGTTGTGGCGCGCATAGACTTTCATCGCGTCCAGCATGGTGGCATCCCAGACCAGCGGCGAATTGCAGTTGGTGATCGCCACCAGGACCGGGTTGTCGCGGACATAGTACTCGCCGAACACGATGCCTGCCATCGCCATCGTGTCTTCGGCTCGATCTTTGGAGGTCACGATGCCCATGAACGGCTTGTCGGAGTGCTTCAGCGCTGAATGGATGATGTGGAGGTGACGCTTCGGCACCGCGATTTCCATCGGCTCGCAGATGATCGAGCTCGACGAATGCAGCGCCGGCGCCATGTAGGCCAGCTTGTGGAAATTGTTGAGGTCGGCGAGTGTGCCGTAGCGCCTGTTGTTGTCGAGGTCGCGCACATAAGGCGCCCCGTACATCGGCACGAAGATGGAGTTGTTTCCACCCACACGTACGGAACGCTGGGGATTCCTCGCATTGAGCGTGAACTCCGACGGGACCTTCGAGACGAGGTCCATCAGCAGGGCGCGGTCGATCCGGACCCTTGTCTCGGAGACATCGGCGCCCGCCGCCTTCCACATTGCGATAGCCTCGTCGTCGCGGAACTCGCATCCCACCTCTTCGAGGATGCTGAGCGACTCCTGGTGGATGAGCTCCACCGCCTCGTCCGGGACCATCTGATACACCGGAATCTTGCGAACCAGGGTCGGAAATGACGCTACGGGAGCTCCCCGCAGCGCCTTGCGCCCCAGGCGGCCACCCGCGCGACGATTGGTATGTTCGCTCACTTCAACGGCCGGTGCGTTCATGGAGGCTCCATCTTCCTGTCTCGATCAATCTAGCCAGACAAAATGCAGCTGTGACGCTGGAAAATCCTGATCTCTTGTATAAGCTCAGCTTATGCGAAGCTTGCGCCATCTGCTGCCCTCGGCCGGCAGCCTGATCGTTTTCGAGGCCGCCGGCCGGCTGTCGAGCTTTACCGCCGCCGGGCGGGAGCTCGGCATGACGCAGGCTGCCGTCTCCTATGCGATCCGTGGGCTCGAGGAGCAGCTCGGCGCCAAACTCTTCCAGCGCCGCCACCGGCAAGTCAGCCTTACCGAGGCCGGCGATCGCTTTCACGCCGACGTCTCGCTCGGCCTGTCGCACATCCGCAAGTCGGCGGAAGATCTGCGCCAGATCGCCGTCGGCGCTCACGTGACGCTCGCCGCCTCGACCGCATTCGCCTCGTTCTGGATGATGCCGCGCCTGCAGCAGTTTCGCGACGAACTGCCGGGCATCGACCTGCGCATCCAGACCGCGGACCGCGATCTCGACATCATCGCCGAAGACATTCCGCTCGGCGTCCGCGGCGGCGAGCCCAAGGAATGGCCGGATTATCATTCGCTGCCGCTGGCCGATGAAGTGATATTCCCCGTCGCCGGCGTTAGTTATGTGGCCCGGTTCGGGCTGCCGGCGAACGTGAAGGACCTTCCATCGCATCGTCTCATTCATCTCGAAGAGCCGTTTCGCGAGGCCGCCAGCTGGGACGAATGGTTCGCCTCGGCCGGTGTCGACATCGCCGATGCCGGGCGTGGCTTGCGCATCAACGACTATGCGCTGGTGATCCAGGCAGTCATGGAAGGGCAAGGCATCGCGCTCGGCTGGGGTCATCTCGCCGAGCGGCTGCTGGCATCAGGGCTGCTGGTGCGCGTCACCGGCCACACAATGACGACCGGCAAGGGCTTTCATGTCATCTGGTCGAGGAACCGCGAGCTCAGCGACAACGCCCGCAAGGTGCGGGACTGGCTGGCGGCGCAAGCGTGAGGCTATCCCACAATGCCCGGTCAAACCGTCACGACGATCTTGCCGAATTGTTCGTTCGACTCGAGATAACGATGCGCCTCGACGATCTGATCAAACGGAAAGGTTCTAGCGATTGCGGGCTTCAGCGAACCCGATTTCAGTCCATCAAGGATGAATGTCTTGGCGGCCTGTAGCCGGGCCGGATCGCGCACGATCTCGTGGACGAGATAGCCGCGCAGCGTCAGCGTCTTGCCTAGCACTGCAGGTAACGGAAAAGGTGTCGGGTCGGGGCTCAAGCCGCCATATTCGATGAGAATGCCACCCAGTGCCATCGCTGCCGTCAGAGGCTCGAAGATCGGCCCGCCGACCGCGTCGAACACCACGCGCACGCCGTCCGGGCCGGCGATTTCCTTCAACCTGGCTTCCAGATCCACCTCTGCCGAGGCGATGACGTGGGCCGCGCCGAACTCAAGCAGAGTCCGCTTCTTGGCGGACGTCCGTGTGACGGCGATCGGGGTCGCGCCAACCAGGTTGGCAATCTGGATCGCCGCCAGTCCGACGCTGCTCGATGCCGCAGTGATGACGACAAAGTCCTTCCTGCCGAGTTTGGCAATGTCGATCAGCGCACCGTAGGCCGTGAGATATTGCATCCACGCAGCGGCGGCCTCTTCCCAGCTCAGCGATGGTGGATGCTTGACGACGAGCTCGGCGGGATATGTGGCAATCTCACCATAGGCAGGCCAGCGGGCCATCGACACTGGCGGCACGATGCTGACGGCATCGCCCGGCGCAAACCCGTCCACGCCTTCGCCGACCGTTTCGACGAGGCCAGCGGCCTCAAGCCCAAGACCAGAAGGCAACGGCGCGGTTTGGATATATCTGCCTGAACGCAGCAACGCCTCGGCCCGGTTCAGACCCAACGCCTTGACACGGATCTGGATCTCGCCTCGTCCCGGCGCAGGCATGTCGACATTCTCGATGCGCAGAACCTCGGGACCACCCAGCTCATAAAAACGAACGACACGCGCCATCGGTCACAACTCCAAAATATTTGCACTGAATGTGCTATGCCAGCGGCAATCAGGCGGATAAATAGCCGCTTGAGTAGATCAGTGGAAACTGTGGGTTTTGAATATGGATCGCCTTACGAGCATGGCCGTGTTCGTCAAAGCCGTCGACCTGGGCTCGTTCGCGGCTGCGGCGGCGGCTCTCGATCTATCCGGGCCGATGGTCGGCAAGCATGTCCGGCTTCTCGAGGAGCGCCTGGGCGTGCGCCTCATCAACCGGACCACGCGCCGCCAAAGCCTGACGGATTTCGGGCGCGCCTATTATGAACGCTGCCGGCTGGTGCTTGCCGAAGCGGAGGCCGCGGATGCACTCGCCGCCGACCAGCTTGCCGAACCGCGCGGAAAGCTGCGCGTCCTCATGCCGGTGCATTTCGGCCGGCGCTGCGTTGCCCCGATCCTGTTCGGGCTTGCGCAGCAATATCCGGCGCTGGAACTTGACCTGTCGTTCAGCGACGCCCTCGCCGACCTCGCCGAGGACGGCTGCGACCTTGCCATCCGAACGGGCGATCTGGAGGACCAGGCCGGGGTGATGGCGCGGCGCGTCGCGCGCCAGCACATGGTCGTCTGCGCGTCGCCATCCTATCTCGACAGGCACGGCCAGCCGCAGGCGATAGATGACCTCGGCAGCCATCACGCGATCATCTACCGCCGTTCCGGGCGTGCCGTTCAGCCGTGGCTGTTTCCACGCAATGGCCAGCCTGCGACGGAGGTCAGGCTCGCTGGCAGATTGCGGCTCGACGATCTCGATGCCATCGCCGATGCCGCGGCCGCCGGCATGGGGCTCGCCTGGCTGCCATACTGGCTGGTTCGCCAGCGCATTCAGGCGGGCGTACTTGTCCCGCTATTGCCGGAACAGCCGAGGTTTCTCTATGACGCCCATGCGCTGTGGCTGCAGACGCCACATCTGCCGATGAAAGTCCGCCTTGCCGTCGATGCACTGGCGGCAGCGCTGCCCAAACTCATGACTTGAAGTGCACGGTCGCGGTCAGCTGCGTGGATTTCCTCAATTCCGCCCTCCCGCATCGACCACGAATCCGCCTATAGTGCTGCCATGCCCATTCGCCAGCTTTCCGAAACGATGATCAACCAGATCGCCGCCGGCGAAGTCATCGAGCGTCCGGCAAGCGTGGTCAAGGAACTGGTCGAGAACGCGCTCGATGCCGGCGCCACGCGTGTCGAGATCGTCACCGCTGGTGGCGGGCTGAACCTGATCCGCGTCAGCGACGACGGCTCGGGCATTCCGGAAAAGGAACTGGCGCTGGCGATCGCGCGCCATTGCACCTCGAAGCTCGCCGACAATATTCACGACATCCGCTCGCTCGGCTTTCGCGGCGAGGCCTTGCCGTCGATCGGCTCGGTGGCGCGGCTGTCGATCCGCTCGCGCACAGCGTCCAGTGAAAACGCCGCCGAGATCGGCATCGCCGGCGGCCGCGTCTCCGCCGTCAGGCCGGCGGCGGCCAATCGCGGCACCACGGTCGAGGTGCGCGACCTGTTCTTCGCCACGCCGGCGCGGCTCAAATTCATGAAGGGTGAGCGCGCCGAAGGCTCGGCCATCGGCGACGTGGTCAAGCGCATCGCCATCGCCTTTCCCGCCGTGCGCTTCACGCTGGCCGGCCCGGACCGCTCGACGCTGGAGCTGCCGGCGACCGAGGACAGCCCGGAAGGCCGGCTGCGCCGGGTGGCACAGGTGATGGGCGCCGACTTTCCCGACAATGCGATCGCCATCGACGCGGTGCGGGACGGCGTGCACCTCGCCGGCCATGTCTCGGTGCCCTCCTTCACCCGCGCCAACGCCCTGCAGCAATATGCCTATGTCAACGGCCGCCCGGTGCGTGACAAATTGATCGCCGGCGCCATTCGCGGCGCCTTCGCCGACGTGCTGCCGCGCGACCGCCATGCCGTCACCGTGCTGTTCCTGACGCTCGATCCGGCGATCGTCGACGTCAACGTCCATCCGGCCAAGGCCGACGTGCGCTTCCGCGATCCGGGGCTGGTGCGCGGCCTGATCGTCGGCGCCATCCGCGAAGCACTGGCCCATGCCGGCATCCGCGCCGCCACCACCGGGGCCGCCGGCATGATGGCAGCGTTCCGGCCGGGCGCGGCATCCTATGCGCATGGCGGCCCGGCCAACGGTCACCGCAGTTACGAGGCCGCCTATCGGGCATCGGGCTTTGCCGGGTTCGACCCTGCCCGTTCGCCGCAGCGGCCGCTCGATATGGGCTCTGCAAATGGCGGCTTCGGCGAGGACGAGCAGGCGGCCTTCGACGCCGACCCACTGCACAGTGCCGACGCGCGCGCCGGACAGGATCAGGCGGCAGAGACGCTGCTCGGCACGGCCCTGGGCGCGGCGCGCGCGCAAGTGCATGAGAACTATATCGTCGCCCAGACCAGGGATTCGCTTGTCATCGTCGACCAGCATGCGGCGCATGAGCGACTGGTCTACGAGGCCTTGAAGAACGCCCTCCACTCACGCGCGGTGCCGTCGCAGATGCTGCTGCTGCCCGAGATTGTCGATCTGCCGGAAGAGGATGCCGAGCGGCTTGCCATGCACTCCGAGACGCTGGCCCGCTTCGGCCTCGGCATCGAGCGCTTCGGCCCAGGCGCCGTTGCGGTGCGCGAGACGCCGTCGATGCTCGGCGAGACCAACGTCCAGCAGCTGGTGCGCGACCTCGCCGACGAAATCGCCGACAATGACACCGTCGACACGCTGAAGGAGCGGCTGGACAGGATAGCCGCGACCATGGCCTGCCACGGCTCGGTACGTTCCGGCCGCCTGCTCAAACCGGAAGAGATGAACGCGCTGCTGCGCCAGATGGAGGCGACGCCCGGCTCCGGCACCTGCAACCACGGCCGCCCGACCTATATCGAGCTCAAGCTGGCGGATATCGAGAGGCTGTTCGGGCGACGGTAAGCATTACCTGGGCAACGCCAAGCGAGGCACCCGCTCAATTCGCCAATTGATGATACTTCTTGGTTTTAAGAGAGAAAACATAGTCCATTGTATAGCCAGCGCCGCCGCCACGAAAGTTTACTGAAATGACCTCGGCGATTTTTTCCGTCTGTTTTTGAACATTCATGTAGATTGGCGTCATCAGCATTCCCGCGTCGCAATTGTCGTCATCGAACTCGATCTCTTGATAGACTTTCTTGCTTCGCTTGCCGATGACTTGCAATTTTCGCATGCAAATTCCGGCTTCGGTTTTCGCGTAGATGCCTGAAAACCTGTCGGTGGCGGTCTGCGCCCAGAACGGGATCTCAACGGTTCCGTCAATCTTCCCGTCGCCGGTATCGTCCAGGCTCGCAACTTTCTTGAGCGTGACGGGATGTTTGTCCGCACCCTTGCTCCAGGTTCCTGTTGCGCCGCTTTCACCAATGTCGAGAGAAAATGGGCATCCACTGGTGTCGACGGGCGTTTTCGATCCCATGACCAGCACCCGGTCGAATTCCTTGTCGTCCGCAATCTCGCAAAGGGATACGCTGGTGCCGTTGATCTTGCCGTACACTGCTATCGGGCTTTGCTTCGCGTCATAGAAATAGCTCCCCTCGACCGTAATCCCGCTGCCGAAACTGTCATTCCTCTGCAGCGACAGATGGACTGGGTTAGGCCCAATGAAACCTTCGTAGTTTTCGATCTGATACCAACCCGCGACGGCATTTTGGCTGAACAGCAACAAGAAAAAAATTGCGGAGATAAACTGCATTCCCATGTCGACCCCTCGCCACGCTTCGCAAACGCAATCAACATAGACGCCGGCCTGGCTCATGTCTGCATCGCAATGGTCGTCAGTAACGCTCATGGTTTGAGTCGGGAAAAAGCTTCAATTATCTGAATCTCACCTCCTCAAATTCACCACGATGACGCCGCCGAGCGCCAGCGCCCCGCCGATTATGCCGAGCAGCGTCGGTACCTCGCCCAGCCAGAAGAAGCCGATCAGCGTCGCCACCGGGGACACCAGATAGAGGAAGTTCGATGCGCGCGCCGCCGGCAGCCGGGAAAGTGCTGTTGCCCAGGCAGCGTAGGCGATGAGGCTGGGCACGATGCCGAGAAAGATGACGGCGCCGAGCCCGGCGGTATCGGCGACCGCTGCCTGCGCCAGACCGCTCGGCAGGAATGGCGACAGGCAGAGCGCGCCAAGCACCATGTTCGAGGCCGAGATGGTCAGCGGGTGGTGGCGACCAAACAGCGGCTTCTGAACGATGGTGTTGACGGCCGAGCACAGCGCCGAGCCGAGGACAAGCAGCGCACCATTGTTGAAATGCAGCCCCTGCCCCTCGCCCATGGCGATGATGCCGATACCGGCGAAGGACAGGAATGTGCCGGCCCAGGCCAGGCCTGAGAAGCGTTCGCCGAGCAGCGCCATGGCCATGATCGCAGTGAAGATCGGGCTGACATTGATGATGAAGCCGGCCGCACCTGCCGAAACAGTCAGCTCGCCGAAATTGAGCATCACCGTGTAGAGCGCGACGAAGACGGCACCACCGAAGGCAAAGCGCCAGAGTTCGTCGAGCCTGGGCAGCGCCGGCCGCTTGACCGCGAGGAAGATCGCCGCCGGAACCGCGGCGATGGCAAAGCGCAACGCGCCGAGTTCCAGCGGCCCGAAGGCGGCAAGGCCGGCGCGGATCGCCGGAAAGGCGGAGGCCCAGCCGACCACCGTCAGCGCCACCGCGATGGCCGCCGTGGCATCCATACGCTGTGTCGGATTCAACGTTCCGGTATAGATGCTCATCTCGGTGTCCTCGCGATCCAATGCCATGAAGTAGAGAAACGCTATTGCGCGTCGATTGACAAACGAACAAATCGAGTATCACCTGTGACTATGGATCACAGCTCAGACTCGATGCTGCCGCTTGAAACCCTGCGCGCCTTCGATGCCGCGGCGCGGGCAGGCAGCTTTTCGGCGGCGGCCGAGAAGCTCAACATCACCCATGGCGCCGTCAGCCGGCAGATCGCCAAGCTCGAGAACTGGCTTGGGCTGAAAGTCTTCGATCGCGGCGCGCGCGGCGTCTCGCTGACCGTCGAGGGCAATCGCCTGCATCTGCGCACCACCGAAGCCTTCGCCCTGATCGCCAGCAATTCGGATCGCTGGGTCGAGCCGCGCGGCACGGCGGTGGTGCGGCTGACCTCGATCCCCTCGGTCAGCGGGCTGTGGTTGATGCCGCGCATGGCGGCGCTGGAGAACCACCCGTCCAAGCTGCGCATCGTGCTCGACGTCGACATCCGCCAGGGCGATCTTGCCGACGAGGGCATCGACCTGTCGATCCGCTGCGGGCGCGGCCGCATTCCGGGCCGGATCTCGGTGCAGCTTTTCGAAGAATATGTGTTCCCGGTCGCCTCGCCGGAATTGGCCAGGGAGATCGGCCGCGGCGATCCGGCCCGGCTGCTCGAATTTCCGGTGATCAACGATTCCGACGCTTCGGCGTGGCGCGCCTGGTTTGCGGCGCAGGAGATGGACTATCGGCCGCGGCCGCACGACCGCCGTTTCGAGGATTACAACCTCGTGCTCGACGCCGCCGCGCACGGGCTCGGCATTGCGCTGGCGCGTCCGCCATTGACGGTGGACCAATTGAAATCGGGCCGCATCGTCGCCGTAGACGAGCGCCGTGCCCTCAGCCCGATATCCTACTGGCTCGACCGGCCGCTGGGGCGGCCGCGCGCCGCGGCAGCCGAACTTGCTCGTCGCATCGCAGTCCAGGCCGGGCTGCCAGCGGAGAGGATCGAAGAGTTTATCATCGCCGAAGAATGAGATGCCTGAAGCGCGTCGCGTTCGACCGGCCTCATGCGACGCGCTTCAGGTTCTTGTGTTTATGCATGTCGTTATCGCAAAACCGCTGCACACTTTTGCGCGACATGCATTGGCATCCGCTTTGCCGGCTTGTTCGAGCAAGTGTCACCAGAAACAGAGGCAGGCAAAGCCAACCAAGCTTGACCTCGCCGCAATTTGTGGCGATGACATCGTCATGAATTTCGGCACCACCCCATGATGAACCGTTTCGAAGGCCCCGGCGGCAAGGAAGCCCGCATCCGCTATCTCGACGGCGATTTCCAGGTGACTAGCCCCGGCGCCTTCGTTCGCTGTGCGGTGACCGGCGAGAGCATCCCGCTCGACGAGCTCAAATATTGGAGTGTCGCCAGGCAGGAACCCTATCTGAATGCCGCTGCATCATTGCGCCGCGAGATCGAAGCGCATCCGGAACTGCGCCGCCGACGGTAGTCCAGCGCAAATGGAAGCCGCCCGTTGCGATCCTGCGCGCCCGCTCTGCCGCGGCGTCAGGCCGGCAACACCGAAACCTTAGAGGTTATCTTGAAATAAAAAACCCGCCTCGGGGCTCGAGGGCGGGTCGTTGGCGAATCATCACCATATCGAAATTAATAGCATAGCTGCCGGCACAAAGCAAGAACAAAATACGCTCGGCCGGCGAAAAGATGCAAATTCCGGTCCCCAGATCGCCTCGGTCTCAAGCTGCCGGTCAGCCTTTGAGCCTGCGCTGCCGCCAGGCATCCAGCGTTTCGTCGATGATGCGTTGCGGCACATGGTCGAGCTCGAAGACGGTGTCGATCTCCAGCACATCGAGCCGGTCGAGGAATTCCGGCGGCGCTGCGCCGTGACGCAGGCGGGCAGCATCCTTGGCAGTGGTAATGAGGCCAAGCCCGGCTTTACGTGCCGTCGCCGCCAATTCGGCAAGCTCGTCCGCGCTGTAGAAATGATGGTCAGGAAACGGTCGGGTCAGCGCAAGCTCGCCGCCGGCCTCGGCTACGGTGTCGAAAAACTTGTCGGGATGGCCGATGCCGGCGAACGCCAGGAACCGCCTGCCGGCCAGCATCACCGTGCTGCTCGGGGCGGTGTGCGCCTCGAAGATCGGCCTGCCGGCGCGCGCTGCCTGACGCACGACCGTGTCGGCCGCGGTGCCCTCGCCCATCTTCAGCAAGGCGCTGGTGAAGACCAACTGGTCGACGATGTTCGCCCGCAGCGGTCCGCCGGGGATGACGCGGCCATTGCCGATGCCATGGCGCGCGTCGACGACGACCAGCGCATAATCGATGTGGATGCGCGCGCTCTGAAAACCGTCATCCATGATCAGGAAATCGCAGCCGAGCTTCTCCAGCAGAAGCCTGGCGCCGGCGGCCCGGTTCGGCGTCACCGCGACCGGCGCATGTTCGGCCAGAAGCAGCGGCTCGTCGCCGACATGCTTGGCGGCGTCATGGTGCGGATCGACGATATGTGGCTGCGCGAAGGAGCCGCCATGGCCGCGCGACAGGAAACCGGGATTGAGCTGCATGCGCCGGGCCTGCTCGGCCAATGCGATCGCCACCGGCGTCTTGCCGGTGCCGCCGACCGTGAAGTTGCCGATGCAGAGCACCGGCGCCTCGACTTTTTCGCGCGGCGCGTGCCGCATGCGGCGACCGGCGATAAGCGCATAGATGGCGGAAAGCGGCGACAGCGCCACGACCCGCCAGTCCGGCTCTTCCCACCAGAAGGGCGGCGCTTCCGAGGTCACGTCAACGCCCGTTCGCGCCCTTCAGGCGCGACTTGACGACCAGCGGCTGGATATAGGGCTCGAGCGACCTGAGCGTATGTGCCAGCGCACCGCGCATCTCGTCGACCGTCGCCGCACCCGCCGCCATCATTTCGTGACGAGCCACCTCGTTGGTCAAAAGGAAATTGACGGCGCCGGCCAGCATATCGCGGTCGCGCACCAGCTTGGCGCCGCCACTGTCGAGCAGGCGCTGATAGGCCTCGCGAAAATTCTGGACGTTGCGGCCGGCAAGCACCGCTGTCTCCAGCATGGCCGGTTCCAGCGGGTTTTGGCCGCCCTCGGAAGTCAGCGAACGGCCGACAAAGGCAATTTCCGTCAGCCTCAGATAAAGCCCCATCTCGCCGATCGTGTCGCCGAGCAGAATATCGGTATCGGCGGTGATCCTGTCGCCCTTGCTGCGCTGCGCCAGCTTCAGGCCCATGCCGGAAATCTGGGCGGCCAGCTGCCCGGCGCGTTCGGGATGGCGCGGCACGATGATCGTCAAAAGCCCGTGGTGCCGCTTGTGCAGCATGGCGTGAACTTCGGCCGCGACCGCCTCTTCGCCGTCATGGGTCGAAATCGCCGCCCAGGTCGGGCGAGCGCCGATCTGGCGTTTCAGCGCCGCCAATGCCCGTTCGTCGGCCGGCGGCGGCGCGGTGTCGACCTTGAGATTGCCGGACACGGTGACCGGCCGGGCGCCGAGCGAAAGGAAGCGCTCGCCATCGAGATCCGACTGGGCGACGACATGGGCGAGATTTTCGAACAATGCTTCGGCGATGTTGGCGCGCTTCTTCCAGGATTTGAAGGAGCGGTCGGACAGCCTGCCATTGACCAGAACCTGCGGCACGCGGCGGGCGCCGAGTTCCAGGATGGTCATCGGCCAGATCTCCGATTCGGCGATGATCGCCAGGTCCGGTTGCCAATGATCGAGGAAGCGGCTGACCGCCGGCTTGAGGTCGAGCGGCACATATTGGTGGATGATGCGGCCGCCCAGCCGTTCTTCGGCGACCTGCGCCGAGGTGACGGTGCCCGTCGTCAGCACGATGTTGACGCCGTAGTCGAGAATGCTCTCGACCAGCGGCACGACGGCGATGGTCTCGCCGACGCTGGCTGCATGGATCCAGATCACCGGGCCTTCGGGGCGCTCGCGTCCGGCGACGCCGTAGCGCTCGCGCCGGCGAATGCGATCCTCCTTGCCTCTGGATGTGCGCCAGGCGACATAAGGTCCGACCAGCGGGTAGGCGGCGGCCCCGGCGAAGCGGTATGCCGTCAGGAAGGCGCGCGCCCAGCGCATACTCATTTCGAACCGTCCACAAGGCGATAGGCCTCGGCGGTCGCGGCATTGAGCGAGGCCGTGACCTCCTGGCGCTTGCGTTCCATTTCCGCGGCGTCTGCGTTGGCCGGCACGAAGACAGGCGTGCCGACGACAATCGAGGAGCGGCCGAAGGGCAAGTTGATCGTCGTCTTGTCCCAGCTGCCCTCGATCACCTTGCGGCGGCTGGTGGCAATCGCGGCAGGCAGGATCGGCCGGCCGGACAGCCGCGCCAGGAGGACGACGCCGAGCCCCGCATCGCGCGGCGTGCCGTGGGGAATATCAGCAATCATGGCGACATTCTTGCCGGTGGCGAGCGACTTTTTGAGGGCGATGAGCGCCTTGGCGCCGCCCTTGTCGAGATGCCTTGCGCTTTCGCGCCCGCCAGAGCCGCGCACCGCCTCGATGCCGAATTTCTCGACCATCAGCGCGTTGAGCTCGGCATCGGCGCTGCGCGACACCATGGCAACCAGTGGCCGTCCCTTGGGATAATAGGCCGGCGTCAGCAGATGCTGGCCGTGCCAGAGCGCGATGATGCCAGGCTCGAGCTGCGCATAGGCGCCGCCGGAAAACTTCGCCGATCCGTCGACCATGCGGTTGGTCAGGCGGACAAGGCGGACGAAATACGCAAACAGCGCGGCAAGCGCATTCTTGACGAATCGCGACTGCGCCAGCGGTTCGCGGATCTTGCGCCAGAACGTCTTCGGCTTGCGACGTCTGACCGCCGACCGCGGGGCTGATCGCTTGACCGCTTCATGGTTCATCGATGTCAACCGGCAGCCTTGTTTTCGGGGTCGAGCAGGCGGTGCAGGTGAACGACGAAATAACGCATATGGGCATTGTCGACGCTGGCTTGCGCCTTGGCCTTCCAGACGTCGTGCGCCGATTGATAGTCGGGATAGATGCCGACTACGTCGAGCGCGTCGAGGTCGCGGAATTCGGTGCCGCCCAGCTTCTTGAGTTCGCCGCCGAACACCAGGTGCAAAAGCTGTTTCTTTCCGTCTTCAGCGGCCATGTCGATCCTTCACATATCGTGAGTTTGGGACAGGTCTAGACCAAAGCCGCCGACTTTGGAACTATTGATGATGGTCAATTGTCCAGCCCGGCGATGACGCCGGCGAGCACAGCGAGGAGTTCGCCGCTGCCGGCGGCAAGCGCGCCGTGGCGGATCACTTCGCCGGCATAGAGCGGCGCGCGGCCGTGCCGATCGAGCACGGCGCCGCCTGCCTCGCGCAGGATGAGGTCGGCCGCGGCGATGTCCCAGTCATGCGCGTTGGCCTTGACGAAGGTGGCATCGAGCTGGCCGCCGGCGATCATCGCCAACCTGTAGGCGAGCGAAGGAATATAGGGCACGCGCTTCAGCCGTTTGTGCCATTTCGCCGGCATCAGGTCGATCATCGCCTTCGGTCCGGCGATTTCGGCCGTTTCCGACGGCGGACGCACGCCGATGCGCTTGCCATTCAGGAATGCGCCCTCGCCCGGCAGCGCCCAATAGATTTCGCCCTTCGCCGGGCAGTCGAGCACGCCGGCAAGCGTGCGGCCGTTCTCGACCACCGCGACGCTGACGCACCATGTGGGCAGGCCCTCGAGGAAGCCGCGCGTGCCGTCAATCGGATCGACGACGAAGGTGCGGCGCGCGATAAGCCTTACCGGGTCGTCGACGGTTTCCTCCGACAACCAGCCATAGTCCGGCCGGGCCGCCAGCAAGGTCTCGCGCAGATATTTGTCGGCGGCGTGATCAGCTTCGCTGACCGGCGAGGTGCCACCCTTCATCCACACCTGCGGATTGTTGTTGAAGTACTGCATGGCGATGAGCCCCGCCTCGCGGGCAGCGTCGCGCAGCAGCTGCAGGTCTTCAGTAGCGCCGGCCGAGACGGCCGGGTCAAGCTCCGGCAAGGGTCATTCCTTCGATCAAAAGCGTGGGTGCGGCAGTGCCGAAATTGCGGTCGAGATCGCTCGCCGGAACCATGTTGAGGAACATCGTCTTCAAATTGGAGGCGATGGTCACCTCGGCAACGGGATAGGCCAGCTCGCCATTCTCGATCCAGAAGCCGGAAGCGCCGCGGCTATATTCGCCCGTCACCATGTCGACGCCTTGGCCGAACACTTCGGTGACGTAGAAGCCGGTCTTGAGCGACTTGATCAGCTCTTCCGGCGTGCTTTCCCCGGGCTCGATGGCGAGATTGGTCGACGATGGCGAGACCGACGAGCCGCTGCGCGAGCCGCGCCCATTGGTGACGAGGCCGAGTTCCCGCGCCGCCGAGGTCGACAGGAACCAGTGGTTGAGCACGCCCTTGTCGACCATGAACAATTTCTCGCCCTCGACGCCTTCGCCGTCGAAGGGGCGCGAGGCCTGGCCGCGGCGCCGGAGCGGCTCGTCGGTGACGGTGATTGCGGCCGAAGCCACCTTCTTGCCCATCATGTCGCGCAGAAAGCTGGTCTTGCGCGCCACCGCGGCGCCATTGATGGCACCGGCGAGATGGCCGGCAATGCCGCGCGCGACGCGCGGATCGAACACCACGTCGACCGGCCCGGTCGCAGCCTTGCGCGCGCCAATACGGCGTACGGCGCGCTCGCCGGCCTTGCGGCCGATGTCTTCCGGCGCGTCGAGATCGGAAAAATGCTGGCGCGAGGAGAATTCGTAATCGCGCTCCATGCCGGTGCCCTCGCCGGCGATGACGCTGGTCGAGCGCGAAAAACGCGAGGCGACGTAATGGCCGACGAAGCCGTGCGAGGTGGCGAGCACCAGGCCGCCGAGCCCGGCACTGGCGCCGCTGCCGGCGGAATTGGTGACGCCCTTGACGGCAAGCGCCGCCGCCTCGGCGGCAAGGGCTGCTTCCTTCAACTGGTCCGCCGATACCTCGGTGGCGTCGAACAGATCGAGATCGCGCGGCTTTTTGACCAGCAAGGCCGGATCGGCGAGACCCTGATAGGGATCTTCGGGCGACACTTTGGCCATGGCGACGGCGCGCTCAGCCAGCATATTGGGGTCGGATGCCGCCGTTGCCGAAACGCTCGCCACGCGTCTGCCGACGAAGACGCGCAACGAGACGTCCTCGCTCTCGGACGCCTCTGTGCCTTCGACCTTGCCAAGCCGCACCGACACACCGGTTGAGCGGCCGCGTACTGCAACCGCATCGGCGGCATCGGCCCCGGCCCGTTTGGCAGCCTCGACCAGGGCCGCGACGCGATCGGTCAGTTTCGCTGCGTCGAGCGTATCGGTCATGCGCATAATCCTGTTATTTCCGGCCGGCTGAAGGGCAGCCGCTGCTGCACCATCTATTGTCCCGGTGCGGCTTCTGCAATGGGAGAAGGCGCAAAGCGGGTGCATCAAGCGCCTGAACAGGGCTGCCAGTGTCAGGCGGGTGAGCGGCAATGGCGAGATCGACAATCCCTCAGGAAGCGGCCACCGGCGTCCAGATCACGTCGTCGATCCGGAGCGCGCCGGTGGCGAGCATCACCAGCCGGTCGAAGCCGAGCGCCGCGCCGCTCGCTTGCGGCATGATCGCGAGCGCTGCGAGGAAATCCTCGTCGATCGGATAGCGTTCGCCATAGACACGCTGTTTTTCGTCCATTTCGGCGGCAAAACGCCGGCGCTGCTCGGCCGGATCGGTCAACTCGCCAAAGGCGTTGGCGAGCTCGACGCCGCAACAATAAAGCTCAAAACGCTCGGCGGTGCGTGAATCGTCGGCGCTCGGCCTGGCCAATGCCGCCTCCGAGATTGGATATCCGAAAAGAATGGTGGCGCGCCCCTGCCCCAGCGCCGGTTCGATTTTTTCGACCATCACCCGGCTGAACAGGTCGGCCCAATTGTCGTCGGGCGCGGTCCGCAATCCGGCCTGGACCAGGGCGGCATGCAACCCCGCGCGGTCGGTGCTGCCATCGGCTGCCACAGTCGCCAGCAGATCGATGCCGGCATGGCGCATGAAGGCTTCGGCGACGCTCAACCGTTCCGGCTCGGCGAACGGGTCGGCCTCGCGGCCGCGGAAGCTAAAACGCTTTGCGCCTGCCCGTTCGGCCGCCAGCGCGACGAGCTCGGCGCAATCGCGCATCAGGCTCTCATAGGCTTCGCCGACGCGATACCATTCGAGCATGGTAAACTCCGGATGGTGCAAAGGGCCGCGCTCGCGGTTGCGCCAGACAGCAGCGAGGCTGAAGATGCGCTCCTCGCCGGCGGCAAGCAGCTTCTTGCAGGCGAATTCCGGCGAAGTGTGGAGGTAGAGCGGCTGGCGCTGCCCGTCCGGCCCGATCGCCTCGGTGGCAAAGGCCGACAGATGCGCTTCATTGCCGGGCGAGATCTGCAGGGCCGATGTCTCCACCTCCACGAAGTCACGGCGGGCGAACCAGTCGCGCATGCCGGCGGCAATGGCGTTGCGCAGGATCAGCCGCGGCCGGCGGTCGGCATGGACATGCGGCGTCCACCATGGCGAAGCGGCGGTCATCGGCTTCAGGCGAATTGCACAGAGGGCTGGCGATTGCGGCCAAGATGCGCTAGGCCGCACCCAACGGCCTCTCCAGCCGATTTGCGCCAACAAATTTTATCAGGATGGAAACCCGTGAAGGTCATCGCCAGCTCCTTACGCAAAGGCAACGTCGTCGAAAAGGACGGCAAGCTTTATGTGATCCTCTTTGCCGAAAACATTCATCCTGGCAAGGGTACGCCGGTCACCCAGCTCGACATGCGGCGTATCTCCGACGGGGTTAAAGTTTCCGAGCGTTACCGCACCACCGAGCAGGTCGAGCGCGCCTATGTCGAGGAGCGCGAGCACACTTTCCTCTACCAGGACGGCGAAGGCTTTCATTTCATGAACCCGGAGAGCTACGACCAGGTGGCGGTGCCGGAGAGCGTGGTCGGCGACATGGCGCCTTATCTGGTGGAAGGCATGCCGGTGCAGATCTCGCAATACAACAGCATCGCCATCTCGCTGGTACTGCCGCAGCGCGCCACTTTCGAGGTGGTCGAGACCGAGCCGGTGACCAAGGGCCAGACCGCGTCCTCGTCCTACAAGCCGGCAACGCTGTCTAACGGCGTGCGTACCCTGGTACCACCACACATCAGCGCCGGCACCCGCGTGGTGGTGATGACGGCGGATGGCGCGTATGTCGAGCGCGCGAAGGATTGAGGCGCGAAGCCTGAAACGCCTCGCCCTAGCGCGCCGAGGCGGCCGGTCATCGTCGACCGCTTTGTGCCAGGGGGCTTTCGAGCATTGGGACGCGGCACGCAGACCGCAGCGTCAACGCCCGGCCAGTTCTTTCCTATTGCACGACGCCAGCGGGCAATCTTTGAGCCTCGAGCAACGCCGACCGTCCCTTTCGCCAGGTGCCAGGTGGAATGCCGACGAACTTTTTGAAGGCGCGATTGAAGGCGGCTTCCGACTCGTAGCCGACCTCGGCACCCGCTTGCGCAATGCTCATTTCGGGCCGTTCGAGCAAACGTCCCGCCAGTTGCAGACGCCAGCGAGCAAGATAGTGCATCGGCGAGACCTCGACATAGTGGGTAAAGCGGCTCGCAAACGCCGTGCGCGAGAGCCCTACTTCGCGGGCGAGCCGGTCCAATGTCCATTCCTCCCTGGGGCGAGCGTGGATGAGCCGGAGCGCCTCGCCGACATGTGGATCCCGTAGGCCTGACAGCCAGCCGCGCGAATCGCCGGGGAGGGTCTCAAGATGGCGGCGGATGATCTCGACAAACATCAGCTCGCTCAGCTTGGCGAGGATCGTTTCACCGCCCGCCCGCCCACTGCCACCTTCGGCCAGCGCCAGCCGAAACAGGTCGATAACCCAGCTGCTTCCATCGGCGGGCTTGCGGGCACACAGGATGGCCGGCAATGCAGCGAGGAGAGGATTGAAGGGACGTGCATCGCAGCCAAGATACCCGCAAATGAACCGGGTCCGCTCGTCTCCCCCGCCACCATGGATCACCGCGAACGGCAGGCTCTCGTCTATCGGCCGATAATACATCGCCATATTG
This sequence comes from Mesorhizobium sp. M1403, assembly GCF_040317695.1. Classification (NCBI taxonomy): domain Bacteria; kingdom Pseudomonadati; phylum Pseudomonadota; class Alphaproteobacteria; order Hyphomicrobiales; family Phyllobacteriaceae; genus Mesorhizobium; species Mesorhizobium sp. M1403. The sequence goes on along the minus strand of NZ_JAMYKY010000007.1, from coordinate 207,157 downwards.
GGTTCGCCCCGCGCTCCGGGCGAGGAGCTCAAGACGTTCGGAACACCACCGGGGAAGACAACGACATCACCGGCGTTCACGAGCACCGGGGGTACCGAATCGTCTGCCAGCGCGGCCCAGCACGAGCCAGACATCACGGCATGAAAGGAAATGATGTGCTCTGCCTCCGGCATGATGGCGGCGGCAATGTCGGCCGTGCCCGGCGACTCGCCGACCCAGGGAGAGCTGGCGTCGACGTCGAAATAGATCGCACCGGTGAGGCGAACAGCTCGGAGCACATCGGAAAGGACATCCATGCACTACACCTCCGGAAACGATCGGCTACTCCCTTTGACAACGAGTTTTTCGACAAGGCATCTCGAACTATCCGGCAATACAGCCGCCCTAGCAACTACCCATCCGGTCTAATCCTACTCTGAACGATCGGGCAACAGAAATGGACGATGTGACATTTGCGGGAACAGCGGACGGGATTAGCGTTTCATCGACCGGCCGACAGGTCCAATAACAGGGAGGAATACCATGCACGATGAAGACATCACCAAATTCGCAGCAAGCCTGCGGGGCGAAGTCATCCGGACCGGCGACGCCCGCTATGATGAGGCCCGCAAGCTCTACAACGGCATGATCGACAAGCGGCCGCTGATCATCGCCCGCTGTGTGGACGTGGCCGACGTGATCACAGCGGTGAATTTCGGCCGCGACAACAATTTGCTGGTTGCGGTACGTGGCGGCGGCCATAACGGACCAGGATTGGGGAGTTGCGACGACGGTCTGGTGATCGACCTGTCGGCGATGAACGGCGTGCGTGTCGATCCGGATGCCCGTACGGCGCGGGTGGGTCCGGGCTGCACTCAGGGCGACCTCGACCACGCAACCCATGCCTTTGGCCTGGCCGTACCGGCGGGCATCATCTCGACCACCGGGGTCGCCGGACTGACGCTCAGCGGCGGCCATGGCTATCTGACGCGCAAATATGGCCTGACCATCGACAATCTGGTCGAGGCCGATGTCGTGCTTGCCGACGGCAGCTTCGTCACCGCCAGCAAGGAGCGAAACCCCAACCTGTTCTGGGCGCTTCGCGGCGGCGGCGGCAATTTCGGCGTCGTCACCAGCTTTGTGTTCAAGCTCCACCAGGTCAGCATGGTCTTTGCGGGGCCGATCGCATGGGATCAGCGCCAGGCCCGCACCATCATGCAGCATTATCGCGAGTTCCTGCCGCGCGCGCCCGAGGAACTCGGGATCTTCCTCGGGCTCAAGACGATCCTGTCGAGCGCACCGTTCCCGGAAGAGTTTTGGGGAAAGCGGATGTGTCTGCTGATGTGTTGCTACAACGGCCCGGAGGAAAAGGGCAGAGAGGCGGTGGCTCCGCTACTCGATGCGCTGCCTGCGCCCTGGTTCAATTGGATGGGAATGATGCCCTATCCCGCGGTGCAGAGCATGTTCGATGGGCTCTATCCGAAGGGGATGCAGTGGTATTGGCGGGGCGATTTCGTCAAGACGCTGTCCGACGAGGCGATCGACGCTCATCTCAAGCAGGCGGCGAAAACACCGAGCGAGCTATCGCTCATGCATCTCTATCCGATCGACGGCGCTGTCCATCGCGTCGGCAAAGACGAGACACCCTGGAATTACCGTGATGCGACCTGGTCGATGGTCATCGCCGGGATCGATCCGGACCCACAGAAAGCGGGGCCGGTGACGCGCTGGACCAAGGCCTACTGGGAGGCCGTGCATCCCTTCGATCTGGGTGGCGCCTATCTGAACTTCATGATGGATGACGAGGGCGAGGGAAGGCTCAAGGCGGCTTATGGCGATAACTACGAGCGCCTGGCCTCGCTGAAGAAGAAATACGACCCGAACAACCTCTTCCGGGTGAACCAAAACATCCGGCCGGCTGCTTGACGGCCGCCCTCGTCAGGCCAGCAAGTGTTGTATCGTACCGCCCGGGCCAGCTAAGGCCCGGCCGGTACGATAGGTTGCCGGTCAGGACGCTCGGCGGCCTACAAGCGCGATACTCGGCCGGGCTCGGCGACCATGTTCCATGAGCCATGTCTGACACGCGTCGAAGCGGTCGGCCCGCACGCTCAGGTCACCCGTAGCGCTGCTTCAACAGGCAAGTCCGGGAGCAGGCAATGCGGTCAACGGGTTATGCCTCAGCGACTGCTTCTCGCCAGGCCGATCGCGCCGGCAGCCTACCGACAATTTCACGCTTCGATGCGGACGTCCGACGTCACCACGACACCCTTCAGTCCTTCTCGAGGACCGGTATCCACTTAAGAACTAGCTAAATTAGCAGTTTCTTAATTGCCTTTGGAACTTTGTAGCTTGCGTTCCATTTTCAACCGCATGCGAGAGTCTGTGGTCCAAGGCCCGGGAATAACGGTGAACAGGTCACCGCCGCGCTACTCGCTGGTCCTGCCCGTATACAATGAAGAACAGGTGCTGCCTCGGCTGATCGAGCGGATCAGTTCGCTTATCGGCCGGCTGGACGGCGAAACGGAGGCCATCTTCGTCGATGACGGAAGCCGCGATGGAAGCGTCGAATACCTTCAAAAAGTGGTCGCCGCCGAGCCGCGCTTTCGGCTGATCGAATTTTCCCGCAATTTCGGCCACCAGGTGGCGATTACCGCCGGCATGGACGCCGCTGCGGGCGATGCCGTCATCGTCATGGATGCGGACCTGCAGGATCCGCCGGAAGTCGTTCTCGATCTGGTGGCTAAGTGGAAGGAAGGTTTCGAGATCGTCTACGCCCGCCGGGTCAAGCGCGAGGGCGAATCCTGGTTCAAGCGCTTTACGGCAAGTCTTTTCTATCGCCTGCTGGAGAAAATGACGTCGGTCGATATTCCGCGCGACGTCGGCGACTTCCGCCTAGTCGGCCGCAAGGCGCTGGAAACCTTCAAGCGTATGCCCGAACATGACCGCTTCGTCAGGGGCATGTTCGGCTGGATGGGGTTCAAGCAGACGGCCGTGCCATTTGAGCGCCACGCACGAACCCTGGGCCAGACCAAATACCCGTTCTGGAAGATGATGCACCTTGCGGTTCACGGCATCGTCAGTTTCTCCGAGAAGCCGTTGCGCCTGGCGCTCTGGGGCGGGTTGGTCATTTCCGCGCTTGCGGGGGTCTTTGGCGCCTACGCCATCTTTGCCTGGTTTTTTGAAACCGGGATCATTGCCGGGTGGACATCCACGGTGGTGATCGTGTCGCTCCTGTGCGGGATCAACCTTTTCATGACCGGCGTGGTCGGACTCTACGTCGGCAGCATCCACGCCGAGGTGAAACGCCGCCCGCTTTATGTCATCGATCGGCTCACCGGCTTCGACGAGTCGATGCGTGCCGCCTCCGGTGAGCGCCGCCGATCGTTTCACAAACCCAGGAGTGGAGTCCCCGCCAATGGCCGAACTCTTCGACAGCTATAAATCCAACTATGGCGAGGCGGTCGAAGGGTCCATCCGGTTTTCCGGACTCAGCCACGACTTCTTCCTTGTCGCCAAGGCGGATCTGCTGCGGCGTCTGGTCTTCGAGCGAAAGCTTCGGCAGGGTGGGTCGGCTGTAAGGGCGCTGGATGTCGGCTGCGGCGTCGGTTCGCTCCACCCCTACCTCGACGGTGCTTTCGACAGCGTCGATGGTTGCGATGTCTCGCAAGAATCGATTTTGCACGCCAGCCAACACAATCCGCGTGTGGCCTACAGGACCTGCAGCACTCAGGGGCTGCCTTACGAGGACGGCATGTTCGATCTGGCTTTCGCCAGTTGCGTCGTCCATCACGTTCCGCCCTCCTCCTGGCTCGATTTCTTCCTGGAAATGCGGCGCGTCGTACGGCCGGGCGGCGTCGCCTGCATTATCGAGCACAATCCCTACAATCCACTGACGCGCCTTGCTGTGTTCCGGTGTCCGTTCGATCACGACGCGGTTCTGCTCAACGCCGCCAAAGCGAGGTCCGTTTTTCAGGAAACAGGCTTCCGGGACATCCGCTCCGAGCATTTCCTGCTGCTGCCATCGGCAAGGCCCTTGGCCAGAAGGGTCGAGCGGGTATTCGCGCCTTTGCCGCTTGGAGCGCAGTATGCGTGTAGTGCGCGTGTCTGAGCGCCGTTCAACCGGCGACGCCGGGCTGAGGGTGCTGGCGCGCTTCGGGTCGGTCGGCATCGCCGCAACGATCCTTTATGCAGTGATGGCCACCGCTTTGGTAAAATGGCAACGGTTCGGCCTCTCGCCGGTCGGTGCCTCGCTCGCGGCTTACACCGCAGCCGCCCTGTTTTCTTATCTCGCGCATAAGTTCGTGACTTTCGCGTCGAGCGGATCGCATCGATCGGAAGCTCCGCGTTTTTTCTTGCTGACGGCGACAGGCTTCGCCGTTGCCTACGCGGCGCCGGCGGTTTTGACGGCCAAACTCGGCCTGCCGCCGATCATCGCCATTCTGGTTACATGCTTGCTTGTTCCAGCGGTCAATCTTCTCATGCTCGACCGGTGGGTTTTTGCGCAGCGAAGACCCGGCCAGCAACGTGATCGCCCGCCCTAACCCGGCTCAACAGGATCGAGCCGGAACGACAACAATTTGATGGCGCGCTTGTAGATGTTGCTGGCGGCCGAACTTGGCGGAATGCCGTCGAGGTAGTCGAAGGCGACATCGAGTATCCTGGCCTCGGCGAGGGCCGCCGTTGGAATGACGAACGAGACCGTTCGCGGCTCTTTGCCGGACAGCGTCACCGCATGCACCCGAACGCCATTCACCGAAATAATAATCCGCTGCGTGACCTGCGGCGGGCGAATGGCGGCGGCCATTTGCAGCGTGGCCGTCACACTGTCGTGGAGCGGCGGTATCTTCAGCCGAAGCCGCGAGGTCTCGCCTAGGGAATGGGTGCCGTCGGCAACGGGTCCCGACCAGCCGCAGACCCTCATGCCGGCTGCCTTTTTGGCTCCGTCGGACCGGAACGACACCGTCTCGCCTAGGGTATAGCTGCCGACCGCATCGCGATTGAGGCAGGTCGTCGTCCGGTCAATGTAATAGGCGCGATAATCGGCGTTGACATTCGGATTGAGAGCAAGCGCAAGAATGACGATTTCCGTTCCCGCCAGAACCGCCGCCAGCGCGTAGCTGGCAAGCCTGGCCCCGCGCAGATACCGGCCCGAAATGTCAGACCAGGGCAAGATAGCCTCCGATCCATGCCACGGTCATGAAATAACAGGCGCCCAGGAAGAGAGCCAGAGCCGCAAGAAAAGTCAGCTTCGACGCCGACGACAGCATGGCCAGCAATATTGTCAGAGGTGCAAGCCCAACGACGTATCTGACCATCGAGGCCAGGTTCGTGATCAGCGGCAGGATGATGCAGCAGGCGCAGAACAACGCGGCGCCATATTGCCTGCGAACCGCCAGAACCGCCGATAGCGCCAGTCCGATGAGTGCGGCGAGCGCGCTCCATTGCGGCGACGTGGGCAGCCATCCAGTTGTCGGAACGGCCGAAAACCCGTCCCATATAAAGGCGAGCGGATTGCCCGGCACCCGTCCAAACGCGCGCTGCACGTGCAGGAAGGCAAAGCCGTCGCCGACGGTCAGATAGAGAAACAGGATGTAGGCGAATAGGCCGGCCGGCGAGATGAAGATGGCGACGAGCAGATCCGGTCGGCCAAGCAGCCAACGCGGGAACGACAGCGTCGATCCGCCCTTTGCGCGGTAATCCGTGAACATCTGAATGACGGTCGCGAATACAACGAGCACCCCGACGAGCCTGGTTGCCGACAGGAGAGCCGATGACAGTCCCGCAGCCAGATAGCTGGAGCGTTTGAGCGCCAGAAAAACGCACGAAGTCAGGAGTACGAAAAGAGGTTCGGTCAGGAAAGTCGTGAAGTGATAGGAGAACGGGCCGCTGAGCAGGAAGGCGCAATACAGAACATAAGCGCGCATGTTCTTCTCGAGCAGTGGCCACGCCACCAGACAGGCGGCATAGCTGCACGCAATCGATGTGATCGACGCGACGAGTATCGTCGGAAAGCGGAAAACAGACCGGATTGCCGCCACCAGCATCGGATAGAGCGGGAAAAAGCCCCAGCGTCCGACATTGCTCTGGCCTGGAATGGGAAAGCGCTCATAGCCGTGTTCGGAAATGCCGACATACCACGCGCAATCCCAGCGGCAGAGCGCCTGGGCATAGGCCGCGAAGCCGGGTTCTGCCGAAACCGAAGCAAATGCGGCATAGCGAATGGCCAGCCCACTGACGACGAAAGCCAACGGCACCGCGACGACGGCTACCGCAACAAAGCGGCCACCGGCGTTCGGACGCGCGACAGCTTCGAGCGCCAAAATCTGCCTCCACCCGTTCAAATGGCAGGCGCCACTCAAAGCTAGATGACGCGCGCCCCGGCGAATTCAAGGCGTTCACGCGGCTCAAATTGGCGATACCGCTATCCGGCGCTTCTGAGCCAGACCAGCATCTCGCCGGGGTCGCGGTTGTGCCAGGCGAAATGCGGCACGGCGCCGACTTTCACTTCCTCGACCGCCGGCGGTTCGGTGCGGTAGAGCCCCTTTCCAGTTTTCGAAAGTCTCCTTTTGGCAATCGCCGAAAGCATGACGCCGCCGCCCAGACGGTTCGCTGCTTGTGTGCCTCGATCTCAGCCGTTCGCGGCAGAGCGATGCGGTGCCGTGGCTGGAATTCGACGCGCAAAAGTCCGCCGCGTATTTTGTGCGATTCCGTCAAGCTGTTGTACACGACAGTTTTGAACCCTGATGCCGCGCCCGCGTACTCGGCCCTTGAGAATCCTCCAGCCTTCGGCAACATGGCGGCAAAGCTGAGAGTGTGAGGATGAGCAAGGTCATTTCCGCCGCATCGCGGCGTCAGTCGGCGCCGCGCAAGCCGCCGATGGCGCTGACCGAGGCGCTGGTCGCCCGCACCTTGCGGGCGGTCGAGGACGCCGGGCCGACGCCGGGCATGGTCTACATGACCGATGCCGATTACGCGCGCATTCGCGACGAGGTGCTGGCCGGCGCGCCGGCCGGGCCGGTGAAGCTGTTCGCCTATGGTTCGCTGCTATGGAAGCCGGCCGGCGAGGTCAGGGGTGGCGAACGGGCCGTAGCGACGGGCTGGCACCGTTCGTTCTGTTTTACGGTGCAGCGCTTCAGGGGCACGGTGGAGCAGCCCGGCCTGATGATGGCGCTCGACCGCGGCGGCCAATGCCAGGGGATGGTGTTCGAGATCGCCGAGCCAGTGGCGGCCAATCTCGAAGCGCTGCTGCGCCGCGAGATGACCATCCTGCCGGCCGTCAACGTGCCGCGCTGGCTGCAGGTCAGGACGGGCGACGGCATGGGCCAAGCGCTTGGTTTCGTTGTCGATCCCGCCAATCCGCGCTATGCCGGCAAGCTCGAAAAGCGAGCGATAGCGGCGACCCTGGCCACGGCCGTCGGCCATTGGGGTTCGGGCGCCGAATATCTGTTCGAGACCATTCGCCATCTCGACGCCTGCGGCATCCGCGACCGCAATCTCTGGCAGCTGCAGGAACTTGTGGCCGAGGAGATCGGCCGGGCGCCGCCGTCGGGCTTTATTCGTCCCTGAGCCAGACCAGCATCTCGCCGGGATCGCGGTTGTCCCAGGCGAAGTACGGCACGGCGGTGACTTTCGCTTCCTCGACCGCCGGCGGTTCGGTGCGGTAGAGCCCCTCTTCCCAGTTTTCGAAAGCCTCCTTTTTGGCAATCGCGGAAAGCGTGACGACGCCGCCCAAAAGGTTTGGCTGTTTGTGTGCCTCGATCTCGGCCGTTCGCGGTAGAGCGATGCGGTGCAGCTGGCTGGAATTGTCGGTCTCTTCGATGCAATAGATCAGCGGTCCGCGCGCCAGTGCGACGCGGCCAATATCCTGCCGCACCTGCGGATTGGCGTAGAGGCGGTCGACGGCCATTTCGAGATCGAGCTCGACGCGGTCGCCTTTGCGCCATTCGCGGCGGATCGCGGCATAGCCGTCACTGGTGACAGCATCCAAATCGATATCGGCGCCGTTGACCTTAAGCGCCGCCTTGCGGCACCAGGCCGGCAGGCGCAGGTGCAAGGTGAACTCGGTCGGCGCTTCCGGTTCGACGGAGATCGAGACCGCGCCGTCCCAGGGATAATTGCTGGTTTGGGTGAGCTCTATTTGGTTCCCGGCGATATCGAAACGAGCCGTGCCGTTTCCATAGAGATGGACGGCGAGTGCGTCGTCTGACAGGCCGTAGAAATAGCTGCCGATCGAAGCGACCATGCGTCCGACATTGGGCGGGCAGCACGGGCAGCGATGCCATTTCCAGCGGTGGTGGGCGCCGCGGCTTTCGAGCGGATTTTCGTAGAAGAACAGCGAGCCGTCGAGTGACAGGCCGGAGATCGAGCCGTTGTAAAGCGCCCGCTCCATGATGTCGGCGTAGCGCGCATTGGGACCCATGCCGAGCATGCGGCTTGCCCAGAACACCAGGCCGACCGAAGCGCAGGTCTCGGCATAGGCGGTGTCGTTGGGCAGGTCGTAATCGGCAGTGAAACCCTCATTGTGCGACGATGGCCCGAGACCGCCAGTCACGTAAAGGTTCTTGGTCATGAGATCGTCCCACAGCCGGTCGAGCGCCACCCGCAGCGTGTCGTCGCCATATTCGGTGGCGATGTCGGCCATGCCCGAATAGAGGTACATCGCCCGCACCGCATGGCCGACGACCTTGTCCTGCTCGCGAACGGGCTTGTGCGACTGGTTGTATTCGTAGGTCTTGAAGTGATAGGCCTTCGGGTCGGCGCCGCGGGCGCGCGCCTCCTTGTCGAAATAATGCGGCTGCTGGCCGCGCTGATCGATGAAGTATTTGGCAAGCTCCATGTATTTGCGCTCGCCCGTCACCCGCGCCAGCTTGACCAGCGCCAGCTCGATCTCCTCGTGGCCGCAATAGCCCTTCTTCTTGCCGGGCTCGGGACCGAATGTTTCTGCGATATGGTCGGCGTAGCGGCACATGATATCGAGCAGCTTGCGTTTGCCTGTGGCCTGGTAATAGGCGACCGCGCCTTCGATCAGGTGGCCGGCGCAATAGAGCTCGTGGCAATCGCGCAGATTGGTCCAGCGCAGGCCCGGCTGGATGCGCTGGTACCAGCTCGACAGATAGCCGTCGGGCTGCTGCAGCTTGCCATACATGTCGATGACGGCGTCGATCTTCTTCTCCAGCTCCTCGTTGCGGCGGCGGTAGAGCGAATAGGCGGCGGTCTCGATGGTCTTGCCCCAGTCGGAGTCCCAGAACATCTGGGTCGTCACCGTCGATCCGGTGAATTCGTTGCCGGCGGTGGCTGCCTCGTCCGGCGACGGTGAATGGAATGGAATGACGACGCCGGGCGACGGCCGGTCCGGATCGATCTGCTCGAGCATGCGCGCCTCGACGCAGCGATCGTAGAGGATGCCGGCGGTTTTGCTCGCGACGGCATCGACGCGGTCGCCCCAGAAGCCGCGCACGTCGACCTGCGGCACCGGCAGCGGACGGAAGGCGAGTTTTGGCTTGGCGCCCTGACTGGCGGATGGCGATGCGGTCATCAATTTACTCCGGTTCGGTTCGATTGGTCACTTGACGGCCCCTGCCATCAGGCCGCGGATGTAGAAGCGCTGCAGCAGCAGGAAGAGCACCAGGCACGGCACCATCATCACGGTGACGCCCGCCTGCACGGCGCCCCAGTCGATGGCGCCGAAGCGGCCGGACTGCAGTGCGGTCATCATGATCGGCAGCGTGAATTTGGACTGGTCGGTCATCAGCACGAGGGCCGCCAGAAACTCGTTCCAGGCGCCAAGGAAGGCAAACAGCGCGATGGTGACGATGCCCGGCCAGACCAGCGGCAGCATGACCCTAAGCAGCATGGTGACATTGTTGGCGCCGTCCATGCGCGCGGCCTCCTCGATCTCGCGCGGCACCGCGTCGAAGGCGTTGCGCATCATGAAGATTGAGAACGGCAGCTGCAGCGTGACGTAGACGCAGACCAGCCCGGTCAGCGTGTTGTGCAGGCCGATTTTTGTCAGCACCAGGAAGATCGGCGTCAGGATCGACTGGAACGGGATCATGATCGTCGACAGGATGACGACGAAGAGCAGGTTCTTCAGCGGAAAGCGGAAGCGCGAGAAACCGTAGCCGGCGAGCACGCTGACGATCACCGACAGCACCACCGTCATGACCGAGACATAGATGCTGTTTTGCGCCGGCAGCCAGAGGCCATCGCCGAAGGTGTTGAGCGTGGCGTAATTCTCTAGCGAAAAGCCCGTCGTCGGCCAGGGCGGCAGCGGCGGCTGGCGCGCCTCCTGCGCCGGCTTGAAGGCCGAAAGCACCGTCCAGGCGATCGGTGCCAGGAACAGAATGGATGCGATGATGCCGGTCGCATGCTCTGCGAACTGCATACCTATCCGGCGTTTGCGGCTGCGGGCCTGCGCCATCAGTCGACCCCCTCTGGCTGGCGCAGCAGCCGCAGCTGGATGAGGCTGAGCGCCACCAGGATGACCAGCAGGACCATCGAAAGCGCCGCGCCGTAGCCGAGCTTGAACGACACGAAGGACTGGTTGAAGATCCAGTAGACGGCGGTCAGCGTCTGGTTGCGCGGGCCGCCGCGCAGGATGATGTAGAACTGGTCGAAGGCAAGGATCGAGCCGGCCACCGACAGGATCAGCGCCAGCGCCAGCGTGCGGCGCATCAGCGGCAGGGTGATGGCGCGAAACCGCGCGAATGGCCCTGCCCCGTCGATCATCGCCGCCTCCTGCAGATCCGGCGGGATCGACTGCAGGCCGGTCATCAGGATGATCATGGTGAAGCCCGCCACCTTCCACACCACCATGGCGATGATCGACCAGAAGGCCGGCTGGAAGGTCGCCAGCAGGTTGAATTTCTTCTCGGTCAGGCCAAGCTCGAAGGCGGCCGGGCTGAACAGGCCGGAATCGACATTGAGCAGCCACGACCACAAAAGGCTGGCCGAGGCAAAACCGATGACCGCCGGCATGAAGAAGGACGTGCGGTAGAAGCCGGTCAGCTGCCGCGGCCTTTCGATGAACAGCGCCAGCGGAAAGGCGACGGCGAAGATCGCGATCGTCACGACCACCGTGTAGTAGCCGGTGAAGCGCAGCGCGTTCCAGAAGCGGGTATCGCGCAGGATCGCCCAGTAATTGTCAAGGCCGATAAAACTGTGGGCCCCCATCAGCGGCCAGTTGTGCAGCGACATCCAGGCGGTCATGCAAAGCGGCACGATGAAGAAGACGACGACCAGGGCAACGGCCGGCGCGACATAGAGCAGGCCGATCCACTGCCGGCGCCCGGCGCCGACGAGTTTTCTGGGGCGTGCCGGGGCGGAGATTGCTGTGATGGTGGTCATGCGGGTCTTCCATTAGTGGGACGTCCCCCTCCCCCTTGAGGGGAGGGTCCGGCCGAAGGCCGGGGGTGGGGTCGCCTGCGAAGTGCGCCGACGTTTCTTTCTGTCGGCGCGTTTCACTGAGGACCCCACCCGGACCTGCGGTCCGACCTCCCCTCGAGGGGGAGGTGGGCGCTTTACTTCTGCGGCGCCGAATCGATGATCGACTGCATGGTCTCCTGCGCGTTGGCGATGGCGCCGTCGACGTCTTCGCCGAAGAAGACCTCGTTCATCATCTGGTTCCACGGACCGTTGGCCGAGTTGATCAGATCGTTGAACACCACCGAATAGGGCGTGCGCCCCTTGGACATTGCCTCCGCGGCAACATTGTAGCGCGGGTCGAGGTCTTTCAGCGCCTCATTGGCGATGTCGCCGCGCACCGGCAGGCTGCCGTATTTCGCCAGGATGGTCTGGCCCTCGAGCGAATAGGCGAAGTCGAGGAACTCCTTCACCACCGCGACCTTGGTGGTGCCCTTGGTGACGACGAAATTATCGCCGCCGGCAAATGACGACCAGGCGCCGTCCTTGCCGGGCAGGAAGGTGATGCCGTAGTCGATATCGGGATATTGCGTGTTGAGCGCGCCGATGGCGAAGGCGCCGGACGGCGAGATGCCGATATTGCCGGTGGCGAAGGCGGCAAAGAAGTTGGAGCCGGTGTCGGTCTGCGCGCCTGAAGGCACCAGGTCCTTCTTGACCATCGAACGGTAGAAGTCGATGGCGCCGCGCATCTGCGGCGTGTCCAGTGTCGCCTTGGAGCCGTCCTCGGTGAGGATATCGCCGCCCGAGGCCCAGATCAGCGGCGTGAAGGTGAAGATGTTGCAGCCGCCGCAATTGCCGGAGAAGTAGAAGCCCTTGATGTCGCCGCCGAGCGCGTTGACCTTTTCGGCGTCGGCTTCGATCTCGGCCCAGTTGGTCGGGGCCTTTTCCGGATCGAGGCCGGCCTGCTTGAACAGCTTCTTGTTCCAGATCAGCACCGAGGAATCGGCCGAGAACGGCAGCCCGTAGATGCGGCCCTTATAGGTGCCGGTCTTGACATGCGCCGGCGACAGGCTGGCGAAATAGGGCAGCGATTTCGCCCAGTCGGTGATGTCCTCCAGTTGGCCGGCGGCGGCGAAGGACGGCGTGTAGATCAGGTCGAGCGACAGCGCATCGGGCGCCGTGCCGCCGGCGGCGGCAGCGCCGTATTTCGGGATGATTTCGGCGTTGGGGATGATGTCCAGCTTGATCTGGTTCTGATGCCCCTTGTTGAAGGCATCGACGATGCGCGGCATGAAGTTCGAGCCGTCGGCGCGAACCCAGATGTTGGCGGTATCGGCGGCGGCCGAGCCGACCGTCGCAAGCGTGCCGAAAATGCTCGCGGCGATGGCGAGCCCGGTAATGGTGGTTCTCATGCTTCTCCTCCACATGGTTTAATTTAGCGTCTTAATTTAGCCGCGCCCCACTATCGACACGGCCCGTTTCGTTCAGCCGTCCGGCGAACGGCCGCATGACTGACGCACCACCAGCCGGCACGGCAGTTTTCTGATGCCCGGCAGAGCGGGTTCGCCGCCGACGAGCGAAAGCAAGGCAAGGCCGGCCGCGCGCCCGAGCGCGGCCAGGTTCATGTCGACCGAGGTCAGCGGCGGGCGGGTCGCCTCGGCGACGATCTGCCAATTGTCGAAGCCGATGACGCCGACCTCGTCCGGCACGCCGATACCGCGCTCGCGCAAGGCGTCGATGACGCCGCGCGCGATCTGGTCGTTGCCGCAGAACACCGCATCGGGTTTTTCGCGCGTGCCATCGAATCCCTCGCCGTCGAACAGTTTTCTGACCGCCTCGTGGCCCCAGGCTTCCGACCATGGGCCGAGCAGCGGCTCCAAGACCGGCAGGCCGTTCTCGGCCAGCACCTCGCGATAGGCTTCGGCCCGGGCATGCACCACGGCAAAGCTCGCGGGACCGCTGACATGGGCGATGCGCCGTCGTCCGAGCCGGCAAAAATGCTCGACCGCCAGCCGCGCCCCGCCGGCATCGTCCGACACAAACGCGATGGCGTTGGGATCGGGCTCGGTGAAGGCGTAGATCGCCGGAATGCCGAGATTGGCGAGGTCGACCGGCAGGTGGCGGTCGATGCGCTTGCCGGTGGCGATGATGCCGTCGACGCGCTTGTCGAGCATGGCATCGACATGCAGCTGGGCAAGGCGCGGGTCGTCCTCGACATTGCACAAAAACACCGAGACGCCGGCATCGACCAGCGCATCGGAAACGCCGGCCATCAGCGGCAGCGAAAAGCGGCCATAGGTGTCGTTGGTCAACAGCCCGACGGTAAAAGAGCGCCGCCTGAGCAGGCTCTGCGCCAGGCTGTTCGGGCGAAAGCCAAGCCGCTGCGCCGTCTCGCGAATCCGGGTCCGCGTCTCGGCCGTCATCCGCCCCTGCCCGTTCAGCGCTTTTGACGCCGTGGCAACGCTGACGCCGGCAATGGCTGCCACCTCACGAAGCGTGACGGGCTGCTTGGCGGGCGTTGGCTGCGCATCGGACGCCATGATTTTGGTATCGATCCTCCCAAGTGGGAAAAGCTTTTCTCTTGTGGCCCCTGCGGGGTGCTGATTGCGGATGCGAGGCGAGTTGGGAAAAGGTTTTCTCAAGGGAGAGATTAGGACGAAGGAAGTGGGGATGGCAAGGGGGAATGGCCGCTCAGCGGGCACCGCGATCGAATAATCGCGGTGCCGCAGTCTACTCGTACGGCTAGCAGCTCTCAGTCTGCGGATCGCACGCCTTGTTTTTCTGTTTCTGCGGCTTGGCCGCCTGTTCGGGTTCAGCTTGCTGCTGCTCGGCGGGCTGCTTCCTGGTCTTCTGCTTCTCAGGCTTGGCCGCCTGCTCGGGCTCGGCCTGCTGCTGTTCCGCGGCGGGCTGCTTCTTGGTCTTCGGCTTCTCAGGCTTGGCTGCCTGTTCCGGCTCGGCCTGCTGCTGCTCGGCGGCGGGCTGCTTTTTGGTCTTCTGCTTCTCAGGCTTTGCCGTCTGTTCGGGCTCGGCCTGCTGCTGCTCGGTAGCGGGTTGCTCCTTGGCCTTCGGCTTCTCAGGCTTGGCGGTCTTTTCCGGCTCGGTCTGCTGCTGCTCGGCGGCGGGTTGCTCCTTGGCCTTCGGCTTCTCAGGCTTGGCCGCCTGCTCGGGCTCGGCCTGCTGCTGCCCAGCGGCGGGCTGCTCCTCGGTCGTCGGCTTCTCGGGCTTGGCGGTCTTTTCCGGCTCGGCCTGTTCGGTCGTTGCTGCGCCTTCGGTCGGCTTCGATTTGCGGCTAGCCTGAACCTGCTTCACCTCCTCGATGTCTTTGAGCTTGGCTGGTTTGGCATCGGCATCGGCTTTCACCTCACCTTCAAAGACCGTGACCGTATCGTTTTCCAATTTGCCGGACTGCTCGGGCGCGTCGGTCTTGCTGACCTTGACGGCAGTCACCTGCTGGTTCGTCTCCTTCTCGATCACATCGACATCGATGACTTTGTTGATCACCACATCGTTCTGGATCGTCACGTCGCCGGCCGGCTCGGCCGCCTCGACAATGCGCACAAACTCCGGCTCATCACGTATAACGACGGTAGAAACGTCCGCGGCAAGGAATTCGCGGGTGGGGACCACAACCCAGTAATACTCCGGCGTCGTGTCGAAGGTGATCTCGATTGAAATCAGATCCGGATCGCGGCGCGGCGGCAGCGGAGCCCAGATCATGTGCTCCCTGTCACGACGCCAACTCACCCATGCCGGCGCCCAACGAGTGCCCGGAACCCAGTACCAGCCGATATCGTCGGCATAGCCCCACCGGCCGTAATGGTACGTCGCCCAGCCGAATGGCTCGTCGGATACCCACAGCCAGCCATACTGCTCGGTATAGGCCCAGTGTCCAACGGTATACGGACGCCAACCGTCAGGTACATCAACCGGCACGAAAACGGACGCTCCGTGATACGAGACCCAGTCACCATAGGAAGACAGGTCTTCGTAGAACGTGCTGATCGAAACGGTGGTGGCAGCCCTTGCCTCGGACACAGGCGACAACGGCATGATCGGGTTGGGAATCTCGACGACCGTCAGCAGACAGGCGGTTACGCCGCCGAGCATCAGTCGTACCGCATGGTGGGCAAGGACGCGTTTCATCGTAATCTTCCTCCGAAACAGATCGCCCTTCATCCTACAAACCCGCCGGCTGCCGGATTGTTCCGCTTTGCTGACGTTGCCCGCATCCGCTCCGGCAACGGCCTGGCATCGCACCATGATACCAAATATCAGAGTTGCTTCATGAGGGCGGTGACCGTCACAAATGCGCGCCGAAGGCGCGGCGACAGGTCGTTGGTCAGCGGGCCAGCCGCCGCAACAGGCTCTGCGCCAGGCTGTTCGGGCGGAAGCCAAGCCGCTGCGCCGTCTCGCGAATCCGCTCGCGCGTCTCGGCCGTCATCCGCCCCTGCCCGTTCAGGGCTTTGGAGGCGGTGGCGACGCTGACGCAGGCAAGGGCGGCCACTTCGCGGAGGGTGACCGGCTGCTTGGAAACGGGCGTTGGCTGCGCATCGGACGCCATGATTTGGATATCGATCCTCCATTTGAGAAAAGCTTTTCTCTTAGTGCCCTCCGCGGTGCTGAGTGGTGAGGTCAGCGAGCGCGGGGCGATTTGGGAAAAGGTTTTCTCAGAGAGAGATTAGGAGAAGGACGCGGGGATGGCAAGGGGAATAGATTGGCTTTTGGGCGTGACTGAGATTTCTTGCTAGGGGCGGTGATCTGACCGCTTTGCGCTAGGAGCGGTCATCGCCGAACCACTACTCAGGCGTCGCGTTTGGCCGAAAGCTGACGCTCATTTCAGCCGATGGCAACTCCATCCGCCAACAGCGGACAGGCGGAATAAAGTGTCCGTTACCGCTCCGGCCTCCTCCTGCCAAGGTCTCTCCGCGCATAATTCGTCTTGCTGCCCAAGCATCGATTGGCCTTCCATCTCGTCCTCTACAGCAATCAAGAAATCCTCGGCGTTGAGCTCATCCTCTTCAAGTTCCTTTAGGGCCTCAGTCTCCGCGCGCCGTTTCTCACGGGCTTCGGCTTTACGGATACATGCCGCAGCAACATCCGTGTACGCCCCGAGCATGAGCATGGAATGGATAACCAATTCGCAGTTGTAGTAGGTAGCAGCTTCGCGACTTGCCAAACCGTGGGCGACGAGGTTCCGGAGGTTCATACCCCGCGCGTCGGCGAAAATCGCCCGTATCCAGAAATGGATATCTTCGCCGACCTCGGCCTTGACCTTTTCCATGCTGAGTAGATCGCCAAGGTTTAGTGAAACCTCCCAGCCTTTCTGACCTCGCTTCTCCTTCGTCACGGACTCGCCTACACTGCGAGCCACGTTCCGGAAGGCATCTTCGATCTGCGGAACCAAGACGAACAGGCACTTGACGTAGTCGCCTTCTATCCAAGCTCTGATCCCGGCAATAACCAGCGCGAAATCTGAAAACAGTTCTGTCCTCTGGACGAACGCCGCAATCTCCTCTGGCGAAAGCTTATGCCTTTCGACCGCAGCGTCGAGCGCCTTGCTCAGGAAGATGCGGGTCGACTGGCGGGCGAAATCCGCGTACCTGTAGAGGCCTCCGTCCCCATCATCGTCCCCCCCGACCTGTGCCGCCACATGATCATCAGCGATGACCGACATTGTCATCATGGACATCAGAGGGGACGTCGCCGCACCTTCCTCTGCTCGATACCGCAATTCCTGCTTGGGAGTGATAAACTCAGCGGCGATGTTGAAGAGGGTCTGCTGCCAGTTCTCGTCGTCAACCAAGATGTTCAGGGCGTCCTCGATCTCGGATTTCTTGATCTCCTGCCTGTAGCTGAAGGACTTCATCTCTGACGCCGAGCCGCGGATCGCCGCTTCCCTTTCCACCCGCAGCCTCTTGAGTCGCTCGCCGTCCCCCGCACGCCTGGCGAATTCCGCCGCAGTTTGAAGCCAAGCCATCGCTTGCATGCGCGAGCCGGCCGTCGCGATCTTTTCGAATGCCTCGCTAACCGCCAGCCCAACCCTCTTCACGCTGTCGAAATCCTCTCCCGCGGAATAGAACGGAAGGAGACGCGAAGCCACGCGCTCCGCGCCATGCGGGTCAAAGGTCTCGTCCGCCATGAACCGTGCTAGTACCTTCTCGAGTCCAGCGACCAAATCGCTTTTCTGGTCCGAGTTTAGACCAGCCTTTCGGTTTGTCGTGAGAGCGTCGTAAAGATAATGCCACCAGCCGGTCTTCTCCACCTCGACCTGAAACCTGACAAGCATCATTTCTTTGACGATACCTGTCCTTTCACCGTCACCGATTGACGTGGCCAACTGGAGCGCGCGCTTCAGCGCCTCGACGTCGTCATGGTCATCGGCATTGCGGCCGTCCGCTACACTGGCTATGTAGTTGTCTATCGCGAGACGAGCGAACCTTACGTCGGGTCTACGGTTTGCGGCGTTCCTGCTCAGGTCCCACACAAGATCAGCGTATCTAGCTTTCATAACGGGATGACTCACGGCATCCGCACGCTGCTCCCAGTGATCGACGATGTCCGGCGTCAGCTGGCGGATGTCGGGGAAGTACAGGTCGCTCCCGTCAGCATCCGTTCCAGACCCCATTGGTCCGAAGTACGTGTTCCACGGCGGCCTGTCTTCCTGTTCAGCCTGAACGGCGAACGCGACTAGGTCGGCCCAAGCATCGCCGGTCGCTATCTTGTCTTCGAGCCTTGTCCGGGCGCTTGAAAGAGCGGCCTGGATGGCGTGCGTGTCTAACGGTTCCTCCGTCCTATCGAACTCAGCGATGACCGCTTCTATCGTCCCTGGTACCTGCATCTCAAGCCTTTCAGGCGGATGGCCCCTTCAAATGGCGAAAAGCGGCTGTCAATTCGAGGTTCTCTACACTGAAATGACCGTGGTCGGCCAAATTTGCGGGCCACAACCCGTGGTCAAAGTATGCATCAGGGCTGCCTTGGCCAATGGCAGACATAGTATCGTATCGCGCGAGCCACACGTGTGCTTCTTTGAGCTGCTTCCCCGAAAACTGTGGCTTTCCACCAAAGCACGGCCGTCCATGATTGCTCCCATTGGCGCCGACTCCCAATTACGATCCTGATGTTCACGTCACCTAATTGTTGGGCGCTCGGCAACCTCTCAGCAAGCCACAATGGTGACGTTCTCCGCGATTGCATGATGCGGAATAGGTGCATAGCGCCGGGCCTTGCCGCCATAAGTCGCCGCGCGGGTGCTGGCATGCCGGCACCATCAAGGCCTCCTCGCTTTTACTAGAACCTCCGTGTCATTCATCTGGTTCGCAGCCTTGGGTTCGAGCATAGTTGAAACCCGCGTACTGGCTTGAACCATTTCTGAGCCTCCCGATCGAGGATGACTGCAGGCTTTCGCTCGCCGGCCGATTGGAATTTCTGGGTGAGGTGCTGACCTCTATATGGGCGACATGACGCGCGTTATCGTACGACTTATACTCTACGAACCATTTGCGCTTATCGACCGATGGCGGCTGGAGGTTCTTCACACGATCCAATCACCTTACATCCGAACCAACTGGTCCAGTCCCGCACTCAGAGCGCGGATGAAGCCCAAAGTATCGCGCAATGCGGTTAGATCGACAACACGGGTGAGATCGCCGTGCACGATGTCGTTGCGCAGGTTGATTTGAGCGTCCAGCTTTTCCTTCGCCCTAATAGCCACGCGACCTTTGGTCTTATCATCGAAATGCGCCTTGATTTGCGCGTTTTGACCCAACGCATCTGACAATGGCTCTGGAAGCGAAATTGCCTCGAATAGCTTCTCCAACCGTTCGGCCGTGCAATTTCCCATCAGCTTCGTATAAACTTCGGGATTGAGTCTGTAGCCCTTCTGGCCGGAAAGACCTCTCCCGAGATTCGTGAGCAGATTGTCGAAGTTGTACGCCACGCCCAGAATGTTGCCGGATTTCACATGGGCCAACACCCGGGCAGCGTGGGCAACGTGGTTATTGCGAAAGCCCTGTTCCAAGCTGCTATAGAGTTCAACGACCTCGAACCGCTCTTCAATAACAGCCTTGACCAACGACCGTATATAGTTCTCGAACACGCCGTGGATTTGCACAATCATTGGCTTATAGAGCGTGCTTGGGTCGACGGTCTTATACTTTAGAGCCTGCTGGACAGCCGTCTGCGCCGCCTTATCGTGCTTGAGAGCGCCCATGAGCGGTCCGGCCATCGCAACGACGATGTTGGTATAGGATTGACGGATTTCAATCGTCGCTTCAATTTCTTCAAGATAGGAATCCGCAAGCGATTTTGCGTCATCCATTTTAGACATTAATGATGCCCCTAATGACCTCTTCAACCTTGATGATGCGGTCACGAATGGCGTTTGCGGTGTTTCCGCGGCCAACCATGAGATCATACGTTTCGGCATTCAGTGCGGTCAGCTCAAGGAGCCGGTCGCGGATGAGCTGACGGTTGTTTAGCAGGGCGTCTCGGTACTGCCGCAGATTGAATACAGCAACCATTTCTGCATCATAAAGCGGGCGAGAGATCTTACCCGGCTTATCCCCGTTGGGCGGCAGACGGAATATGTGGGGGCCAAAAATCGCCACGCAAAGCTCAAGCGCCTGCACGAATTCCTGCCGCAAGGTTTGCAGCGCCGCTGCATCGGGACGTCTCAGACGCTTCATGGTCCCGTCGAGCATCGACCGCACAGAGCCAGCAATGTCTTTCGGCTCGCGGAAAGCGAAGAAACGCAGGACGATCTCCACGTCCGCCATGCGTTTGAACAGAGTGTTGGCGGAAAGTTCCGCGCTAGAAGTCCCATCGGCGCGGGTATTGTCCTCATGGTTCGGGATTTCCCAAGCGTCGGTGAACGCACGGGTCTCAGATAGTTCGATCAAAAGGGCATTGAATTCGCCCGAATAGAGCGAATTGCGAAGCTCCTGTTGGTTAAGCCGCTCGCCGCCCGTATTCAGGCGCTCGAATACCTGTGCCCGAAGGTCCAGGCTGTCCTCCGCAGGCGAGCTATTGTCAGACATAAGGGTGATGGCCGATATCTTGGCGCGCTCCAGCCCCCTCCTGACCAAAGGTGGAAGAGCACTGTAATTCCGACCATTAAGCGCAGGCCAGATATCCAGTCCTTCCAGTGCGAAGCTCCCACTGAAGAACTCGGAAATTGCATTGAGGCGTTGTTGACCGTCCATCACCTCGAACCGGCCAAGTTCCTTCTCGTACAAAAAGACGGGTGGAACGGGCACGTTCATGATGAAACTCTCGATGAGCTTCGATTTCTTCTTATTGTCCCAACGCAAGCGGCGCTGATATTCCGGCCGCAGGTTGCCCCATACTGTATTGCCTTCCCCGCGGATAAACTGGATCACGTGAGACAGGAAAAGATCGTTCTTCTCCTGAACGACCCGGAGCCGTCCGGTTTCGAAATGTCTTTCGATCTGTTTATCTGAAGTCCCGGCGGCTACAACTATATTTCCTACGGCAAGTGGCTCAGTTTCATCGACTATCCCGTCATATTCAGCCACGCCACGTCCCCGAAATTTCGCCCAAAGGTTTGTCTGGGCCTACAACTAAGCTGCGACACTGATAGCCTGCTGCAGAGCTCTTGGCTATCTCATCGAAAACGATCTTCATGCGCTGCGCTACCTGCAGATGCCGAAGCGCCAAGGCCGGCATGGGTAGGTCCACATCGCTGGCAGTCGACGCGACCCTCGCCTTCCATGCTCCACCATATCGCTTGCGTCATCCACCGCGCCCGATCCTGGTGAGAAGAAATGCCGGTACGACTTTTGTCCAAAGAAAATTCAACGTCCGAAGTCGATCAGCGGAGAAAATTCATTTTTCCATCCATTTTTCCTCGCTCGGCTTTTTGATCGTCCGGCATACGCCGCGCTCTACCGCGCGAGCGGTTTAGTTCGGTGGCGCAACCACGACTTCCAGAGTGGTCGCCGACTATGTCCGCTTCCAGGCCGTGGCAAAGCTGATCTTAACAGCTTAACGCGGCGCAAAGCTTTCATGCACGGCTCCGTTTGCCAGAGTCTGCTTCGGGTCAAAAGCGGCCATCGCGGAAAAAAAGCACCGACCGCCCACCACCGTTTCGCGCTTCTCCTGCCGGTTGGAATTGATGCCGGGCACCAGGTCGACTGAGATCGACGCTTGGGTCTGACATCGACCGAAGAACAACAAAGCGCCGCGCTAATTTCACGAGGCATGTCGTAAAAGGCTAGCGCCATCCGTCCTCTGACAGAAAGAAACCCGCCATGCGCAAACTCATCGTCACCGAATTCATCAGCGTCGATGGCATTGCCGAGGGTCGATAAGCTTGCCTGCCGTTACCTGGAACGATGGGATGCAAAAGTTCAAGGAGGACGAGCTTGCCGACAGCGGCGCCCTGTTTTTGGGGCACATGACCTATGAGATCTTTGCCGGCTCGTGGTCCAAGGAGACCGGAGACTTCGCCGACCGCTTCAATGCGCTGCCGAAATATGTCGCGTCGACGAGTTTGACGCCGCGCAGATCGGGGCGTGTCCCGCGATTGATGCGATCGAGTTCGCAGCCACCAGGCGGAAGGTTCTGATCCGCCCTTTCTTGCTGCTGCGGTAGAAGACTTCTTGATTCAGCCACAAGCCCAAATTGCTGGATTTGGCAGCCCAGGAAGCGTAGGCTTGGTTTTTGGTTCAGCGATGGAACAGAGACTAGCCGCAATTCTGGCTTCCGATATGGCGGGCTACAGTCGGCTAATGGAGGCCGATGAATCCGGCACGCTCGCACGCCTTCGCACCCATCGCATAGAGCTGGTCGATCCCGCCATCGCCAAGAACAAGGGCCGGATCATCAAGACCACCGGAGACGGCATGCTCGTTGAGTTCCAGAGCGTGACCGATGCCGTGAAATGCGCCGTGGAAATCCAACAGCGCATGAAACGGCGCAATTCGGATGTGCCGCAAGAACGGCGTATCGAATTCAGGATCGGCATAAATCTCGGCGACATCATTTTCGACGATGATGATATTTTCGGCGACGGCGTCAATATTGCCTCCCGCATCGAGCAGCTCGCCGACGTCGGCGGTATCTGCGTGACCGCGGCGGTGGCGACCCAAATTGCCGACCGTCTCGAAATTGCCATGGAGGACCTGGGCGAGAAGACGTTGAAGAACATCAGCCGCCCGGTTCGCCTCTATCGCGTAGGGTTTGACAGTCCTGTCCTGCCACAAGTCGAGGCAAAGCGATCCATCTCCAAACCTTCGATAGTGGTGCTGCCATTCAGCAACATGAGCGGCGACCCCGAGCAGGAATTTTTCGCGGACGGACTGACCGAGGACATCATCACCGAACTGTCCCGCCACCATGAGTTGTTCGTCATCTCGCGCAATTCCGCCTTCGTCTACAAGAACCGCGCCGTGAATGTGCGCGAGGTGGCCGAGAAACTCGACGTCCAATACCTGGTGGAGGGAAGCGTCCGCAAGATCGGCGACAGGGTGCGCGTAACGGTTCAGCTCATCGACACGGCGAATGACGCTCATATCTGGGCAGACAAATATGACCGGAAGCTGGTCGACATATTCGCGATTCAGGATGAGGTGACGGCGGCGATCGCAGCCACGCTGCCCGGCCGCGTCGAGGCGGCTCAGCGGGACCAGCTCGCGCGGGCGAAACCTGCAAACATGGCCGCGTATGAATGTGTGCTTGCTGCCAAGGTGCTGCATCACCGAAGCACGATTGCGGATAATGAACGCGCGCAAACCTTGATAGAGAGGGCCGTCACGCTCGACCCCGATTATGCCCATGCCCATGCCTGGCGGGCCTGCATTCTTGGCCAGGCGTGGGTCCATAACTGGTGCGAAGACAGGGATGCCGTCTGGAACAACATTATGGCAGCGCTGGACAGGGCGCTGGCGCTGGACAACAACGATGCCGATGTCCACCGCATCCTCGCGGCAGTGAACGTGAACAACAATGAGCTGACCACAGCGCGCTACCATCAAGAGCGGGCGCTGGCCCTCAATCCCAATTACGACCTCGTGGTGGTGCAGCAAGGCGAGTTATTGACGTGGCTGGGGAGGCCGGAAGAGGGAATTGAATGGATCCGCAAGGCAATGCAGTTGAACCCGCACCACCCGGAGAGGTTCTGGAGCCATCTGGGAAAGGCGCATTTTGCCGCGCGCCAGTATGGCGAGGCGATCGAAGCTTTCATGCATCTGTCAACCATGGACTCGGTTCAGCACGCTTTCGCCGCTGCCTGCTACGGCTGGCTCGGCGACGAAATCGCGGCCGCGGCGCATCTAGGCAAGATCAGAACGCTCGATCCCCAATTCGACCTCGATTCATTTATCGCCACCCTGCACTATGCCCAGGAGTCTGATGTGCAGCACGTCCGCGAAGGACTGCTGAAAGCCGGTATTGCCCACCTGTAGCCAGCCCGTGACTACGACCCAGATCCAATCGGGGACAGGCAAAAAGACCGGCCCCCGATGCGGACCTTGTGGCATGACCGAACGACGGGCAGGTCGGAGAAGCTTTTCCCACGGTATCGGTCTTTGGAAGCGAACAGGGAAAACCCTCCCCCTGAAAAAGCGCCGCGCTAGTTGACGGCGCATGTCGCATAAGGCCCGCGCCATTTGGCCCTGCCAGAAAGGAACCCGCCATGAGAAAACTCATCATCACCGAATTCATCAGCGTCGATGGCATTGCCGAGGTCGAGAAGCTGCCGAGCGTGGCCTGGAACGATGAGATGCAGAAATTCAAGGACGACGAGCTTGCCGACAGCGGCGCCATGCTGTTGGGGCGCAGGACCTATGAGATCTTTGCCGGCTCGTGGCCCAAGGAGACCGGAGATTTCGCCGACCGGTTCAATGCGCTGCCGAAATATGTCGCGTCGACCAGTTTGACGGCGCTGGACTGGCAGCCGGCCGAGCTGCTGACTGGCGCGTTGCCGGACGCGGTCAGAGGGCTGAAGCAAGGCAGCGGCGGCAACATCTATGTGCATGGCAGCCTCAGCGTCGCGCAGGAATTGCTGCGCCACGGCCTTGTCGACCGCATCAGGCTGCTCAGCTATCCCGGTGCCGTCGGCCAGGGCAAGCTGCTATTCCCGCCCGGCGCGCAATTGCCGCTCGAGCTGGTGTTTGCCAGGCAATTCAGCAACGGCGTGGTGGCGCTGGAGTATGCGGCGGGGAAGGCGTGATGAGCCAATCTCCCCCCTCGTGGGGGAGATGCCCGGCAGGGCAGAGGGGGGCGCGAAAGAACGCCGGCCTTCGTTTCAACTGTGATGAGCTGGAACTTGCGCGGGTACGCTAATGCCATCGACTGGTAGGTCGGCGGGACAGCGCCCCCCTCTGGCCTGCCGGCCATCTCCCCCTCAAGGGGGGAGATCGCAGCTTCGCCCATCAGCGCCCCCGCCCGCCTGACTCCACCTTTTGCTCGGCCGCAATCAGCATCTCGACAAACCTCGTCACCTTGGGCGGGCGGAAGCGGGCGGCGGGGTAGACTGTGTAGATGCCGCCGGAGGGCAGCCGCCACTCGGGCAGGATCTGCACCAGCCGCCCGGCGGCCAGCTCGTCCCGCACCAAAAAGTCTGGCAGCACCGAGAGGCCGGCGCCGGCGCGGACCGCCGCCAGCACTGCCGGCGTTGCGTCGATTGAAATCGTTGCCTGCATGCGCACGGCCTGCTGCTCGTCATCGCCTCGCGAAAATTGCCATAGCAGCGGTTCGCGCAGCGCCATGTTGGCGACGAAGGGCAACCTAGCAAGGTCTCGCGGTTCGCCGGCGGTGAAGCGGCCTTCAAACCCGGCGCGGCACACCATGAATTGTTGGAAGGTGCCGATGCGCCGCGCCTGCAGGCTGGAATCGGCCAGCCAGCCGACGCGGATCGCCACATCGATGTGGCCGGAAACCAGGTCGATCGTCTCGTCGCCCAGCGTCAGCTCCACCCGGCAGGCGGGATAGCGCGCGCTGAAGGCGGCGACCACCGGCACCACCGCCGACGTACCGTAGTCGTTGGACGCCGCGATGCGCAGCGTGCCGGTCGGCTCGGCGGCCGCTTGCGCGAGCTCGTCGAAGGCATCCTCGGCCTGCTGCAGGACCTGCAGGCAGCGGGCATGGAATGTCCGGCCGGCCTCGGTCGGATGGACGCGGCGCGTCGTGCGGATCAGCAGCGTCGTTCCGACATCGCGCTCCAGCCGCGCCACCTGCTGGCTGACCACCGCCTTGGTGATGCCCAGCCGCTCGGCGGCCCGCGTGAACGAGCCGGCATCGACCACCGCGGCGAAATAGGCCAGCCGGTTCAGGTTCATGCTTCGCTCATGGCAGAGGCAGCCTCATTGTCAGGCGAAAGCATACATTACGTCTATTTTGTCGGCCTTCAATACGCATTCCGCTTTTGCCATCTTGCGGGCATCGAGGCCGCCGAATTCCCAGGAGACACCCATGTTCACACGGAGAAGCATCATGAAAACCACCCTCGCCGCCGGCGCTGCCGCCGTCTTTGCTCCCGCCGGGCTTGGCCATGCGGCCGGCGGGCTTTCCTGGAAGCATTTTCCGGCCGGGCAAAACGGCTTCTTCCGCGCCCCGGTGCTGGTCTCCGGGGCCACTGAGGCCGTGCTGATCGATGGCGGTTTCACTTACCCCGACGGCCGGGCAGTGGCCGAGGCGATCAAGGCGACGGGCAAGACGCTCACCACCATCTATGTCAGCCAGTCCGACCCGGACTATTATTTCGGCCTCAAGCTGATCAGGCAGGCGTTCCCGCAGGCACGGGTGATCGCCGCAGCCGAGACGGTGGCCGCCATCAACGGCAATGTCGACAAGAAGCTCGCCGTCTGGGGGCCGCAGCTGAAGGAGAATGGCCCGCAGGCGCTCGCCGACGTCGTCATCCCCGAAGCGTTCGACGGCAAGACGCTCAGCGTCGATGGCGAGAGCATAGAGATCGTCGCCGCGGAAGGCCTCGCCAACCGGCGCTATCTCTTCGTGCCGTCGCTGAATGCGGTGTTCGGCGGGGTGGTGATCTTTGCCGGCGTGCATGTCTGGACCGCCGACACGCCGACCAGGGAACTGCGCGCCGCCTGGCTGGCCAATCTCGAAAAGATCGCGGCGCGCAAGCCGGCGATCG
Organism: Mesorhizobium sp. M1403; assembly: GCF_040317695.1. Taxonomy (NCBI): domain Bacteria; kingdom Pseudomonadati; phylum Pseudomonadota; class Alphaproteobacteria; order Hyphomicrobiales; family Phyllobacteriaceae; genus Mesorhizobium; species Mesorhizobium sp. M1403. The sequence goes on along the minus strand of NZ_JAMYKY010000007.1, from coordinate 180,705 downwards.
TCGTGCCCGGGCACATGATGCCTGAGGCCGCTACGGACCTTTCAGGCGTCGAGCACACCAAGACCTATCTCATCGCCTTCGAGGAAGAACTGGCAAAAGCCAAAGACGCGGCCGCGCTGAAGAGCGCCATGGAAGCCCGCTTCCCCGGCCTCGGCATGGGCGTTGCGCTCGACATCGGCTCCAAGGTTGCCACCGGCGAGATGAAGTGGGGCTGAAATGGCCGCCAATCTCGACCCTCGAGGGGGAGATCGGAAGCTTCAGCCTCGGCGCTCGATCCTGCAATGCTGGTGATAGGCGAAAGCGCGATGACAGCCAATCTCCCCCCTCGTGGGGGAGATGCCCGGCAGGGCAGAGGGGGGCGCGAATGAACGCCGGCCTTCGCGCCCAAACTTACCGCCCCTGCCCGCCTGATGTCGACACGCTCATGGGCCAGCGGGCGCTGACGCCAAGCGCTTGATTACGGTCATCCGCCGAGACGGTTGGTGCGCTTGCTGGCTTCGGCCTTGGCCCGCGCCTCGACCGCCCTTTCGATCTCGCGCTTCAGCTCGTCCTTGATCGCCACCGTCTCGGCCATCAGCGCCTCGACCTTCATGAAATCGAGCACGCGGTATTTCGACACCGCCGGCCGGATCAGAATGTCGGGCCGGCTCTGGTTCAGCTTGCTGGCGATGATCGACTGCATCATCAGCTGCGTGGCACCGAACATCAGGTCGACGGAGGTTGGGAATTTGCGCCCGGCCTCGGTCGGCGCGCCGACCACGTCGACGGCGATGATGATGTCGGCGTCGAGCTCGATCAGATCGAACGGCACGGGATTGTAGATGCCGCCGTCGATCAGCAGCCTGCCGTCGCGCATCACCGGGCGGAACACCGCCGGGATCGCCGCCGAAGCGGCCAGCGCCGAATGCAGCTCGCCTTCGTCGAACACGGCGAGCTTGTGGCCATAAAAGTCCGTTGCCGTCACCTTCAGCGGTATTTTGAGTTCGGCGAAGGTCTCGGGGATGGCATCGGGCAGGAACGCCTTGAGGATGCGCTCGACATTGAACTGGCTAACCCGCAAGCCGCCCTGCAACGCTTCGGCAAAGGTGCCGGGCCGCGCCCGCCACATGCGCGTCGCCACTTCGGCGCGGCGGCCGAGGATCGAGCGCGTATAGTCGTGAATGTCCTTGCCGGTCATGCCCGAGGCCATGCCGGCGCCCATGATGGCGCCGATCGACGAGCCAGCGATTGCCGCCGGCCTTATGCCCAGTTCGTCCAGCACCTCGATGACGTGGATATGCGCCAGCCCACGCGCGCCGCCGCCGCCAAAGGCGATGCCGAAGCTAGGGCTCATCCCTTGTTGGCCTCACCCAGCTTCGGCCCGACCACCATGACGGCCGGCTCGGCGGAGAGCAGCTTTTTCGCCGCTGCCTTGACCTGGTCCAGCGTCACCGCGTTTATCAGCCCGGCGCGGCGCTGCATGTAGTCGATGCCGAGCTTGCCGAGCTGGATCTCGAGCAGCGTTGACGCAATCGCGCCGGAGGAATTCAGATTGTTGATGGCATAGGCACCGATCATGTATTTCTTGGTCGCCGCCAGCTCGGCTTCGGTCGGCCCCTCCTCGGCCATGCGCTTGACCACGTCGCGCACCACAGCCAGCGTCTCGGCCGCCCTGTCGGCGCGGGTCGAGGTGGTGATGGACAGCGCCTCGGAATGCTGGTGGTCGACGAGGTCGGAGCTGACGCTATAGGCCAGGCCGCGCTTCTCGCGCACCTCGTCGAACAGCCGCGAGGTGAAGGTGCCGCCGCCCAGGATCTCGTTCATCAGCACCGCGGCGAAGAAATCCGGCGCGTTCCGCTTCACGCCGGGATAGGCGAGTTGCAGCGAGGCCTGCGGCTGGTCGTAAACGACCTCGAGCTGCTGGCCAAGTTTCAGGTCGATGTCGGGAACGGGCGTAAGCGCCTGCTTTTCCGGCAGGCTGCCGAATACCAGGTCGAGCTTCTGCTTCAGCGTCTCGGCGTCGATGGCGCCTACCACCGCGACATGCAGACCGTCGCGGGCGAAATTCGCCTTGTGGAAAGCGCTGAGATCGGACGGCGTGATCGTCGCGATGCTTTGCCTGGTGCCCTGGTCCGGCCGCGCATAGGGATGCCTGCCGTAGATCGCGTCGAGCCATTTGCGCTGGGCGAGCGTATCGGGATCGCGCTCGTTGGCGATGATGCCGGACAGGATTTGCGCGCGGATGCGGTCGATCGGCACCTGGTCGAAGCGCGGCTGGTTGACCGCCACGCGCAGCAGGTCGAAGGCGCCGTCGCGCTGCTCGGCCAGCATGCGCATCGAGCCGTAGATTCCGTCGCGCTGCGCATCGAAGCTCATCTCGGCGCCGACATCGTCAAGCTTGACCTGGAAGGCCTCGCTGTCGAGGTTGCCGGCACCTTCGTCGAACAGACCGCTCATCAGGTTGGCAAGCCCTTCCTTACCGGGCGGATCCTGCGTCGCGCCGCCATCGAAGACGAAGCGGATGGCGACGATCGGCACCGAATAATCCTCCACCAGCCAGGCGGTGATGCCCTTCGACGAGGTCACCTCCTGGATGTTCATGGCAGCACGAGCCGAAAGCGCCGGCAGGATGAGGAAGACGAGGGAGAGGATGAGGGTCGCTAGAAGAGGGCCGGAGCACGCGTGCTTCCCTTCTCCCCTTGTGGGAGAAGGTGGATCGGCGCGAAGCGCCGAGACGGTTGAGGGGTGTTGGACGGAGTGCCGTTGGTGCCAAGCTGGAACACCCCTCATCCGACCGAGCTTTGCTCGGCCACCTTCTCCCACAAGGGGAGAAGGGGAGGAGCCCGGGGGAGAAGGCAGAGCGGGACCGTGCTGGTTCATCATCAAATCAATTCCCAGCCTGGGTTTGCGGCAGAAGATAGCCGGTCGTTGCGTGGTCGAGATTGAGATAGCGGGCAGCGACCGCCTTGACCTGGTCGGCGGTGACCTTGCGGATGCGGTCGGGCCATTGCTGGACGTCCTGGACGTTGCCGCCGGTGGCGAGCGTCGAGCCGTAGATGTTGGCCATGTCCTCCTGCTTGTCGCGGGCAAAGATCATCGAGCGGACGAAACGGTCCTTGGATTTTTCCAGCTCATCGCTGGTGACGCCGTCTTTCGCGATGCGGGCGATCTCGGCGTCGACCGCGGCCTCGACGTCGGCAAGCTTGGCATCGCCGCGCGGCGCGCCATAGACGGTGAAATTGCTATCGTCGAGCATCGTGCCCTGGAAGAAGGCGCCAGCCGCGGCGGCTATCCCTTGCCTGACGACAAGCTCCTGGTAGAGCCGGCTGCGGTTGCCGCCGCCGAGGATTTCGGACAGCACGTCGAGCGCTTCGGCTTCGCCGGGCTTTGCCGTGTGATAGGACGGAACCACCCACTGCGTCGTAAAGCTCGGCACGCTGACGCGCCCGTCGGTCAGCGTCACCGTGCGCCTGGTGTTCTGCTCGGGCTCGATCGGGCGGATCCGCGGCGGAAGATCCGGGCCGCGCGCGATCTTGCCATAGGTCTTTTCGGCCAGCGCCTTGACCGTTTCCGGCTCAACATCGCCGGCCACCACCAGCACGGCGTTATTGGGCGTATAATATTTGTTGTAGAAGGCCATCGCGTCGGTGCGGTTCAGCTTCTCCATCTCCTGCATCCAGCCGATGACCGGGATGCGGTAGGGCTGGTTCTGCCACAGCGTGGCGTCGATTTCCTCGTCGAGCACCGCCTGCGGATTGGAGTCGATGCGCGAGCGGCGCTCCTCGAGGATGACGTCGCGCTCGGTCTTGATGACATCGTCGTTGAGGATGAGATTGCGCATGCGGTCGGCCTCGAAGCCCATCATCTCACCGAGCGCCTGCGGCACCACTGTCTCATGAAAAGCGGTGTAGTCGTAGGAGGTGAAGGCGTTGTCCGAGCCGCCGATGGCGGCGACGGCGCGATCGAGCTCGCCGGCCGCATGGTTGCTGGTCGCCTTGAACATCAAATGCTCGAAGAAATGGGCAATGCCGGATTTGCCCGGCGGCTCGTCGGCGCTGCCGATCTTGTACCAGACCATATGGGTGACGATCGGGGCGCGGTGGTCGGGGATGACGACGACCTCCATGCCGTTGTCGAGCAGGAAATCCGTCACCGCGCCGTCGTCGGGATTGTTGTCCGCCAGAGCCGGCGCGGCCATCACCAGGGCCAGTCCCAAGAGCGTTCCGCGCAGCCATTCAGCCTGAAATGTCATAGATGGCTCCGGTTTGGGGTGGAACGATAGGCGGGGTTGCTGGTCGAGGCAAAGCGAATTGTTCGTCATTTTGAAGGCGCTGCTTCCTCGCCAATTGCGGGGCCTCACCCAACCTCGATGAAGCGGATGACCGTCTCGCCATAGTTGCGCTCGTCGACAACCGAAAAGCCCGGCCCCGCCTCGAACGTCGCCGCCGCCGCTTCTTCGACGACGCAGAGCGCGCCGGGGGCGAGCCAGCCGCCGGCCTTGGCCGAGCGCAAAGCGCGTTCGCCAAGGCCTTTGCCATAGGGCGGATCAGCAAAGACGAGGCCGAATGCGGCAATGGTGCCCGCCTCGCCCAAGGCCGTCGCGTCGCGACGGAAGATCTTGGTGCGGCCGGTGAGGCCGAAAGCCTCGACATTGGTGCGGATCAGGCCGCGCCCTTCGGCGGATTCCTCGATGAAGACAGCATAGGCAGCGCCGCGCGACAGCGCTTCGAGGCCGAGCGCGCCGGTGCCGGCGAACAGGTCGAGCACGCGCGCGCCGTTCAGTTTTTCGGGAAAGCGATGCGCCAGCACGTTGAAGACCGCCTCACGCGTGCGGTCGGTCGTCGGGCGGATGGCAAAGGTGCGGGGCGTCGCCAGCGGACGCCCGCGAAGCTCACCGCCGACGATCCGCATTGCTTCCTTTCGGGCCGCCACGCGGCCGGTCGCCACCGCTATCCGAACGTTCGCCACGAGGCTTGCCGAACGGCTTTGCACCGCCGGGCTTGCCATAAGACGGCTTGAAAGCGGCCTTGCGCGCCTTGTTTTCCGCCGCCTTGGCGGCGTCTGCCTCCGCCCTGCCCTTGCCGATCGGCCGCGCCCCCGGCGCCATCCAGACATTGGCCTTGCGCTGGCCCGGCGGTTCGATCGGCCGCTGCTCGCGTTCGGATTTCTTGCCGCCGAAGCCGCCACGAGGCTTGTCGCCACGGGGTTTGTCCCCGAAGTCGCCGCGTTCAGGTTTGGCGCCACGCTCGCCAAAGCTCCTCTCCGGTTTTGTCGACAGCTTGCCGAGCGCTTCGTCGCGGCTGCCTTCGCGGCGCTTGCGGTTCTTGATCAGGCCGCCCTCGCCGATCGGACGGCGTTCGCCGTCACGGGTGAATTTCGGCCGCTCGGGCTCCTCCTCCCGCTCACGCCTGACCGGCTTGTTGGAAAACGGCTTGGCGATATCGGCGTCGAAATTGGCACCGGACTCTTCGACCAGGCGCTCGCCGAGCTGGTCGCGCAGCACGCGGCCCTTGATCTCCAACACATGGCCTTCCGGCAAATCGTCGAGCTGGAACGGCCCATAGGAAATGCGGATAAGCCGCGTCACGTCGAGACCGAGCGAGCCCAGGATGTTCCTGACCTCACGGTTCTTGCCTTCCCGCAGGCCGAGCGTCAGCCAGGCATTCGAACCCTGCTCGCGGTCCAGCGTCGCCTCGATGGCGCCATAAAAGACACCGTCAACGGCAATGCCTTCGCGCAGGCCCGCGAGCGCGCTTTCCTCGACCTTGCCGTGGACGCGCACGCGGTAGCGCCGCAGCCAGCCGGTCGCCGGCAGTTCGAGCACGCGCGACAGGCCGCCATCATTGGTGAGCAGCAGCAGCCCTTCGGTGTTGATGTCGAGCCGGCCGATGGTCATCAGCCGCGGCAGCCCGGGGGGCAGCACGTCGAAGACGGTCTTGCGGCCTTCGGGATCGCGGTTGGTGGTGACCACGCCGGCCGGCTTGTTGAACAGGAACAGCCGCGTGCGCTCGATCGGCGGGATCTCCATGCCGTCGAGATGGATGATGTCGCCGGGCATCACGTTGAAGGCCGGCGAGGTCAGCGCCCTGCCGTTGACCTTGACGCGGCCGGCCGCGATCAGTTCCTCGGCATCGCGGCGCGAGGCCAGGCCGGCACGCGCCAGCCGCTTGGCAATGCGTTCGCCGGCTTCTTCCGTTGCCTCGACGCGACGCGGACGCGGCTTGAAGCCGCCCTCCGATGCCGCCTGTGCCCTTTGTGCCCCTTGCGGCCGATCGCCGCCAAAATCACGCTTAGGACGATCCCCGAAGTCACGCTTGGGACGGTCGAAGCGCTTGTCGCCGTGCTCGCCTTCGGCAGCGGCCGGCCGGTCGCCGCGGGGCGCGTAGGGCTTGCGCGGACCTTCGCGCTTCTCATAAGGCTTGCCCTCCGGACGCGGCCCTTTGCTGAATGGCCTCTCGCTGCCTTTGAAGTCGCGCTTCGGCCGCTCGCCTTCGGCAGCTGCTGGCCGGTCGCCGCGCGGTGCATAAGGCTTGCGTGGGCCTTCGCGCTTCTCATAAGGCTTGCCTTCCGGACGCGGCCCTTTGCTGAACGGCCTGTCGCCTTCGCGCTTCGGCTTGAAGTCACGCTTCGGCCGTTCGCCTTCGGCCGCCGCCGGCCGATCGCCGCGCGGTGCATAAGGCTTGCGTGGACCTTCGCGCTTCTCATAAGGCTTGCCTTCCGGACGCGGCCCTTTGCCGAACGGCCGGTCGCCTTCGCGCTTCGGCTTGAAGTCGCGTTTCGGCCGTTCGCCTTCGGCCGCCGCCGGCCGATCGCCGCGCGGAGTGTAGGGTTTTTTGACGCCGAAGGACGGCTTGCCACCCTTGCCGGGAGCGCCATCGCGACCACGCGGCCCCGCCGGTTTCGGGCCGGCCTTGCGCGGGAATTTCTTGTTTTTGTCGTCCATGTGGCCTTTGCTCGTTTGCGCGGGTAGTAACAGGATCGCGCTCTAGTGGCGAGGAGATAATCGGAATGGAAACCGCGTGAGGCGGCAGGATTTCATGGCGCTGGCGCTGAAAGAAGCCGAAGCCGCCGCCCTGCGTGGCGAGGTGCCGGTTGGCGCGGTCGTCGTCGGCGGCGATACGGTCGTTGCGAGTGCCGGCAACCGCACCCGCGAGTTCGCCGATCCGACCGCCCATGCCGAGATGCTGGCGATCCGCGAGGCCTGCCGCAAGCTTTCCAGCGAGCGGCTCAGCGGCCACGATCTCTATGTGACGCTGGAGCCGTGCACCATGTGCGCCGGCGCCATCTCTTTCGCCAGGCTGCGCCGGCTCTATTTCGGCGTCGCCGACGAGAAGGGCGGCGCAGTCGTCAATGGCGTTCGCTTCTTCACGTCACCGACCTGCCATCATGTGCCCGACATCTATCCTGGCATGGCCGAGAACGCTGCAGCAGCATTGCTGAAGGACTTTTTTCGCGAGCGACGCGGACCCTGATTTTCCTGGTTCGGCAGACGGACCGAATCCAAGTCAGCCAATCCAGTTCAGCCAATCCAGGCCAGAACGTCTCTGGCGCCGTCAGTCTACCAGGGCAGCCAGTCGAACATGCCGCTGCTCTTGCTCTTGGCGGCCGCCTCCCTTTTGAGGCGGCGTTCCTTCTTGTACTCGTCCTCGCCGAGGTCACCCTGCGGCGCAGTGTCGGCGGCAGCGCGGTATTGCACCGGCGGCTCGCTCAGATATCTGCGGGTGGTCGGGTCGCCCTGTTTGCCTTCAGCCCGGCGGCGCATGATTTCCGCGGCGCGGTCCTTGTCCGAATCGGCCGGAGTCCAGGCTGGCGGGTGGCTCGAGCCCGACTGCTTCAGCGCGGCCTTGACCGACGCCGGATCCGTCTGCACGTCATCGATGACCTGCGCCTGGTAGGCCGGGTCGTCCTGATGCAGGGTGGCATCGGCGCGCAGGCGGGCACGGCGCTGCTCCGGCGATTCGGGCCATTCGGCACTCGCCGTCTCGATGCTTTCCTGCGGCGGCGGCAAGACTTCCTTCTGCCCCGGCCCTGGCTTCACCAGCGTGGGGCGCGGCTTGTAGTCGATACTATCCTTGCGTTTGGGTGCGAAGGAAAAAGCCCCGGTGAGGTCGCCGGCAAGCTGCGCGCCCGCGGTCTTGTCGGTCCCGTAGGTGGGCGAGCCCATGCAGCCGGACAAGGCGAGGCTCGATACGACAAGCGGCGCCAGCAGCGCGACGCGCGCGTAAGTTCTCTCGGTCATGCCAAAAAGTCCCACTGTAGACAGCCTCTCGATTGCCGCCGGCCAAAGAAAGGTCCGGCCCCCATCGCCTATGCTCTTCCGACGGAATTCCGGCGACAATTTGTCGTCCGGAGTTTCGCGTGTTTACCTCAACCACTCGTTAAGGGCAACGCACGGGGGCCGATCGGCCGCCCGCCGTGGCAATTGTGCACCGCCTTAAAGGCGGCTCAAAGCCTTCAGCTCATGCAGGACAGCTGCGTCCCGGGCCGAAACATCCGGGAATTCCGGATCTGAGCCGACATCGGCGGTGTAGCGCCAGGAGCGTGCGCATTTCACCAGGCCGCGGTCCTCCGCCTTCTCGACGACCACGGCGACGCCTTTGACATCGTCGAGGGTAAAGCCGCCCGCCGGCGCCTTGCCGTGCGCGATAACCAGATCGCTGGTGATCGCCATCTCGGCCATGTCGACATCGGCGATCGCCGCTTCGAGTAGGGCATCGTCGAGAGTGACGACCGGCACCGCTTCCAGCGAAGAGCCGATGACCTTCTGCGCGCGGGCGATCTCCAGCGCGCCGGTGACGACACGGCGGACCTGCCGCACCTTGCGCCACTTCTCCGCCAGCGCCTCGTCCTTCCAGTCCGCCGGGATCTCCGGGAACTGGTCGAGATGCACCGAGACGACATCCGGATGACGGTCGAGCCAAGCCTCTTCCATGGTGAAAGGCAGCATCGGCGCCAGCCATTTCACCAGACAGTCGAAGAGATGGCGCACCACCTGCACGGAAGCCTTGCGCTTCACGCTGGAAGGCGCTTCGCAGTAGAGCGCATCCTTGCGGATATCGAAATAGAAGGCCGACAGCTCGATCACCATGAAGTCGAGCAGCGCGCGGGTGATGCGCTTGAATTCGAAGGCGTCGTAGCCCGAGCGTACGACTTCATCGAGCTCGGCGAGCCGGTGCAGCATCAGCCGCTCCAGCTCCGGCATCTTGTCCAGCGGCACCTCCTCGCCATCGTCATGGGCGAGCGTGCCCAGCATCCAGCGGATGGTGTTGCGCAGCTTGCGGTAGGCGTCGATGTTGGTCTGCAGCACGTTTTTGCCGAGCCGCTGGTCTTCCCAATAATCGGTCGTCACCACCCACAGCCGCAAGATGTCGGCGCCGGACTGTTTGATGACGTCCTGCGGCACGACGGTGTTGCCGAGCGACTTCGACATTTTCCGCCCCTCCTCATCCATGGTGAAGCCATGGGTGACGACGGTGTCGTAGGGCGCCCTGCCCCTGGTGCCGCAGCTTTCGAGCAGCGAGGAGTGGAACCAGCCGCGATGCTGGTCGGAGCCTTCGAGATAGACGTCGGCCGGCCATTTCAGGTCCGGCCGGTCTTCAAGCGTGAAGGCATGCGTCGAGCCCGAATCGAACCAGACGTCGAGGATGTCCATCACCTGCTGCCAATTCGAGGCATCGTGATTGCCAAGGAAACGCTCCTTGGCGCCGGCGGCGAACCAGGCGTCGGCGCCTTCCTTCTCGAAGGCGTCCATGATGCGCTGGTTGACCGCCTCGTCGCGCAGGACATTGCCGTCGGCATCGGCAAAGACGGCGATCGGCACGCCCCAGGCGCGCTGGCGCGACAGCACCCAGTCGGGGCGCTCCTCGATCATGGCGCGGATGCGGTTCTGCCCGGCGGCGGGCACGAAGCAGGTGTCGTCGATGGCTTTCAGGGCGCGGCTGCGCAGCGTCGTGCCGTCGCCAAGCTCCTTGTCCATATAGACGAACCATTGCGGCGTGTTGCGGAAGATGATCGGCTTCTTCGAGCGCCAGGAATGCGGATAGGAGTGCTTCAGCCGGCCGCGCGCGAACAGCGCGTTTCGCTTGATCAGCTCGTCGATGACGGCCTGGTTGGCGTTGCCCTTCTTGCCACCGTCGTCGATAACGCGCGCCGCTCCACCCTCGCGGTCCGGGCCGAAGCCCGGCGCGTCCTTGGTGAAGAAGCCGGCATCGTCGACGGTGAAGGGGATCGCGGTGTCGATGCCACGCTGGCGAAGATCAGAGGCGGCATCCATCCAGGCGTCGAAGTCTTCTCGGCCGTGTCCCGGCGCGGTGTGGACGAATCCGGTGCCCGCATCGTCGGTGACATGATCGCCGGCCAGCATCGGCACAGGGAATTCGTAGCCACCACCCAGACTTTTGAGGGGATGCGAAAGCGTAAGATTTTCAAGCTCTTCGGCGCCAACGCTGCGAAGACGATTCAGGGTGACCTTGGCCTTCGCGGCAGCGTCGTCTGCAAGTTTCTCGGCAAAGATCAGCTTTTCGCCGGGCTGGGGGCCAAAGGCGTTCTCGGCCGCCGTGACCTCGTAGAGACCATAGTTGATGCGCGGCGAGTAATTGACGGCGCGGTTGCCGGGGATGGTCCACGGCGTCGTGGTCCAGATGACGACGTTGGCATCAAGCAGATCGAGCGACGTCTGCGTCAGCTTGGGATCCAGGGCTGGCTGCCCATCATCGATGTTGATGACCTGGCGAGCGAGGCTGACGACCGGAAACTTCGCCCAGATCGTGTCCGACTCATAGTCCTGGTATTCGACCTCCGCCTCGGCCAGCGCGGTGCGCTCGACCACACTCCACATCACCGGCTTGGAGCCGCGATAGAGCTGGCCGGACATGGCGAATTTCAGCAGCTCGCCGGCGATGCGCGCCTCGGCGTGGAAAGCCATCGTCGTATAGGGATTGTCGAAGTCGCCGACGACGCCGAGGCGCTGGAATTCGGAACCCTGCACCTTGATCCAGTGCGCCGCAAACTCGCGGCATTCCTGCCGGAACTCGTTGACCGGCACCTCGTCCTTGTTCTTGCCCTTGGCGCGGTACTGCTCTTCGATCTTCCATTCGATCGGCAGGCCGTGGCAATCCCAACCGGGTACATAGTTCGAGTCATAGCCGCGCATCTGGAATGAGCGGGTGATGACGTCCTTGAGGATCTTGTTCAGCGCATGGCCGATATGAATGTTGCCATTGGCATAGGGCGGGCCGTCGTGCAGCACGTATTTTTCGCGGCCGGCTGCGTCTTCGCGCAGCTTGCGGTAAAGGTCCATATCCTGCCAGCGCTTGACCAGCAGCGGTTCCTTTTCCGGCAAACCGGCGCGCATCGGAAAATCCGTCTGCGGCAGGTAGAGCGTTTTGGAATAGTCGATCGTCTCGGCGGTCTCGGTATCAGTCATTCGTCTGCCATATGCGTTGCCCGTCGGCAAAAGAGCCCGGGCGTTGAACTATCATGATCTGGAAAAAGCGCGAGAGGCCGCGCGCAAGATTCCCGGCGGCTCCGGCGGCGGTCAAGCCGCCCGGAACACCGGGCCTGTAATTCGTATCGCAGTCGCGAGAAGGCGCGAAAAGCTCGTCATGGCTGGGCTTTTAACTGAGACAGGCGATGTTGAAAAGCCCGAACTCTGATGCTTCCGCTAGGAGCGTACACCAATTGCGCCTATGTTTGTCGGTAGATGGCGTCGAGAGACCAGCATCTTCGGTTTGCATTTCACAGTTTAGCGCGCTGGAAGGACGGAATGTGACCCTGACGACTACCGAGTCCGCCTTGCGACTTGAACGCATTTCAACGATGGCGAATCGCGTTTTTGGCAACCATGAAAAGGCGCAACGCTGGCTGCGTAAGCGAAGTCGGGTTCTCAACGACGCGCCCATCGATCTCCTTCAGTCTGCAACAGGTGCCACGCTTGTGGAAGAGGAACTCAACCGGATCGGCTACGGCATAGTCGTCTGAGCTTTGCGGCTCTCCGTCGTACACAACCCGCCCGCTCACATCGAGAAATCGAAGCGATAGGTCGTCGACACGCCGATCATGAACTGATCCCTGGAGCCCCGCTCCTTGACCAGGCTGGAATCGGCGGCCGGGCCCATCAGGCGGGAATATTCGCCGAACAGACTGGCCGTCATCGGCTCGGTCACCTTCCAGGTCACCGCGCCGCCCAGGCCCGCAGATTTCACCCCGCCGCCTGGATGATATTCGCTGAGCCCCGAGGCCAGTGACTCCTTGGCATCAACGCCATAATAGGCGTCGAAATAGTCCGATGAGGCGAATGAAACGCGCGGCCCGCCGGAAATCCTGACGTCGGGCGTCACATCGTAAAAGGCGTCGGCGGCGATGTCGGCGACAAAGCCGTTATGGGCGCGAATGCCGTGCCGCAATTCGGCGCGGGCACGCAGCCAATCCAAAGGATAGAATTCGAAGAAGCCGCCAGCCTCGCCGCCCCAGCGCACCGGGTCGAGACCCTTCAATTCGTCGGCGTCACCACCATCGCGGGAAAACAGGAACTTGCCTGTCAGGCCGGCGCGGACGCCGCCATCGTCGATCAATGCCAATGAGATATTGTCGTTGCGCGAGTTGAAGCGCGCCGCGGGACCAGCCTTGCCGAGCGAGATGATCGGCGAGGCGCTGAGCAGGTACTTCTTGCCGCCCTCGAAATTCGGCGCGACCATGCCGGTGGCGCCGACCGTCAGGTACCAGTCTCCGGACAGCCAGCCGAAGGTGCCGTCGCCGGCCTTGGCAACGCCGCAGGTGCCGAGCATGAATGCGGCCAAGACCGTCGGGATCGTCGGGACTGACCGCATCGTTACTCCATACGTCGAACGCATTGGCCGATACAACCAGCCTTCATCCAAGCCATGGCGCCATTTCGGTAAAATTTGACTTAATATCCGTAACATTGGCGGCGCTGGCCCTGTTTTCCGCATAGCAACGATCGTATTGGCGCACCAAGATCCCAGATCAAGACGTCTGGAATGCGCCAGCAGTTGCCTCGGCAAGGGTTATAAATACTCGTGGACAAACATGCCCGCGCTGTGAAGAGCGCGGCGACCGGCACTCAACCGCGCATTCCAAACCGGCCAAGCGTGAATCATATGCGGCCAAATTTCGAGACGTACTTTGACGTCAGTCGCGCCAGCGGCTTCCGCGAGCCGAGTTGCGTCCGACAACAGCGTCTCGGCCGAACCGACTTGTATAAGCATTGGGGGAAATCCGCTCAGATCGGCGAACAACGGCGAGATCAGGGGATCGCGCCGACCAACGCCATTGGGAACATAGGCGGTTGCCAGTTCCTCCAAATACGCCCGGTGGATGATGGGGTCGATTGCGTCCTTGGTTGATAGTGTCGCGCCGGACATCGAAAGGTCCGTCCAGGGCGAAACCAGCCAAAGACATCGCGGCAACGGCTCGCCTGCCGCGCGCAATATACTGACCAGGCACAGGGTGAGGTTGCCGCCCGCACTGTCTCCGCCAACCACGATGCGATCCGGCGCGATCCCTTGCCGCCTCAGAAAGCGCCATGCGGTGAGTGCGTCTTCATGTTGCGCAGGGAAAGGATGTTCCGGTGCGCGTCGATAGTCGATCGCGAGAGTGCGCATTCCCATTGCCCGACCTGCCTCTGTCACCATTCGACGATGACTTTTAGGAGAGCCGGAGCAGTAGCCACCACCGTGGAAAAACAGCAGAACCTTATCCCTGTCACTCCCAGGCGCCAGGGACCACTCTCCCTCGAGGCCATCGAAAACCACATCCTCGCATCGGATGTCCTCGGCAATCGGCCACACCGAACCAACCTCGTCGAGCCGTGCCCGGCGTTCGTCCCAGCGGACCGTTCGTGGCTTTGAGGTCAACAACCTGCGGACGGCGTTGATCTCCGTCAGATCGAGGTGTTCGTCCACGTCGCCCATTTTGCTTCCCTAGCCTCATCAAGCGTAGAAAACGGCGTACAGCAGCACGTCATCGATAAAGGGCCAATGCCAGCGCTGGGGATTTTTCGTTACACTTGCGTCATGGCGAATACACGAGACGGCGGGTCGCCCCTAAACCCACTCGTCATCTTTAGCACTCCCCTCGCATATGGTCGAATATTCCATCTGATATTTGGCCTCTTCGGGACAAAGCGGAAGTGTGGCAAGCGGATCGCTCGGGGCGTGGCGCTCGCAGCCTGCTCGCTGGACGGGCAAGGCGATCGGCGCTACCTTCCGGAACAAAGAAGCTAGGCAACCTTGAGGGAGAAGGGTGATGACACTGCACGGCGACGCCTTGAAAGACGCCATTGGCCAGACGCGGGCGAAGTGGGGATGGTTCGTCGCGCTTGGGGTGCTGCTGCTTGTCTTCGGCGGCATCGCTTTCGGCAATCTGTTCATCGCAACCGTCGCCTCCGTCTTTGTCGTGGGCTGGCTGATGCTGATGGCCGGCGTTGTCGAGATCATCCATGCCTTCGGCGTGAAGACATGGGGCCGCTTCTTCTATTGGCTGCTCAGCGGCCTCCTCTACGCCGTCGCCGGCTTCTTCGCCTTCGACAATCCGGTCCTCGCCTCGACGGTGCTAACCTTCCTCCTGGCAGTCGCACTCCTTGCTTCAGGCGTGCTCAGGGCCTGGGTCGGCTACAGCCACCGGCCGCAGCCGGGCTGGGGCTGGGTGGTCGCGGCCGGCATCATCAGCGCGCTGGCGGGACTGGTCATCGCCATGGGCTGGCCGGTCAACAGCGTGTGGGTGCTCGGCCTGTTCCTGGCCGTCGACCTGATTTTCCAAGGCTGGACCTTCATTGCCGTCGGCTTGGCGCTGAAAAAGTAGATTCAGAAAGCCATGGCCGCGTCGAGCTCGGAAAGCGGGCGGACGCCGGCAAGCAGTGCCCTTGCCTCGGCCTCATCGCGCTTCATCTGGGTGACCAGCGCGTCAAGCCCGTCGAACTTCACCTCCGAGCGCAGATAACCGAAGAAGGACACGGCACAAATCTCGCCGTAGAGGTCGCCGGAAAAGTCGAAGATGAAGGTCTCCAGCAGCGGCGCGCCATTGTCGTCGACCGTCGGCCGGCGGCCGAAGCTGGCGACGCCATCATGAAGCGAGCCGTCGGCGCGGCGGAAGCGAACTGCGTAAATCCCTTCCTTCAGGGTGGCTTCTGGCGAAAGCCTCATGTTTGCGGTCGGAAAGCCGAGTGTCCGGCCGAGCTGCTGGCCGCCGATCACCTCCGCCTCAACGGTGAAACGGTAGCCGAGCAGGCCGGCGGCCTCGGCCACATTGCCCTCGCACAGCAGCGTGCGAATGCGGCTCGACGACACCACCTCGGCGCTTTCGTCGCGAAAGGCATCGACCAGCGTGACGCCGAAGCCATGGCGCTCGCCGGCCGCCATCAGATAGGCCGGGCCGCCTTGGCGGTCCTTGCCGAAATGGAAATCGAAGCCGGTGACGGCGTGGCTTATGCCGAGGTTGCGCTCGAGCACGCCGGTGACGAAAGCCTCCGCCGACAAGGAGGCGAACTCG
Source organism: Mesorhizobium sp. M1403 (assembly GCF_040317695.1). Taxonomy (NCBI): domain Bacteria; kingdom Pseudomonadati; phylum Pseudomonadota; class Alphaproteobacteria; order Hyphomicrobiales; family Phyllobacteriaceae; genus Mesorhizobium; species Mesorhizobium sp. M1403. Next base: position 165,219 of record NZ_JAMYKY010000007.1, on the reverse strand, counting down.
CGTGTGAACGGCTGCTCGACCAGCGCCGCAAAGCCCAGATGCGACAGCAGCCGCGCCTTCATCGGCGGCGGCGTCAGCACGAACAGCGGCATGTCCGGCCTGAACACTTTTCGCGGATGCGGCACGAAGGTCAGCACCAGGGCAGGTACGCCGCGACGCTCCGCTTCGGCGCGCGCGCGTTCGAGCACCGCCTGGTGGCCGCGGTGGACGCCGTCGAAATTGCCGATCGCCACCACGCCGCCACGCAGATGGGCCGGCAGCGGTGCGGTTGCGGAAATGCGTTCGAACATTGCCGTCATAGCTTGAACCTATTGCAGTCTGGGCTTGAACCTATTGCAGTCTGGGCCTGAACTTATTGCAGTCTGGGAATCACCGCGACCGGCTTGTAGCCGTATTTTTCGAGAAAGGCCGCGAGCCTGGCCGGGTCTGGCTGCAGCGCTTCACCGTAATCGCGGGCATGGATGCCGCCCGATACGTAGAGCACGTCGAAGCCATTATCGGCCGCGCCCTTGATGTCGGTCATCATGCCGTCGCCGATGGCCAGAACTTGCGAACGCTCGACCGTGCGGCCGAGAATGACGGCGATCTCTTTCATGGCGACCTCATAGACCGGCGCATAAGGTTTCCCGGCGATCAGCGTGCGCCCGCCAAGCTGCGCGTATTCGCGGGCCAAAGCCCCTGCGCACCAGATCATGCGTTCGCCGCGCTCGACGACGATGTCGGGATTGGCGCAGATGAAGGGCAGGTTCCTGGCACGCAGCCGCCGCAGAAGATCGGCATAATCTTCCGGCTTTTCCACCTCGTCATTGAACAAGCCGGTGCAGACCACGCCGGATGCTTCGAACTCCTCGACAAGCTCGACGTCGAGACCATCATAGAGCGTGAAATCTCGATCGGCGCCTATATGGAAGATCTTTCGCGGCCCGTCGGCGATCAGGTCGCGGGTCACGTCGCCGGACGTCACGACACGATCGTAGGCGGCGGAAGGAACACCGATAGCGTTCATCTGCGCCACCACGTCGGCGCTGCGGCGCGGCGAATTGGTGATCAGCACGACAGGTATTTTCGCCGCGCGAGCAGTGATCAGCGCGGCAGCAGCCGCGGGGAAATGCCATTCGCCATTGTGCACCACGCCCCAGACATCGCACAGGATGGCTGAATAGGCTCCCGACAGGTCTGCGAGCGAACCGATGATGTCGGGCGAATCCGCCATGCCGTTGTCCCTGTACCATGATGCTTGCAAGCGCCGCGACCGACGGTCCGTAGCGGCCGGCCCGGATTAACCGAAGCGCTTCGCTCTGTCACCAGCTTTCGTTGTGCCCGCAAGATTGCCGCCCGAGGCGCCGGCGGGGAAGTGATGGCGAAAGCTTTTCTTTTCCAGCGCCTTATTCCGCTTTTAGGGACTTTGCCGAGGGGAGCGCGGAGCGGCATTGCCGATTGCGGACGTGTGGTTAACGGGGATTGAAAAACCGTACCGACCTTGGACGTATTTTAGCAATCGGAAATTTAAAAATGCGTGGCATCGTCCGGGAAAAATAGGGCGGGGCGGGAATGCTGAAGGCAATAATCGGAAAATTCCGACACGACAGACGTGGCAACTACTCCTTAATGACTGCAATCACCATTGTGCCGCTGATGGCCGGTCTGGCGCTCAGTGTCGATTACGGGGAGTTGCTGCGCCAAAAGCACGAAACGCTGAACGCACTTGATGCGGCCGGCCTCGCCGCCGCCCAGCAGATCGTCGCCGGCGCCAGCGACGACGACGTCAAGGCCTACGCCAAAACATTTTTCGAAACCAATCTCGCACGCATCGACCCGGCGAACACAGCGCTGACCGTCACGCTGCCCAACAACAATGCCGGTGGCGGCACCTTGAAGCTCTGCGCCAGCCTCACCTTCTACCCCTATTTTCTCCCGGCCGCCAGCCTGCTGATTGGCGGCACGGCAAGCGACACGACCTTCACCGAATGTTCGGAACTCCGCCTCAAGAACACCCTCGAAGTCGCGCTTGTGCTGGATAATTCCGGCTCAATGACCGATCTCGGCTCCGGCACCGGCGAAAAGCGAATAGACCTGCTGAAGTCGGCCGCCAAGCAGCTTGTCGATACGCTGGCGCTTCAGGCGCAGCAGATGAAGCAGATCACCAAACCGGTGCAGTTCTCGCTCGTGCCGTTCGCGGCCTCGGTCAATGTCGGCCCTACCCACGACCAGGACGGCTGGATGGATCAGGACGGCATCTCCCCGATCCAGCATGAAGATTTCGACTGGACGACGATGAGTGCAGCCAACAATCCGGACAAATATGCCGAGAAGCTCAATGGCATCTGGTACAAGCGCGGCACCGGCTGGGGCGAGACCAAGGACCAGCCGCTGACGCGTTTCAGCCTCTACGCCGACATGACGGTCGAATCGGGCCGCGAAGAGGTACCCAATTCGAAGCAATATGTCTGCGACACATACAAGAAGAACGGCACCTGCCAGTACGGCCATTGGAGCGCACCGGAATATATTTATACGACGAGCCGCTATGCGAGCTGGCAGGGTTGCGTCGAGGCACGGCCATATCCCTACAATGTCGACGACACCACGCCCGACACAGCCGCGCCGGCCACGCTTTTCGTGCCGATGTTTGCCCCGGATGAGGCTGGCACTCTGTGGCTCGATTTCAACCGTGACGGCATCAACGACGTCATCAGCACGTCTTACAATTACGGCAACAACTGGTGGGCCGATTGGCCCTATGTCGCCGGTCCCACCGCTTCGCAGCGACAGTCTGACATGCGCAAATATTTCCTGGTAAAACCGTACGGTTCGCAATCCGCAGCCGCGGGCGATGGGCCGAATTCCTCCTGCACCACCAACCCGATCACGCCGTTGAAGGACGTCAGCCAGGACGCCGAGAAGCAGGAGATCAAGGACGCCATCGACGCCATGGCGCCGAACGGCAATACCAACGTACCGGAGGGACTTGCCTGGGGCTGGCGAACGGTATCGAGCAACCCACCGTTCACCGATGGCCGGCCGAACAGCGAGAGGGGCAACGACAAGGTGGTCGTGGTGCTGACCGACGGAGCCAATACCTATAGCGCCGTCAGCGACGGCAGCTACGCCAACAACAGGTCGACCTACGCCGCCTACGGCTACACTGGCCTGACCTATCCGGGATCTGGAAGCGTGACCCGCCTGTTCATGAATACCAGCACCGATATCGGCAAGACGACCTATACCGGTGCCAACTACACGGCAGCACTCGACGAGCAGATGAAAACGCTCTGCGCCAATGCAAAGAATTCGAACATTCTGGTGATGACGGTGGCGCTCGACCTGTCGCCCACAGATGCCGGCGACAAGAAGGCGATCGATGCGCTGAAGGCGTGTTCCTCGGATTCGCGCTTCCGCAAGGATCCGGCCGACCCGAGCAAGCCGGCCAAGCTGTTCTGGAATGCGACGGGCGCGACGCTGTCCGACAATTTCAAGGAAATCGCCAACGAATTGTCGAACCTGCGCATCGTCGGCTGAAGGCGATGGGATTGGCGACGTAAAGGCAGAGGGGCGCAGCGCGCTGGCGCAAAGGCTCCTGCCCTCATGCCCTTGCGGGTGGGGGAAGCATGTGGTGAGTGTCCCTATCCGGAGATACGCTCTTGCCTGAACCCGCCAACCATCTCGCCTTCGCGCTGGTCTGCCTCGGCATGGTGCTGACGCCCGGCCCGAACATGATCTATCTGATCTCGCGCTCGCTGTCGCAAGGGCCGAAGGCCGGGCTGATTTCGCTGGGCGGCGTGGCGCTCGGTTTTTTATTCTACGTGCTGTCGGCGGCGTTCGGTATCACCGCGCTGCTGCTCGCGGTGCCCTTCGCCTATGACGTGCTGCGCCTTGCCGGCGCGCTTTATCTGCTGTGGCTTGCCTGGCAAGCGGTGAAGCCCGGCGGGCGCTCGCCCTTCCAGATCCGCGAACTGCCTAAGGACAGGCCGCGCAGGCTGTTCGCCATGGGCCTGATGACCAACCTGCTCAACCCGAAGGTGGCAGTGCTCTATCTGTCGCTGCTGCCGCAGTTCATCAGCCCCGGCAAGGGCCACGTGCTGTCGCAGCTTCTGGTGCTCGGTGCCACGCAGGTCGCCATCAGCCTGACCGTCAACGCCATCATCGCGGTGACGGCCGGCTCGATCGCCATCTTCCTCGCCGGGCGGCCGCTATGGCTGGTGATCCAGCGCTGGATGATGGGCACGGTGCTGACCGCGCTGGCCGTCAAGATGGCAACCGATGCGCAACGCTGATCGGGCCTACATCGGCCGTCTGACCTGCTGTGCCCGCTCCGGTTCGACCACCCTGCGGTAGAGATGCCAGGTCGCGTGGCCAAGGACGGGCATGACGACGGCAAGCCCGGCAAATAGCGGGATCGAGCCGATGACCAGGAGCACGGTGACCATCAGGCCCCACAGCGCCATCTGCAGCGGGTTTGTCATAACTGCGCGCGCCGACGTCTCGACTGCCGAGACCGCGCCGACATCGCGGTCGAGCAGCAGCGGAAAGGCGACGACAGTCGTCGCCAGCACGATCGCGGCGAAGGCGAACCCGGCCAGGTTGCCGAGCAGGATCAGTGTCCAGCCCTTGCTGGTCGTCAGCACCTCGCGAACAAAGCCGACGATAGAGGTCGGAGGCTGATTGCCGTACAGGCTGGTGTAGATCGATTGCGCGGTGAACAGCCAGAGCAGGAACAGTACCAGCAGCATGATGCCGATGACCGCAATCGCGGGCAGCGCCGGCGAGTGGCGCACGTCGAGCGCATGCCACCAGGATGTATCCATGCCGAACTCGCGCCGACGGCTGATTTCGTAAAGGCCGATAGCGGCGAACGGACCGACCAAAGCGAAGCCGGACATCAGCGGATAGATGAGCTGGATGGCATTCGAGCCCGACGTCCACTGCGTCAGGATCAGGCCGACCACCGGATAGATCAGGCACAGGAACACATAATGCGACGGCTTGGCCCAGAAATCCTCTACGCCGAGACGGAGCGCATCGATCAGATCCTCGGTGCTGATGCGGCGCACCGTGGGCTGTACATGCATTCCACGCGCGTCCGCCATGACATGAAAGCCGGCCATAACCTTTCTCCCGTGTGTCGGGGCGGTCACCGCCAGGATGGCCGCCCGCAGCTGCCACTTCAAGAACGGCGATATGATAGCCGATCTCGGCGCGCTTGTCGCCACCACCCGGCGCCGGGGCGCCGGGCGGCTGAACGAACAGATTAGGCCGCGAAGCGATCGATCACCTCGGCCAGCCGCACGTGACCGAGGCAAGCGCCTGACCCGGCCGGCTTTTCACCATCCTCGATGGCCTGCGCAAATCGCACGTCCGGATCGCTTTCGATCCGGCGGCGCAACGCCGCCAGCTTGGGATAAGCTGCGCCGTCGACCGCCTTGTGGAACTCCGCCCAGCGCGCCACGCCGATCAGCGTGGTATCGGCAAGCGTCAGCCGGTCGCCGACCAGGAAATCCGTGTCGAGGATCATCGCCTCGAGCTGGTCATGGCGGTTGGTAACGACCTTGCGGCCAAAGTCACGCAAGGTTGCCAGCAGCACCGGCTCGGCCGATTCCATTTCATATGCGGCCCAGAGCGGGGTGAAAGCGGCGGTGAAGCCGGTGTTCACGAAAGCCATCAGCTGGTGCATCCGGTCGGCTTCCGGCGAGCGAGGCTCAAAGCTGATACGACGTTGCGTATCGCGGGCTTCGAGCCAAGCGGCAATCGCCATGGTCTCGGTGAGCACCCTGCCTTCGTCGGTGATCAACACCGGCGTTTCCTGACGGCCGTTGATGCTGGCATAGGCGTCGTTCTTCATTTCAGTGAGCATGTCGACTCGACACAGGCGGTAGGGCTGTCCGACGCGTTCAAATGCAGCGACGAGCCCCATCGAACTTCCCAGCGGGAAGCCATAAAGGAGGATAGGTTCCATTTCTTTGTCTCTTCCATAATTTAGGGATTACGCTGCGCAGCGAAACTTGACCCTAAACGCTGGTCGCCCCATGTAAATTACGCACTATTCTGTAACCAGGTCCCCCCATGAAAGATGTCGTCTCACGCTGCCCGATCGAAGAGACCATGCGTGTGCTCAGCGGTCGCTGGCCCACCTTGCTGCTCTACTATCTCAAGGACGGCACCAAGCGCTTCAGCGATCTGAGGCGTGACAACCCGACCGTGTCGCACCGCATTCTGGCTCTCGAACTGCGCAAGCTGGAGGACGCCGGGATTGTGCGGCGAACGGCGCATGCCGGCTATCCGCTACGCGTGGATTACGACCTCACGACGCCCGGTCTCAAGCTTGTGCCGCTCATCGAGGCCTTGGGCAGATGGTGGGAACATACCGGGGACGACCGGGTCGGCCAGGCTCCACCGATGCCGGAAACGAGGCTAGACACAGCGGCCTAGCCGATCGTGAAAATCTGACGCTTGCTATCCGAGGCTGGACAACCGCTTTGGATAGGATCCGGCCGAATATCGGAATGCACGGACAGCGCCAGAAGCTGTCATTGCCGAGCAGATACTCTAACGTCGCGTTTGGGCCGGAAGCGGAGATCCGCTTTCGGGATGATTGGGCCAAAAAGCTGACCTTCGCGTCCAGCATAGCGTGGGCTGGTTTGCGCCACTTGCGGACCTTTGCCAATGATGCCGCGAAGGTCGCGTCTCGGACCCGTTGCTGCCCTTCGGTCACAGCTTGGGGCATATCAAAGGTGTGAACACGACAGACAAGCCAGTCGCGGAAATTGGCAACCGGGATGTCTGAACCGAAGGCGCTACCCCAGCCGGCGAACCGCTCGGTATTCGCGCGAGACGCTGAAAAAAACAGCTGTGACCACGAACGCGGCCGGCTGCTGCGGCTGAAGGGACGAGGCGTCGCGATCTGCGGCCCCCTCAGCCGGTCGACTTCTTGAAGTTGGCGAGGGCCTTGTCCCAGTTCACCACGCGCCACCATTCCTTGAGGTAGTCGGCGCGGCGGTTCTGATACTTGAGATAATAGGCGTGTTCCCAGACGTCGACGCCAATCACCGGACGCGCCCCTAGCTCGAGCGGCGTGTCCTGGTTGGCTGTGCTGACGATGTCGAGCTTCTTGTCCTTGTTCACGACAAGCCATACCCAGCCGGAGCCAAAGCGGCCAAGGCCAACCGCCGTGAGCTTTTCGGTCAGGCCCGCATAGCTGCCGAAGGTGCTGCTTATGGCGGCGTTGAGGTCGCCACCGGGCTGGTTGGGGCCCCCGGGAGTCATCAGCTCCCAGAAGTGAGTGTGATTCCAATGTCCCCCAAGATTGTTGCGCACGCCTTCCGGGACCTTGCCCAGATCTGCCAGAATAGCCTCCATCGGCGTGCTGGCGAGCTCGGGCCAAAGCGGCACGAGTTGATTGCAGGCATTCACATAAGCGGCGTGATGGCGGTCGTGATGGATCATCATCGTGGTCGCGTCGATGTGCGGCTCTAATGCGTTGTTCGCGTAGCCGAGCGGTGGGAGCTTGAAGGGTTGGGTCTCCTGCGCAAAGGCCGCGGCGCCCAACAGGGTTGTGTTGGCTGCCGCGGCCGATGCTCCTGCGAGAAATAGAAGACTCTGACGCCTGTTCATGGTGTAGCTCCGGGTGAAAGTGGAACGCCAATGCTGCATGCTGTTCGTTTACGAGGTGTCGCGACTCCAAGCATCGCTTCGCGAAATTCCCTGAGGGTTAGCCATTGTTCCGATCAGTGTTGAACGAGATAGGTTTCAATCCTGCCGACACCTGCCAGTTCTACATTACAGCGCGGTTCGAGCTTCCAGGAGGTGTGCAGGGCCTGCTTGGTTGCCTCCGAAATCTGCATGCGGTCGGCCACGCCCTGGGACTCGAGCCGGCTTGCAATATTCACGGTTTCGCCCCAGACGTCGTAGACGAACCGATGCCGGCCGATCAGGCCCGCGATCACCGGTCCCGTGTGCACGCCAATGCGGATCCGAAAACCATCGTTGCCCCACGCTAAGGGCTTCAACGCGTCCAGCATGGATTTCCCCAGTGCCACGATCCTGTCGGCATGGTCAGCTGCCGGTTCCGGAACACCGCCCGCAGCCATATAGGCGTCTCCGATGGTCTTGATTTTCTCCACGGCATGCTTCTCCGCCAAGACGTCGAACGTGCTGAATAGCCCGTCGAGGCGTTTGATCAGGTCCGACGGCGGCAACCTTGCCGCTATGCTCGAGAAACCGACAATATCGGCAAAAAGAATGGTCACTTCATCGAACCGGTCGGCAATGAACTCTTCGCCCCGTTGCAGCCGTGCCACGATCTGACCGGGCAGGATCGCATGGAGAAGCGAGTCAGCCCGCCGCTTCTCCGCCTCGATCCGCTGAAGATACTGGTGCTCGCGGTCGAGCCAACGTTTCTTCTCCAAACTCGAGTTGATCCGGGCGCGCAGCAGGACCGGATTGAAAGGTTTAGGCAAGTAGTCGTCGGCCCCCGCCTCGATGCAGCGGACCACCGCGTCCACTTCGTCCAACCCCGATATCATGATGACAGGGATATGCCGCCATCGGCGCTCCGCTTTCAATCGCGAGAGCACCTCGATGCCGTTCATGTCCGGCATTAGGACGTCCAGCAGAACTAGGTCGAACTCGTGTTCCGCGAGGTGAGTCAGCGCCGACGGACCGGACTCGGCAGTGACTACCTGATGACCGTCACGTTGCAAGCGGCGCGAGAGGAGACCGCGGTTGCTGGTGATGTCGTCGACGACAAGTATGCGGCCACCGTGACCGGAGCTTGCGTCGTGCTCTGCCTTGATCAGTGCCCGTTCGAGCCCTGCCACATCGATCTCAGCCTGATCCGTGGTCCGCGGTTCCTCGCTGTCGGGTGCGCGCGAGAGGCCGGCAATCGCATCGACATGCGCCAGCAACTCAGCCGCCGCGGCGAGCATCACCCTGACATCCTCTTCCAGCGCGTATTCGTGCAATTCTTCGGCTTCTTCACGAATCATTTCGGAATAGCCGATGATGGCGTTGAGCGGCGTTCGCAAGTCGTGGCGCAGTTTCGCCTCGATCTCGACCCCTGCCCGGTTCTGATTGTCCGCTTTGCCGTGGATCAAGCTGTCGATCAGGCTACTCAATTCGCAAGCAGCGGCGCCAACCTTCTCTAGATCCGGTCTCATGTGGGCCAGACCGAGGTCCTGCACCTGCTCGGTTAGCAACTCCTGAAATCCTGAGATTGCCCGCGCCGGTCCGGCGAGCTGTTGCGCCAGATGGACGGCGATCGCATGGCGTTGGAACTTGTTCTTAGCAGGCATATTTTCAAACCGTCGGTCCGCGCCTCATCGATTCGCGGCAAGCAATTGTTCAATTTTCTGGACAAGTCGCGACAGGTCCACCGGCTTGCTATCGTAGTCATCGCAGCCTGCCTCGAGTGCCATTTCGCGATCGTTGGCCATCGCGTGCGCAGAAAGCGCAATGATCGGGATCCCGGAGGTGGCCGGATCAGCCTTGATCCGCCGGGTCGCCTCCCACCCGTCCATGACCGGCAAGCTCATATCCATGAGGATGAGATCGGGCCTTTCCGAAACGGTGAGTTCCACGCCCGACTGTCCGTTTTCCGCAATGAGGACTTCGAACCCACGCCGTGACAACCGCCGCAAAAGCATGTCGCGGTTCAATTCGTTGTCTTCTACCAGAAGGATCCTCGTCATCTTTAGCTTCCTTCAGCCATGGGGGCGGTTCCGCGATCGGCAATGCTGGCACCTGTCGACCCAAGTGGGAAGATCTGGCGCTCGAGGGCCTCGACCAACTGAGACCGACTATTTGCGCCCTTGATTACAACCGCGACCGCCCTGTCGCGAAGCCACTTGAGCTCGTCCGCCGATAAATCCTTGGAAGTCACGACGACGACCGGAATGTTCTGAAGCTCGGGCACCTGCTGCATCTCGTTCAGGGTCTGGAACCCGTCCATTTCGGGCATCAGCAGATCAAGCAGGACCAGACGCGGTAACAACCGCTTCATCAGCTTGAGGCCGCGCAGGCCATCGCTTGCCTCGTGAACCCGCCAATCCTTCTTGATCAGGATACGCCGAAGGAAGTCGCGGGAGGCTTGATCGTCGTCAATAACAAGCACATCGCGGTTGCCGCCGCCGCAAGCCTCTATTGTTCGTATAAGCTTCTGGGTGTCGATCGGCTTCGTGAGGTATTCGACCGCACCGAGTGAGAGGCCGAGTTCGCGATCTGCAAGTATCGTCGCAAGGATTACCGGAATCTCGCAGAGCTCCTTATCGCCCTTCAGTGAGCGCAGCACTGACCAGCCGTCCTGATGCGGCATGATGATGTCGAGAACGATTGCGGCCGGGCGATGCGCTCGCGCCGCGGCTATGCCTTCCTCGCCGCTTGCTGCTTCGATTGATGCCAGTCCCGCCTCAGCCAAGGACCTGGCGATGAGAGTTCGGGCGGCTGGTTCGTCATCTATGATCAGAACCGCCTGCTCCGAGGGCCTCGACGACAGCGGCTCGGCGGGTTTCTGCTCGCCAGGTTCTTCGTCGCACTCGGCTGGAATCTCCATTGTGAAAGTCGAGCCTTTTCCGAACTCGCTTTTAACGGTTACAACGCCTCCGATCATGCGGCAGAAACTCCGGGTTATGCTGAGGCCCAATCCCGTCCCGCCGTAGTTGCGAGTGGTGGAGGCGTCTGCCTGCGTAAAAGCATCAAAGAGCCGTTCTTGCTGCTTTGGCGTCATCCCGATCCCGGTGTCGGACACTGTGAATATCAGCCAGTCGCCGTCCGATCTCCTCTCGCGTCGAATCGCCAGTGTTACACGGCCCCCCTCGGTGAACTTGGCTGCGTTACTGAGGAGATTGAAGAGGTTCTGACGCAACTTCGTCTGGTCCGAATGCATCTTCCCGAGGTCGCCCGCGAGGTCCATAACGAAACTGTTTCGGTTTTTCGCCATCAGTGGCGCGACTGTGGCCTGGACATCGCGCAACAAGTCGGCGACGTCGAAAGTCTCGAGGAAATTTGCCATCTTATTTGCCTCGATCTTCGACAGATCGAGGATGTCGTTGATGAGCGCGAGGAGATGGCGACCGGCCCCGGCGATCTTTTCCACATCTGGCACGAACTCATTCATTTGCTGGTCGCTCGCCTCTTCGATCAGCATCTCGCTGTAGCCAATGATCGCGTTCAGTGGAGTGCGCAGCTCGTGGCTCATGGACGCGAGGAAGCTGCTCTTGGCCTCATTTGCCGCTTCAGCATGACTCTTGGCCCGCTCGAGTTCGACCTCTCTCTGCTTCAGTTCCGTGATGTCGGTGTAAACGGCGACGGTCCCGCCGTCAGGGGTCTTTCGTTTGCTGACGCGGACCCAGCGTTCTCCGAAGCGACCCTCGTGGACGAAGCCTGCCGGATCCTTCTGGATGCGCAGCCTCTTCGCAATCCATTCCTCCGGCGACGCGCCCTCAAGGTCGACGTGCCCGCTCGCCAAGCGTCTTTTCAGAATATCCTGAAGGCTTTGCCCCGGCAGAGTAGCTCGGTCATTGTCGGGAAAGATTTCGCAGTATTTGCTGTTGGCAAGAAGGACCTTGTCCTCCGAATCGAACAGGACAAATCCGTCAGAAATCGCCTCGAGTGCCGCTCCGATCGTCCGTCTTTGCCGCTCCGCCTCATCCTCCAGTCGTTGCTTTGCAATTGCGCTCGCCCGGAAAAGCCGAAGCGTCCGCGCCATCGCGCCGAGCTCGTCCCCTCCCTCTGCCTGTATTTCGACGTCGTAGCGTCCTTCCGTCAGATTTCCGATTACCCGGTTCAGCCGCCGCAACGGTCCGACGATCGAGCGAAGAACAAGGATGGTGAGAAGTGACCCGATCATCACCACGATGGCCACCAGAACGGCAGCAGTAGTCGCCGTTTTCTGGGTTTCCGTTACGACCTCGTTGCGAGCGGCTTCTGCCTCGGCGCTCGCTCGGTCGACGAGTTTGTTAAGCGCAGCATCCACGTTTGCGCTGTGGGTGCGCGCCTCGGCGAGGAGAGTGTTGCCGATGATGCGGTTGTCTTGAGTATAGCTGTCTGCCGCCTCCAGCGCTGTTTTGACATAGGCATCCATCTCAACGCGGATTTCCCTGACCGCATCCGGTGATGATTTCGAAAGGCGGTCCAGATGTGCCAGTAGTCGCTCGCGCGCCTGCTCGGCATTACGCTGGGAATTCATCAACAAGCTAACCGACAGATCAGTCAGCCAGTATCGCAATTCGCCGAATGTTGCGTGCGCCGCAGCCGCAGTGGACGCGGCGTCGAAAAATGCTTTGGTCTCCGCAGTTCGATCTGCACTGCGATAAAGTGCCTGTGTGAGAAAGATTGACGATACGATAAGGCTGATAAGGCCGGCCGCTGTCAGCGCAGCTATGCGGGCCGAAATCGGTAGATGGGCAAAGGGACGCGCAAAGGGCCTCGCCGGCGCCGATACCGTTTCCACGCGGTGCGGTGATTGTTCCAAAGCGCTCATTTGAACAAGACGATGCTTATCGCGCCTCCCAGATCGCCCGCTTTGCCGCCCTCCTTTGGGTATCCTGTCACGTCGATCTCGCCCTTCGGCTCGCCGTGGCAGGAAAGACACGAGCCAGTATAGTATTCGGGCAGCAGCATTCGAAATGCAGGGCGCCCATCCGCCTCGGTGACTTCCGTGTAGGCTTCTCCCTTTGCTCTCTGCGGATCCAGCAAGACGCTTTCGATGATCCGTGCTTCCCATGCGTCCGGAAGCGATTTGCGGTTGCGCACGAGTTGCTCTGGCGCGGTCACGCGCACCCGAGCTTCATTGCCGGCCTTGGCAGCGAACTTGTCATTCATCAGACGCGCAAACACCGCCGGCACGAAGCCTTTGAAAGCGGTTCCCGCGCGGTTGATGTTATCCTGCTGTTCGTCCACCACCTCTCGCATCGCCTCAATCTGGGCCTCAAGCAGACGCCGGTCGCGCTCGGTCAATCCGCCCGAAAGCGGGTCGTGGCCGGTGTGTTTTGAGTATGCGGCGATGGCTTCTCTCGTAATGCGCTCACCGTCGAGGTGCTTGTCGCCAAGAGCAGGATCATTGATGAGCGTCTGATAGTTCGAGATGATGCTTCGCCCCGCACGGAGCAATTCCGCGAGTCGCGTTCCCGTCACGACATCCTCGGTAACTCCCGCTCCGATGGCAGACGACACGACGAGTGCGCAGCCGACAAGAACAGCGGCAATGAAAGTCCGGGTCAACGTTGACATGGCGGACATTTCCGTTCCCTTCAAGGACGGCCTTTAGGGTATATTAGCATAACACGATAAAAGGCGGGGACCCAGCGGCAAACTTTGCTGGTTCCGCAACGAACAGTCTGGGCGACTTGCGACCCGCGAGCTCGGCCCTTTTTGTTGCGCTGTGGGTCGGCTTGAGCGAGATTCTAATCGCCTGCCCGGCAAAAGCCATGATCACCGCTATGTCAGGCGGGCATGACCGTTGCGAGAATTGAAAATTATGAAGACAAACCAAGCCTGAACAGGCGCATGCTGCTCAGAGCTGCCGGCCTTGGTGCCCTTGCCGGGCTCGCCGCCTGCGCAACCGCCGTGCTGCCCACCGGCGAAGGCGCCGGTGTCTCTGCTTCCGCGGCCGGCACCCTGAGCGGCATTCGGGCCTCAGCCGGTCTTGGACCGCTTGTCGCCGATCCTCGTCTCGAACAGGCGGCCTTGCAGCAGGCCGGCTACATGGCGCGCCGCGGCCGCATGAATCACACCACCGGCTGGGGCAAGGACTTTGCCTCGCGCGTCAAAGACAATGGCATTGCCGGCGCTGCCGCCGAGAACATCGCCGAAGGCCGCTTCGACCAGCAGAAGCTGTTTGATATCTGGGTGCATTCGCCAGGCCACCGCCGCAACATGCTAGACCCGCGCTTCACCCGCTTCGGCCTCGCCTATGTACGCGACGGCCGCGACAACACGCTTCGCTACTGGTGCCTTGTGCTCGGAAGATAGCACGGTTTCGCCTTTGGTCGGCGGAGTCCGTGCCGGATGACCGAGCCGTCAGTCTTTGCGGCCGCCGAGCAACTCCTCGATGTCCTGCGCACAAACCGGTCTGCTGAAATGATAGCCCTGCATTTCGTCGCAATTGTTCCTGCGCAGGAAGGCCACCTGATCATCTGTCTCAACGCCCTCGGCGATGACCCTCAGGTTGAGATTTTGCCCCAATGAAATCACCGCGCTGGCCACAGCCTGGTCGTTCTCGTCGGCGGCGAGGTCCTTGATGAAGGACTTGTCGATCTTCAGCCGCGCCACGGGAAAGGTTTTGAGTGCGCTGAGGCTGGAATAGCCTGTGCCGAAATCATCGATCGAGATCTGGACACCCAGGCTTTGCAGGGCGTTCATGGTCGCGACGGCGAGCTCGATATCCTGCATGATAAGGCTCTCGGTCACCTCCAGCTCGAGATACCTGGCCTCCAGGCCGCTGTCCTTCAGCGCGCTGACGATGCGATCGATCAGGTTGCGCTCCCTGAATTGCCGCGCCGACACATTCACGCAAACGGTCAAGGGCGGCAGCCCGGCGTCTTGCCAGGCTTTGTTCTGCCGGCACGCCTCATGCAGAACCCAGTCGCCGATCGGTACGATCAGACCTGTCTCCTCGGCGGTCGGGATGAACATCGTCGGCATTATCGTGCCAAGCGTTGGATGGTTCCAGCGTATCAGCGCCTCGATCGCAAAAATCCGACCTGACCGAAGGTCCACTTGCGGTTGGTAGAGCAGAGTGAATTCCGAACGCGCCAAGGCGTTTCGCAACTCTTCCTGAAGCACGAATTTTTCATGCGCCCGGGTGTTGAACTCCGGAGCGTAAAACTGGAAATTGTCGCGGCCGAACTCCTTGGCGCGATACATGGCCGCATCGGCATTTGCCAGCAGCGTATCGGGATCAGTCCCATCCTTCGGATAGTTGGCAATGCCGATGCTGGCCGTCGCCCGCACAAGATGCGCCCCGAGCCGAACCGGTTCGGCGAGTGCCGACCTGAGCTTTTGCAAGGTCTCGGAAACGAGATCGACGTTCGCCGGCTGGTCGAAAAGCACGATGACGAATTCGTCGCCGCCAAGCCGCACGACGGTATCGGTTGCCCTCACGCAGTCGACCATGCGACTTGCGACGATCTTCAGAAGCTCGTCTCCGGCATTGTGGCCGAGCGTGTCGTTGACAAATTTGAAATTGTCCAGATCGATGAACACCACCGTCACCCAGCGATCGTATCGCTGGGCGTACAGGACCGCCTGCGAAAGCCGATCCTCGAGCAAGGCGCGATTGGGAAGCCCGGTCAGCACGTCATGATTGGCCATGAAGTGGATCCGGTCTTCAGCCTGTTTGCGTTCGATGGCGATCCCGGCGATGCGCGTGGTGAAATCGATCAGGCGGGTCTCGGCCTCGGTCGGTTCGCGCACCGTCATCGAATACATCGCAAAGACGCCAAGCACCGCGCCCTGATGCGACAGGATCGGGGTCGACCAGCACGAACGCAAACCGTGCGGCCGCGCGAGTTCGCGATAATCCTGCCAAAGCGGATCCTGCATGATGTCAGCGACAATCACCGGCTCGTGCCGATAGACCGCCGTTCCGCAAGACCCCGCCCGAGGGCCGACCGCGGCGCCGTCGACGGCGTCGGTGTAGTCTTTCGCCAGGCTCGGCGCGGCGGCGTGGCGCAAGTGGCTGCCATCCTTGTCGAGCAGCAAGACCGAACCGAATATCCCCGCCAGTTGGGACTCGACCAGACGCATGAGCCGCTCGAGCACGTCTTCGAGGGGAGCGCTCTTTGCGATCATCTCGAGGATATGCGCCTGCCCATCGCGAAGGATTTCGGCCTGCTTGCGCGCAGTGATGTCGCGGGCAATGCCGACGAGGCCGAAAATGTTGTTTTGAACGTTGCGCAATGGCAGTTTCGTAGACAGGAACCATTTGCCGGTGCCTGACGCATCGACGACGAACTCCTCCTCGTCGATCATCGGTTGTCCGTCGCGCATCAGTTGCTGCTCGACGAAGCGAAATTTCTGCGCAAGATCCGGCGCATGAAGGTCGAAGTCGCTCAGGCCGATCATGTCGCTCGTGCTGTCTCGACCGCTGTCGGACGCAATGGCTCGGTTGGCGACGACGAAGCGGCTTTCGGTGTCCTTCACCCACATGTAGTCAGGCACCAGGTCGATCAGCGTCTGCAAGGAGATACGCTCGTCGACGACCAAGCGGTTGGCGCTGAGCTCGCTGATGTCCTCGTGCGTGGCCACCCAGCCGCCGTCAGGCATCGGTTGATGGCAGACCTGAATTGTCCGGCCATCGGCGAGCTCAGCTGTCCAGTTCCCCGAAGCAGTGCCCGAATTGACTGCCCGGGCCAACGCCAGATAGGCGTCCGCATTCATTGCCGAGGTCCCGACAGCGACGCGCCGCTCGACGATTTCGCGCAGCGCCGCGCCTGGCTGCAATTGCTCCGGTGCAAGGCGATAGATTTCCGCATAGCGCCGGTTGCACAGGATCAGCCGTTCATCGGCGTCAAAAAAGCAGATGCCTTGCGAGATGTTCTCGATCGCGGTCTGGAACCGCAGTGCCTGGTCCTGAAGCGCTGCAATCGTGGCGCGAAGCTCGCGCTCGAGCGCCTCATATGAGGCCGTCGCCAGTTGTGCCAGCGTCGTCAAATTGGCGGATTCGGGCACTTCGGCGGTTTGCCTGGATGATTTCGTGGCCAAACACAGTTCCTCCCGCTGATGCTTGAGCAAGCAAAGGAGGCTCGCCTTCAACCCAAAAGCGAGTGCATATTGGTCGGGATATACTAATGGCAGGTGAACCGGCTCAACGCCGACGCGACCGGCACAGGCAACGGAAGCCGTGAGTCGGTCGCGGTTGCCGGAGCCGTGAGACTTAGTCCATATGCGCGGCAGGCGCTCCACCGGCGGGCGGCGCAGCCTTTGGCTTGCGCAGCAGGAAAACAAACGGGACGGCAAGCAGTGTCATCATCATCAGCAGCTTGAAGTCATTGACGTAGGAGACCATCATCGCCTGGATATTGACCATGCCATCCATCAGCGACAGCGCCGTCGGATCGCCGCCCGCCGCTGCCGGCGACGCCGCCCAGAGGTTGGGATTGAACGGATTGATATAGGCCGAGAGCTCAGCGTGGTTGATCTGCGTGTTGCGTACCAGCAGAACCGTCACCACCGACACGCCGATCGACGAGCCAAGATTGCGCACCAGGCTGAACAACGCCGTGGCATCGGTGCGGAAGCGTGCGTCGAGCGTGGCGAAGGCCACGGTGGACAGCGGCACGAACACCATTCCCATTCCAAGGCCCTGGATGACGCCGGAGCTGAGGATAAGCCAGTTGTCCATCTGCGGCGAGAAGCTGGACATCGTATAGAGCGATTGCGCGGTCAGCAGGAAGCCGATGACGACGAGGATCCTGGCATCGATCCTGTGCATGATCCGCCCGACGAACAGCATCGCGATCATCGTGCCGACACCGCGTGGCCCCAGGACGATGCCGATGGTGAGGGTCGGATAGCCGAAGATGGTCGACAGCATTGGCGGCAGCAGCGACATGCTCGCCAAAATGAGCACGCCCATGACAAAGATGAACGCCAGCCCGGTGACGAAATTGCGATCGAGGAAGATCTTCGGGTCGATAAAGGGGTGCTCCGCCGTCAACGTGTGAATGGTGAATACCCAGAAGCCGGTGATGGAAAGACCAAGCTCGATCCATATCTCGATCGAGGAAAACCAGTCGACCTCACCGCCACGATCGAGCATCAGTTGCAGCGCGCCGACACCGAGCGAGAGCATGGCGAAGCCGAAGAAATCGAAGCTGCGCACCCGCCGGGCAACGCTGGGGAGATATGCGGCCATGCCGAGGAAGGCGATGATGCCGACCGGCAGGTTGATGAAGAACACCCAGCGCCAGTTGAAATTCTCGGTCAGCCAGCCACCCAGCGTCGGGCCAAGGATCGGTCCCAGCATGATGCCGGCGCCCCAGATGGCCATGGCCTGGCCGTGGCGTTCCCTAGGGTTGATGTCGAGCAGGAAGGTCTGCGACAGCGGCACGATGGCCGCGCCGAAGACGCCTTGCATCAGCCGGAAGAGAACGATGGTCTCCAGGCTCCAGGCGATGCCGCACAGCATGGAGAAGACGGTGAAGCCGACCACCGCCGTCAGGAACAGCTCCTTGCGACCGAAGCGGTCGGCAAGCCAGCCGGTCACCGGCGTCATGATCGCGGCGGCAACGATGTAGGAGGTCAGCACCCAGTTGATGTTGTCGGGGGAGGCGCCGAGATCGCCGGTCATGGTCGGCAGCGCGACGTTGGCGATCGTCGTGTCGAGCGCCTGCATGATCGTCGCCAGCATGAGCGCAACTGTGATCAGGCCGCGGTGCGGTACTTCGCGAAAGGGTTCTGGGCTGCTCATGACGTAAAACTTCCAGCAGGTAACAAAAACGTGTACATTAGGTTTCCGGACGGCGAGGCCCTCGCTGCAGAGAGACCCTCATCGCGGTGGGACGCGAGCATCGATGTGGGGGTTACATCGACTGAGCGTCTCGACAAAGCGGGCGCCTGCCGCCCGGAAACCTGAGGACCGAAGATCCTGCGCAACGTTGTCTGGTTTAGCCAGGCCGCAGCGCAGCCCGTCTACGCATTCAACTCTTCCTGCGCCTCCCTCGGACCAATCCTGTCACCTGCATCCATCTCGCTGTTTGCCATGCGGCCGCTGTCAGGCCTCTTTACTTGGCCTCGCCTGCCGTGGCGCGGCGGAAAATGCCCGGCAGCCCGCGGGAAACGCCGGTGTCCACCGTGACGGTCGCGCTCATGCCGGTGCGCAGCGCCATCTTGGCGTCGGCATCGGTCAATTCCAGCCGGACCGGAATGCGCTGCGTGACCTTGACCCAGTTGCCGGTGGCGTTCTGCGCGGGCAGCAGCGAGAACTCGGCCCCGGTGCCGGCGCCGATCGCCGTGACGGTGGCTTCGAACGTCTTGCCCGGATAGGTGTCGACCACGATTTCGGCCTTCTGGCCCGGCTTCATGTTTGTGAGCTGGGTTTCCTTGAAATTGGCGTCGACCCAGGTGTCGCCGGTCTCGACCAGCGAAAACAGCGGCGTGCCCGAACCGACATACTGGCCGACCTTGAACGAAGCGGCCTGGCTGACGATGCCGTCGGCAGGCGCCTTGACCGTGGTCTGGACCAGATCGTAGGCCGCCTTGTCGCGTGCGGCGAGCGCCGCCATTACCGTTGGATGCTTGTCGGTCTCGATGTCGGGATTGCCGCCAAGTGCCGCCTTGGCGCTGACGATCCCTTGCTGGGCCACGGCCAGTTGCTGCTTGGCCTTGTCGAGGTCGTTCTTGGCCTCGTCCAGCGACGACTTGGCGTTGATGCCCTTGTGGGCAAGGTCGGCGGCGCGGTCATATTGCGACTGCGCGTACTGGACCTGGCTTTCGTCGGACTTCTCCTGCGCCAGCGACTGGCTGTAGGCCGCACGCAGCTGCTCGACATTGAGCCGCGCGCCCGCCACAGCCGCGTCGGCTTGGGCCAACGCGATCCGGTAGGGCTCGGGATCGATGGCGAACAACACGTCGCCCTGCTTGACAGACTGGTTGTCGAAAATGTCGACCTGAACGATGCGGCCCGCCGTATCGGCGGCTATCGACACCTTGGCCTGCTGCAGATTGGCGTTTTCGGTCTCCTGATAGCGGCCGCCGGTCACCCAGACATAGCTGCCGCCGGCGATCAACGCAGCGGGCAGCACAAACATCAAAAGGAAGCGGCCGGCACGGCGCTTCTTCTTCAGCGCCACCGGCGCCGGAGCTACCTGCGCAGCGACCGTTACCGGAGCTGCCGCCGGCTTCGCGGGAGCTTCCATCTCCAGCTTGGCTGCATTCTCATCTACTTTGGCTACCGCGTTCATGCTGCTGCGCCTTCCGTATTCTTCAATTTTTCCGAGGGCGGCGTGTCACCATCTGCAAGATTCTGCACCATTGTCTCCAGCGCCTTGACCAGGACGCGGCGATCTTCCGGCGAAACGCCAACGAGCGATTCCTCATACACCTCGCCGGCAAGGCTCTTGACGTGGGCGTAGGCTGCGTTCGCCTTGGCGGTCGGGAAAATCATGCGCACTCGTCTGTCGGTTGCGTCGGGACGGCGCTCGATCCAGCCGCCCTCCTCCATGCGATCGACAAGGCGCGAGACGCTGATCGGCTCGATTTCGAGAAGCTCGGCAAGCCGCGCCTGCGCGACACCCGCCTCCTTGGCGACACGGACCAGAAGCCGCCATTGCGCCGAAGAAAGGCCGAAACCACTGGCGCGCGCCTCGAAGCGCTTGCGCATCAGGCGCTGCACGTCGTGGATCAAAAAGCCCAATCTGTCGATGCCGTCGGAAACCATGAGCGACATATATAATAAGCGTGCTCATAATTCAAGGAGCCGGATTGTGCCAGTAGCCGGCAAATGTGCATGGCAGTCAGTGCGGGGCGATCGTGGTTAGCAATTTATCACCCCGGGCGCTTGTGACGAGTATGCAGAAGATCGGCGTTCAGATGCTCAGACTGTCGATCTCATCCAGGCGGAAAAGGTTTCGATATGCGCTTGTCGGGGGTGATTGGCTACCCAGGCAAGGTAAAAGCCATAGCCTGGCAAAGAGAGATCATGTGCCTTGACCAGCCTGCCAGCCTCGAGTTCGCCACTGACGACCACATCACTGCAGATAGCGATGCCTTGGCCTGCCGCGACCGCGTCGATCGCGTGCAGCTCTTCGCGGAAACTTAAGTCCCATGCCTGGTTGGCATTGGGGATGCTGGGATCGATCGAGTGTGCGATCGCCAGCCATCGCTGCCAAGTCGGCGCTTCCGGGTCGCGGTTCGTCCAATTGAAATGGATGAGCGGGTATTGCAGCAGATCGGCGGCGCGCTCGATCTGTCGGTCACCTCCTGCGAACAGCTTCGGGCTGCATACCGGAAAGAATGCGTCCCGAAAAATTTCCTGCGCGGGAACATCCCGCGGCATCCTGCGCGCATAGCGGATCGCGACGTCGGCGTCACCGGCTCGCAGGTCCAGAACGGCGTCTGTCCCGATGATCTCCAGTGGAATGTTCGGATGCTGTTCGCGCCAATTCGACAGGCGCGGAACCAGCCATCGGCTGGCAAACGCATTTGGGCTCGTCACGCGCAACGGGCGTTGGCCAACACCGGCCGAGGCTGATGCTATAGCCGCGGCGAAAGCGTCGAAGCCGCTGCAAATTACCGGGAATAGCCGTTCGCCCACGTCTGTGAGCACGAGCGGGCGTGGGCGTCGCCGGAACAGCAGTTGCCCACAGACCTCCTCCAGCAATCGAATCTGGTGGCTGATGGCCGTCGGCGTCACTCCGAGTTCCGTCGCGGCCTTCCTGAAGCTCATCAGCCTGGCAGCGGCTTCGAAGGCGCGAAGCGACCCGAGCGGCGGAAGTTTTCTCATCCAGGCAGTTTAGATGAATTTGGCTCATCCAGCGACTGAGATATTCGATTTTGCAGCGAATGGCGCTGCATGAGATCATTATGATCCGACACATGTCGGTGAACTACAGCGGCCCTGTCCAACCGTGCCGGATCACGAAGGGTATCCCTCGATGAGCATGTTCAAGCTTATAGACGGTTCCGAGCCGAAGTTGCAGGCGCCAGATATCGCTCGGCTCAGGCAGGCGATTCGCGGCGATCTGATCCTTCCAGACGATCCCGGCTATGATCAGGCGCGCAGAGTTTGGAATGGCATGGTCGATAAGAGGCCGGCGGCTGTCTTCTATTGCGCCGAATCCAGCGATGTCGTCACGGCCGTCAACTTCGCCCGATCGCAAGGCTTCCTCGTCGCCGTCCGCGGCGGTGGCCATAACGTCGCCGGCAGTTCGGTATGCGACGGCGGCGTGGTGATCGATGTGTCACGCATGAAGCGGATCGAAGTCGACCCGATCCGCCGTGTTGCGCGCGCAGAAGCTGGCTTGAACCTGGGCGAGTTCGACGCAGCCACACAGGTCCATGGTCTTGCGACGACCATGGGTGTCAACGCGGATACCGGCATAGCCGGACTGACACTCGGCGGCGGGTTCGGCAAGCTTGGCCGAAAACATGGACTGAGCTGCGACAACCTTGTCGCTGTCGAAATCGTGACGGCGGACGGCCGGTTGCTCACGGCAAACGCGGCCGAAAATGCAGATTTGTTCTGGGGCATTCGGGGCGGCGGCGGCAATTTCGGAATAGTCACGACTTTCGAATACAAGCTCCATCCCGTGGGTCCGCTCCTCATCGCGGGATCGATGCTATACCGGTACGAAGAGGCACGCGAAGCGATGCGGTTCTACCGTGCGTTCTCGAGCGGCGCCCCGGATGAGCTGAGCCTGGATGCAGCACTTGTGACGGCGCCCTCGGGCGAACGCTTCTTCAGCATATCGGCGTGCTACATCGGCCCACTCGACGAGGGCCAGCAAATCATTCAACCTCTGAGAGAGTATGGCACGCCGGTTGAGCGCCGGATTGCTCCCGTCCCCTATCTTCAAATCCAATCGGCCGGGGACAGCCTCTTTCCGCGCGGGCGGCGCTACTACTGGAAGGCGCAGTTCATGCGCGAAATCACAGATCAGGCGATCGATACCATGCTTGCGGCTTACATGACTGCACCCAGCGAATCGCTTCTGGTCCTGCAGCAGGTTGGCGGCGCCATCTCGCGAGTACCGATGGACGGAACGCCCTACGCCAATCGGGATGCGCTTTACGATTGCTTCCCGATATCGATCTGGGACAATCCGTCTGACGACGAAACGCACATCCGATGGGCGCGCGACCTGTGGGATGCAATGAGACCGTTCTCGACCGGCGGCGTCTATGCCAACAATCTCGGCGAAGAGGGCACTGATCGGGTTCTGGCGGCTTACGGCGAGAATTATCCGAGGTTGGCCGCACTAAAGAACAAGTATGATCCCACCAATTTCTTTCGCTTGAACCAAAACATTAAGCCTGCGACCTGAGCGACCGCCGCAGGCCGATGCTCGAAATTCTGCGGCGCTGCTACAACTCCAGATTCCAGTTCTGGCCGACCAGATCCTTGCCGAAGGAATGGTGGCGCTCCTCGTTGGTCAATTTAAAGCCCGCAGCCTCATAGATGCGGCGTGCCGAAGTGAGCACGTCGTTGGTCCACAGCGTCAGTGTCCTGTAACCCGTGTCGCGGCAAAAACCGATGCATTCCTCGACCAGCCGCTTGCCGATGCCGAGGCCGCGCGCCGACGGCTCGACATAGAGCAGGCGCAACTTCGCCACCGCGTCCGACTGGCGCACGACGAAGACCGAGGCGCTGGGGATCGCGAACTTGCCTGATGTGAAGGGTTTGTCTTCGCCGGAGTCGTAAAGAAACACACGCGTTCCCGTGCGGTCGCCGATCTTTGCCGTGATATCGGCGAGCTGCGCCTTCCAGTTCGAAACAAGCTTTCCCGCCTCCGCCTCCTTGCCAAAAATCTTGCCCAGCTTTTCGACATCACCATAGAGCAGGTCCATCGAGGCGGCGGGGCGGTTCTGGTCGAGATGGACGCAACTTTCCGTCAGCACCAGCGTCTTGATACCGTGCGGGGCCAGCGTATCGGGCGTCACCTCGCCGCCAGGCTTCATGCCGTAATACCAGCCGGCGAAGAAGAAATCGGGCTCGACGGCGACGAGGTTTTCGAGGGTCGGGTATTTCGGCGCGAGTTCCGGGATCGCGCCCTGCTCGGCCTTGAATTCCGGACCGACCTTATACCATCCGGTGATGCCGGTCAGGCCGACGATCGATGGTTGCAGCCCCAGCGCGAAGGCCATCTCCGCCATGTTCAGATCTTGGATGACGGCGCGCTTCGGCGCGGCGTCGAACGTCAGCGGCGTGCCGCAGCTATCAACGGTTACCGGGAAAGCGAAGGCGGTCTCGGCAAGCAGGAGGGAGGCAAAAGACAGTACGAGGCGTTTCACGGATATTGCTCCTTGGTCAATCGGGATGTGAAGAGGCGCGGTTCGGAACGTCGAAGACCGTGAGTTCGCGGTCTTCGGTGGGATGGCGCAGCCAAAGCACGTCAACGCCAAAAATCTCGCGGATCAACTTCTTGGTCAGCGCCTCGCACGGACTGGCAAGTGCCTGCAGGCGGGCCTCGTTCATCACCGCGACCCTGGTGGCAAATGGCGTGACAAGCGACAGATCATGAAGCACCGCCACGACGGTCATGCCAAACTGCGATACGAGTTCGAGAAGGTCGCTGCGGGCGCGCGGATCGAGATGATTGGTCGGTTCATCGAGGAACAGGATTTTGGGCTCCTGGGCGATGGCGCGCGCCAGCTGGGCGCGTTGCCGCTCGCCACCGGATAGCGAGCCGATCGTGCGGCCGAGCAGCGGCAGCAGGCCGGTTCTGCGAAGTGCTTCAATGACGATGTCGCGTTGCTCGCTCCTCCGACGCAAGCCGGCATGCGGGACGCGCCCAAGCTCGACGTAGTCGATCACGGCAAGCCGCGGATCAGGCTGGTCGGTCTGGCCAACGACCGCCATGTGCAGTGCCCGCTCGGCGGCCGAAAACCTCTCCAGCCGGCGTCCGGAAAATCTCACATCTCCCGCGCTTGGCCGCAGCGTACCGCATAGCATGCGCAGCAGCGTCGTCTTGCCGGCGCCGTTGGGGCCGATGATGGCGAGGCGGTCGCCCGGCGCTATCGAAAGGCTCACCGCGCTGACCAGGCACCGGCCATTCGTCGTCGCGCTCAGTTCACACGCTTCAAGAAGAGGCTGGGAGGCGTCCAACTTACCGTCACTTTCTCAATGGCGACGGAAGGAAGCTGGACGGACCGGCCGACAAGACCGATGTCCACGTCTCCTCCCGGCACACCCCGTCCGGTCAACTCATGCTGATGGCAGGTCTCCTGGCTCGCGGGTCTTTGCGCCATCCTGCCTTCCCAGCCTTGCCGGCCAGTGGCACTTCGGATTTTGCTAACCGCTTACAGTTGCGGGGGCAGCCACGGCCTCGATCCGAAGGATCTCACCGTGTTCCCTTTTCACCCCTTGCCTCGCGACTCGGGGACCATCACCTTTCTACCGTAGATCTCGCCGACCGCGTCGCAATGGCTTTTGATTGGGCTCGCAGGCACCATCATGCCTCTGCTGTCAACACCGGCAGACCTGTGTTCCGGTTTTTCCCTGGATGCCCAATTCGAAGACCTTTCAATGGACCAGCACGGACGAGGTCGGTCGCCAAAACATCGGAAAATTTTCAGAATCCGATCGAGATTTCAGCGCTCGAAAAGCCGAATGAAAGCGTGCTGGTGAACGGGCCTATTGACCCCACGTTTTCGCGAAGGCGCCCGGCGCCGTCTCCAGCCAAGGATCATTGCCGTCTATTGCGCCCGTTCCGGCGCCGGCCGCCACACGGAAGGAGACAACATGACTGCCGCATCCAACAGCAGGTTGAAACGTGGCCTCGTTGGCGTATCGTTCGCGGCGCTCGCCTGCGCCGCCGCCGTCACCTGGTACGCCGCCAAGGGCGAGGCCGCGAGCGCAAGGCCGGATGTGCCGGGACCGAAGCTGGTCAAGGCCGTGAAGGTGAAGCCGGCGCCGCAGGCGGATAGCCGCCTCGCCATCGGCGAGGTCCGCCCGCAACGCGAAAGCGATCTCGGCTTCCGCTTGTCCGGTAAGCTGGTGCAGCGCATGGCCGCGATCGGCCAGACGGTCAGGAAGGACGAGGTGCTCGCCCGCATCGAAGACCAGGATTACCGCAACCGCTTACGCAGCGCCGAGGCCGATGTCGCGGCCGCGCAAGCCGTTCTGGTCGAGGCGCGTGCCGCCGAAGCCCGCCTCGGAGCGCTGCTCGCCAAAGGTTTCACGACGCGCGCCAGCTACGATGCGACGTTGAAGAACCTTCGCTCCGCGCAGGCCAAGCTGGACTCGGCAAGGATCGGCCTGGAGATGGCCAAGGACCAGCTCGCCTATACCGAACTGCATGCGGATTTCGACGGTGTGGTGACGGCGACCGGCGCCGAGGAAGGCCAGCTCGTCACCGTCGGGCAGATGGTCGTGCGCATCGCCGATCCGCAAGCCCGCGACGCCGTCTTCTCGATCGCCGAGGCAGCTTTCTCGAATGTCCGCAGCGCCGGGCATCCGCCGGAGATCATGGTCTCGCTGCTGAGCAACCCGGCGATCTCGACACCCGGCGTCATCCGCGAGGTGTCGCCTGTGGCCGATGCCGTCACCCGTACCTTCCAGGTGAAGGTTTCGCTGGGCAACGCCCCGGATGAAATGCGCTTCGGCAGCAGCGTCGCGGGCCGTGTCAACGAATCCAGCGCGCCTGTCGTGGTGTTGCCGGGAAGTGCGCTGTTCGACAAGGACGGCAAGCCGGCCGTGTGGGTCGTGGGCGCTTCGTCGGCCGTCGAGCTGAAGCCCGTCGTCATTGACCGCTACGAGACCGAGCGCGTCGTCGTCAGCGGCGGCCTGGCCGAAGGCGACGTTGTCGTAACCGCCGGCATTAACCGGCTGCGCGAACACGAAAAGGTTCGCATCGCGGCAGGAGAATCCAGATGAGCCCGTCACAAACGAAAGTCCTGATCGCCGGCGCCGGACCAACCGGGCTGACGCTTGCCCTCTGGCTCACCCGTCTCGGCATGCCGGTCCGCATCCTCGACAAGGCAGCAGGTCCAGGCGAGACATCGCGCGCGCTCGCCGTCCAGGCCCGCACGCTCGAGTTCCACCGCCAGGTCGGCATCGTCGAGGATGTGCTTGCTGCCGGCGTGCGGCTGGAGCAACTCACCGTACGCACGCCGGCCGGCATCGCCGCAAAGCTGCCGCTCTCCGACTTCGGCCGCGGCATCAGCCCGTACTCCTTCGCATTCGCGCTGCCGCAGGACATTCACGAGCGCGTCCTGATAACGCATCTCGAGCGCGCCGGCGTCGAGGTCGAGCGCAGCACGGAGCTTGTTGCCTTCGATGACAGGAGGGACTCGGTTATTGCCACGCTGAAGAGGCACGGTCGGACCGAGACTGTCAGCGCCGCCTATCTCTGTGGATGCGACGGCGCCCGCAGCACCGTGCGCCATGGGTTGAACATCGGCTTCCCCGGCGGCACCTACGAGCAGGCCTTCTATGTCGCCGACGTCATGGGCAGCGGCGCGGTCACCCGCAACGGCATGGACACGACGGTCAGCGCCTACGGTTTCGCGATCGTCATGCCGGTCAGGCAATCCGGTTCGCTGCGTCTGATCGGCATCGTGCCGAAGGCGCATGAAGCCGACGAGACGATCACCTTCGAGGCGATCCGTGCCGATGTCGAGCGCGACACCGGCATTGCGGTGGACAAGGTCAACTGGTTCTCGACCTACCGCGTCCATCACCGTGTTGCCGAACGCTTCCAGATCGGCCGCGCGTTCCTCTGCGGCGATGCCGGCCACATCCACAGCCCGGCCGGCGGCCAGGGCATGAACACCGGGATAGGCGATGCGGTCAACCTCGCCTGGAAGCTCGCTGCCGTGCTGCAAGGCCGTGCGGACCAGCGCCTGCTGGACAGCTACGAGGCGGAACGCATCGCCTTTGCCCGGAAGCTGATCGACAGTACCGACACGGCGTTCCGCTTCATCACCAGCCGCTCGCGCCTGGTCGGCCTGTTTCGCCGTTATCTGATGCCGAAGATCCTGAACTTCCTGCTTCACACGTCGTTCGGCTCCCGCGCCTTTTTCGGGTTGATCTCGCAGGCAGCCATCCAGTACCGCGCCGGGCCGATCAGCGCGGGCACAGCTGGCCAAATCCGCGGCGGCGACCGCCTGCCCTATGTCGCCTACGGCAGCGGCGACAATTTCGAGCCGCTGCGTTCGCTGGACTGGCAGGTCCATGTCTATGGAGAGACGAATGCCGAGTTCCGGGCGATGCTCGCCTCGACCGGCATCCCTATTCACGTCTTCGCCTGGTCTGAGAGGGCGAAGGCCGCGGGCCTCCACCGCGATGGCGCCTATCTGGTCCGGCCCGACGGCCATATCGCGCTGGCCTCCACGGTTCAGGAGGCAGCCGCGTTCCAGCGCTACCTCGCCGGGCTCGCGATCAGGCCACGGCTGGCCGAACGTGCGCCGTACCGGATTTCAGGCACCATGCACAGCCTGGCCTGACAGCTGAATCAAGCAGCGCCCGCCTAACCAGCGGCGCTGCCCAAATCCCGATCACCAATGTTCCCGACTGCCGGTGCAGACCGGTCGCGCGCCGCGTCGGCGCACCATGAACAGGAGTTGCATCATGAACAGCTTCAATCTTTCCGAATGGGCGCTGCGCCACAGGAGCTTCGTTGTCTACCTGATGATCGCGGCCGCGCTCGCCGGCATCTTTGCCTATTCCCGCCTTGGCCGCGAAGAGGATCCGCCCTTCACCATCAAGACGATGGTGGTCAAGACGCTGTGGCCGGGCGCCACGACCAGCGACACCGTCGAACAGATAACCGATCGCATCGAGAAGAAGCTCGAGGAGCTTTCCAACCTCGACTACGTCAAGAGCTATACCAAGCCCGGCGAATCCGTGGTCTTCGTCAACCTGAAGGACACGGTCGCGGCCGACCAGGTGCAGCCGCTCTGGTATCAGGTGCGCAAGAAGCTCGACGATATCAAGTCGACGATGCCTTCCGGTGTCCAGGGCCCCTTCTACAATGATGAGTTCGGCGACACCTATTCGTTGATCTACGCGCTCACCTCCGACGATCTCAGCCATCGCGAGCTGAAGGACATCGCCAGCAGCCTGCGGGCCGGGCTGCTGACGGTGCAAGATGTCGCCAAGGTCGAGCTGATCGGCCAGCAGGACGAGAAGATCTATCTGGAATTCTCGACGCAGAAGGTGGCCGCACTTGGGCTTGACGTCAGCACGCTGTCCCAGGCGCTGCAGGCGCAGAACGCTTTGACCCCGAGCGGCACAGTCGATGCCGGCCCCGAACGCATCGCCATTCGGGTCTCCGGCGAGTTCACCTCGGAGGAGAGCCTGAAGGCGATCAACTTCTATGCCAACGGCCACTACTTCAGGCTGGGTGATGTCGCCGAGGTGAAGCGCGCCTATTCCGATCCGCCGCAGCCGATGTTCCGCTTCAACGGCAAGCCGGCTCTCGGCATCGCCATCTCGATCACCGCTGGTGGCGACGCGCTGGCGCTCGGCGAGAACGTCAAGGAGAAGATGCACGAGATGGCAGCCGAGCTGCCGCTCGGAGTCGAGCTTGGCCTGGTCGCCGACCAGTCGCACGTGGTGGAGGAGTCCGTCGGCGAATTCACCAAGAGCCTCGGCGAAGCCATCGCCATCGTGCTTGCCGTGAGCTTCCTGGCGCTCGGCTGGCGTCCCGGCATCGTGGTGGCCGTCGCCATCCCGTTGGTGCTCGCCATCACCTTCGTCACCATGGAGTATTTCGGCATCTCGCTGCAGCGCATTTCGCTCGGCGCGCTGATCATCGCGCTTGGCCTGCTGGTCGACGACGCCATGATCGCGGTTGAGATGATGATTTCCAAAATGGAGGAAGGCTACGAACGGATCTCGGCCGCCACCTATGCCTACACCTCGACCGCCTTCCCGATGCTCACTGGCACGCTGGTGACGATTGCCGGCTTCGTGCCGGTCGGCTTCGCCAAGAGCGGCGCCGGCGAATACTGCTTCTCGCTGTTCGCGGTCGTCGGCATAGCGCTGGTCGTTTCCTGGGTCGTCGCGGTGCTGTTCACGCCGCTGACCGGCGTCGTCCTCCTGCCTGAGCGCATCAAGGGCCATGGCAGCCACGAGCCCTCGCGCCTGGCGCGCGGCTTCCGCGTGCTGCTCGAGATGGCGATGCGGGCGAAATGGCTGGTGCTGTCAGCGACCGCCGGACTGTTTGCCCTCTCGGTTGTGGCCATGGGCTATGTCGGGCAAGAGTTCTTCCCGAAATCCGACCGGCCGGAGGTCATGGTCGACCTGACGCTGCCGCGCACGGCGTCGATCAAAGCGACTGACGAGGTCGTGGGCCGCGTCGAGAAGTTGCTCGCCGCCGATCCGGACATCGACCACTGGAGCTTCTATGTCGGCCAGGGTGCGGTGCGCTTCTATCTGCCGCTCGACGCCCAGCTCGCCAATGACTTCTTCGCCCAGGCGGTTATCGTCACCAAGGGGCACGCCGTGCGCCAAGCCGTCATCGAGCGGCTGGAAAAGTCGCTCTCCAACGGCTTCGGCGACGTCATGACCCGCGTCACACCGCTTGAACTCGGCCCGCCGGTCGGCTGGCCGCTGAAGTTCCGCGTCAGCGGACCGGACGCCGACAAGACGCGCAAGCTGGCACAGCAGTTCGCACAGGTGCTGGGCAGCAATGGTGCCGTGCGCAATATCAACTACGACTGGAACGAGCCGGCCAAGGTCATCAAGATCGAAGTCGACCAGGACAGAGCGCGTGCGCTCGGCATCTCCTCACAGCAGCTTGCCGACACCGTCAACTCGATCCTGACGGGGTCGAAGATCACGCAGATGCGCGACGACACCTATCTCGTCGACATCGTGGCGCGCGCGGTTCAGTCGGAACGTGCCGACATTGACACCCTGCGCGCACTGACGATCAGCGCGTCGGGTGGACGCCGCGTGCCGCTCGACCAGGTCGCCTCGTTGTCCTACCAGACCGAGCCGCCGCTGATCTGGCGCAGGGGCCGCATGCCGACGGTAACGGTGCAGGCAGACGTCGCACCTGGCGTCGAGCCCGCCGCGACGGTGCGCAAGCTCGACAGCGCCATCAACGCCTTCAAGGCCGAACTGCCGGCGCGCTACAGCGTCGAACAGGGCGGCGTCATGGAAGACAGCGCCAAGGCTCAGGCCAGCATCTTCGTGGTCTTCCCGCTGATGCTGTTCATCATGGCGACCGTGCTGATGATCCAGCTGATGAGCTTCCAGCGTCTGGTGCTGGTGCTGCTCACCGCTCCGCTGGCACTGATCGGCGTCGCTGGCGCGCTGCTGATGTCGGGAGCACCGATGGGCTTCGTCGCCATCCTCGGCGTGATGTCGCTGATCGGCATGGTGATCCGCAACTCGGTCATCCTGATCTCGCAGATCGACCAGCACATCGCCTCCGGCGAGGAGCCCTGGGCGGCGGTGATCAGCGCCACCGCGCACCGGCTGCGGCCGATCCTTTTGACGGCGGCGGCGGCCATCCTCGGCATGATCCCGATCGCGCCGACGGTGTTCTGGGGACCGATGGCCTATGCGGTGATGGGTGGCCTGATGGTGGCGACGGTGCTGACGCTAATCTTCCTGCCGACTCTCTATGTCGCCTGGTTCGGCATCAAGGCACCGGCGCAAACCATCCCGGCGGCTGAGCCCATCGAGGCGATCGCCGAACCGCAGCCGCTGGCCGCCTGAGGCGGCGAGCGTCCGCAAAAAGTCACGGCGGAGGAACCGCCGTGGCAGCTGCCCTGCAACATTCAAAACTGAAAGGAACGAAGATGCCCCCCGCGTTCGGAAACCTTCTCATCCGCTTCAACGCCGGCTTCCTGATGCTCGCATCGGCAGGGGGCCTGGCCACCGACATCGCCGGCTCCTTCTTCGGGCGCGGCGCCGAGGCCACCTTGCTCGCCGACGCCCCGGGCGTCGGTATCGGCTTCCTCGAGGCGCACGGCCTTGCCCTCGTCATCGGGCTGACCATGTGGCGCATCGCCTATTCCCTGAACTGGCACGCCTTCCTGGCGGCCGTTCACGCACTGCTCGGAACCGCAAACCTCTTGTTCTGGCAGTTCTTCATCGCCGCCGACGTGCTCATCGTCGGTTACGCGACGACCGCGGCACATTGGCTGTTCGTGGTTCCCCACCTCGCGGCACTGGCGGGCGCTACCCGGCTTGCCGCGCCATCTCACTAGACTTCATCAACAGGAGAGAGAACATGCCTACGAAATCAGTCAAGAAAATCAGCGCGATCGCGGCGGCCGCAATCGGCCTCGCCGCCGTCGAAATCATCGGCAGTACCGTGCCGGCCTTGTCGCTGGTCAGCCAGGCCGTGGCTCGCGTCGGCCAGCCATGGACGCCCCGCAGTGCCGCGGGCGTCGCACGGCGCACCACATGGCGCGTGCTCCGGCACACCACGGCCTGGGTCCCCGCATTGCCGGCGGGCTGCGTCCGCACCAAGGTCAACGGCTTCGCCGTCTGGCGTTGTGGCGGCACCTATTATCGGGCCTATCAGGGCCGCTATATCGTCGTTGTCGTCGATTGACCGGTCCCAGGCCCAGCCTTCCGACCGAGGGCAAGCATGACGCCTTCGGCGAGATGGTCCGCGTCGGCCTGGTTTTCGAACGGGACCCCGCGCAGTGCATAATCGACCGGCGAAAACGGATCGCTCTCGTCAATGAGGGCGATCTGGTGCCTCGCCCTCTCCATGTCGCCCATCTGAGCGTAACAGGCGGCCAGTCGCGTCCGGATCCACGGCGCCGGACGCGTGGCCAGTTCCAACGCCTCGGCGGCAGGTCGATACTCTCCCATCATGTATAGCGCCAGCGCGCGGTCGAACTGGTACCAGTGCGGGTGCAAGGGGTCGATGCTTATACCGCGCGCCAGCCAGGTCAGAGCGTCGAGCGGGCGCCCACGCATGGTGAGCAGCATACCCATCTGCTCGATGCTGTCGGCATCATAGGGGTTGAGCTGCAGCGCGATGCGCATGTGGTGTTCCGCCGCCTCGTGTTGGCGCATATAGAGCCGCACCAGCGACTGCACCCGATGGCCGGTCGCCTGGTCCGGTGACAGCGAAAGACCCTTGTCGGCAAGGTCGCGCGCGTTTTCCAGCACCGCGTCGCTGGCACGTCCGAATTCTCCATCCAATGCGCGGGCCAAGGCGAGGTAGGTGTAGGCCAAGCCATAGGTCGGGTCCTTGGCGATCGCCGCTTCGAACAAAGCCTCGGCACCCCGCTGGTCGGTCTGAGCAGGATCGCGCAGGAGGGCAAAGCCACGCAGCGCCAGCTCGTAAGCGGCAAGGCTGGTGACCGGCTTGCGCGACGCCTGCTGCAGGCCGGCATTGTTGACCCGCGTGACCAGCCTGCCGACAATCTGCTCGACGATCTCCTGCTCGATCGCGAACAGGCCCGTTCCTTGCGACTGGTAGCGGTCGCCCCAGAGCTGGCTGGCGGTCGCGGTATCGATGAGGTTGACCGCTGTCACGACATGCTCGCCTTTCCGGCGGAGCGAACCCTCGACCAGGTAATCGGCGCCGATGCGGGCGCGGATCTCGGGCCATTCTGCGCGTCCGAAGGAGGCGAAGGAAAAACTCGAATTGCGCGCCAGCACGGTGATCGTGCCGAAACGCGCCAGCCCGTTGATGATGTCCTCGGCAAAGCCATCGACGACCGGCTCGTCGGCCGGATCGCCGCTCTCGTTGCGGAAGCGCACCACCGCTACCACCGGCTGCGCGCCGATTTCGGGCGCCGCCTCGGCCTCGGCGGCAAGCATGTAGCCGCGTTTGGAGACCGTGCGCACCATGTCGTCGCCAAGCAATTTGCGGATTTCGCGGATCGACTGAGTTAGCGAATCCTCGGTGACGAAGACGCCCGGCCAGACGACGTCCATCAGTTCCGATTTCGGCACCACGCGCCCCATATTGCGGGCAAGATGGGTGAGCAGCGCATAAGCTTTCGGGCGCAGGAACAGCGGCTCGTTGACGCCACGCAGCGTTCCCTTGGCCAGATCCAGCGTGAACCCGCCAAATCGAAAAACCTGATCGGCCGTCGCGATCGCCACCGGGATATCCCTCCCTGACATCGCGCATTGAGATGCCAGACGGACGCTGCGTCAAGAGCCATCGGCATGAGCAGCATTGTTGCGCGGTACGCAATTTCGATCAAACTGACAATGCCAAGAGACAGCACCATCCTCGTGCAGACGCAAGGCGCCTTGACAAGGAGACCCATGAACCCGATCGAGAAAGCCTTGTGGTTCGTCGAAAGCCATCTGCCCGAAGCAGTCTCGCTGGACGATGTCGCCAAGATCAGCGGGGTGTCGCGCTTTCATGTGACGCGGGCTTTCGGCGCGGCTACCGGCCGTTCGGTGATGAGCTACGTCCGTTCTCGCCGACTGACCGAAGCGGCGCGCAAGCTTGGCGCCGGCGCACCCGACATCCTCTCGGTCGCGCTCGACGCCGGCTATGCCTCGCATGAGGCCTTCACCCGCGCCTTCCGCGACCAGTTCGGCACCACGCCGGAACTGGTGCGCGCACAAGGCTCGCTCGACAACCTCGATCTTGTGGAGCCGATCCTGATGGACCAGTCCTTTCTCGCCACTCTCGAACCGCCGCGTTTTGAGACCAGCCGGCCGTTTCTCATCGCCGGTCTCGGCGAGCGCTACAGCTGCGAAACCAGCGCCGGCATCCCGATGCAGTGGCAGCGGTTCGGCCCCTATATTGGCAACATTCCTGGCGAGATCGGCGACGTCGCCTATGGCGTCTGCGTCAACGGCGACGACGCCGGCAATTTCGACTACATCGCTGGCGTCGAAGTGTCCGATTTTTCGGACCTGCCGAGGGAGTTTTGGCGTGTGCGCGTGCCGGCGCAGAAATACGCCGTGTTCGCCCATCGTGACCATATCTCGACCATCCGCCGCACGGTCAACACGATCTGGAACAAATGGCTGCCAGCCTCTGGGCACGAGATCGCCGATGCGCCGGAATTCGAGCGCTACGGCCCCGAATTTGATCCGCGCAGCGGCAACGGCGGGCTGGAAATCTGGATACCGGTCAAAGGGTGAGGTACGGCAGGCCGGCGCCGAAGCGCCGGAAGCGCTGCTACAACTCCAAATTCCAGTTCTGGCCGACCAGATCCTTGCCGAAGGAATGGTGGCGCTCCTCGTTGGTCAATTTAAAGCCCGCAGCCTCATAGATGTGGCGGGCGGCGGCGAGCACGTCGTTGGTCCACAGCGTCAGTGTCCTGTAACCCGTGGCGCGGCAAAAGCCGATACATTCCTCGACCAGCCGCTTGCCGATGCCGAGACCTCGCGCCGAGGGCTCGACGTAGAGCAGGCGCAATTTCGCCACCGCGTCCGACTGGCGCACGACGAAGACGGAGCCGACGACCTCGCCTTCCCGCTCGGCGATCCAGCTGCGTTCCCATTTCGGATCGAAGGATTTGACGAAGGCACCGAGGATTTCGGCGACCAGCGCTTCATAGGTTTCGTCCCAGCCATATTCCTGCGCGTAGAGCAGGCCCTGGCGATGAATAATCCAGCCGATGTCGCCGACTTGCAGAGGCCGCAGCATATAGGGAATTTTGGGCTCGGCGCTTCCGCCCAGCAAACGCTGCACCGTCTGCATGGCTTTGACCAGCCTGTCCTGTTCAGCATCCGAAAGCCGGTCGAGCAAAGCCGCGACCTGGTCGTGCGAGCCCTGGTTCAGCGGTGCGAAGGCCTGCCGCCCGGCCTTGGTCAGCGCGATCGACGAGCGCCGCGCATCCGCCTCGATCGTGGCACGCTCGACCAGATCACGCTCCTCGAACTTCTTCAGCAGCCGGCTGAGATAACCGGCATCGAGGCCGAGATCGCGCCCAAGATCCGTGGCGGTCAGGCCATCGCGATGCGCCAGCTCATAGAGCACCCGCGCCTCGGTCAGCGAGAAGGTGCTTTTCAGCAGCCCTTCGTCGAGCAGCCCGATCTGGCGGGTAGAAAAGCGGTTGAAGGCCCGCACCGCGTCGATCCGCTCCTTGCCTGGGTGATGATGAATGGTCATGGCATCCTCCTCCGGGCAAGATCAGCGATTTAGTTGACTTGGTCAAGTATCTGTTTGAAGCATCCGTTTGAAGCAATTGTCCTGATGATGCTCACCGGGCGCCTTGACTCGCGCGAGTTGCCAGACTATTTCAGCGCCACGTTAGCACTCCCCCAAGATGAGTGCTAACCATGTCCGGCGCCGCCGGACGGAGGAACTGTTCTCACCATTCTCATCGAGGAATAAAAAATGGCAAAGTCGAAGTTCCGCCCGCTTCATGACCGCGTGGTCGTTCGTCGGGTCGAATCCGAATCCAAGACCGCGGGCGGGATCATCATTCCCGACACGGCGAAGGAAAAGCCGCAGGAAGGCGAGATCATCGCCGTCGGTTCCGGCGCCCGTGACGAAGCCGGCAAGCTCGTCCCGCTGGACGTCAAGGCCGGCGACCGTATCCTGTTCGGCAAGTGGTCGGGCACCGAAGTCAAGCTCAATGGCGAAGACCTTCTGATCATGAAGGAAGCCGACATTATGGGCATCATCGGCTGAATATCGGCCTCACCCTCATTTAAATCTTCGGGCTCAATCCAAGCCCCTGCCAGGAGCTAAAAATGGCTGCCAAAGACGTAAAATTCTCCCGCGACGCTCGTGAGCGCATGCTGCGCGGCGTCAACATCCTCGCCGACGCGGTGAAGGTCACGCTCGGCCCCAAGGGCCGCAACGTCGTCATCGACAAGTCGTTCGGCGCACCGCGCATTACCAAGGACGGCGTCACCGTCGCCAAGGAAATCGAGCTTGAAGACAAGTTCGAGAACATGGGCGCGCAGATGGTCCGCGAAGTTGCTTCGAAGACCAACGACATCGCCGGCGACGGCACCACGACCGCGACCGTTCTGGCACAGTCGATCGTCCAGGAAGGCCACAAGGCGGTTGCCGCCGGCATGAACCCGATGGACCTCAAGCGCGGCATCGACCTCGCCGTCGCCGACGTCGTCGCGACGCTGATCAAGAACGCCAAGAAGATCAAGACCTCGGAAGAGGTTGCCCAGGTCGGCACCATCGCCGGCAATGGCGACGTTTCGGTCGGCTCGATGATCGCGGAAGCGATGCAGAAGGTCGGCAATGAGGGCGTCATCACCGTCGAGGAAGCCAAGACCGCCGAGACCGAGCTCGAAGTCGTCGAAGGCATGCAGTTCGACCGCGGTTATCTCTCGCCCTACTTCGTCACCAACGCCGAGAAGATGGTTGCGGATCTGGAAGACGCCTACATTCTTCTCCACGAGAAGAAGCTCTCCAACCTGCAGGCCATGCTGCCGATCCTCGAGGCTGTCGTGCAGACCTCGAAGCCGCTGGTCATCATTTCGGAAGACGTCGAGGGCGAGGCCCTTGCCACGCTCGTCGTCAACAAGCTGCGTGGCGGCCTGAAGATCGCCGCCGTCAAGGCGCCTGGCTTCGGTGATCGCCGCAAGGCCATGCTGGAAGACATCGCTATCCTCACCGGTGGCCAGGTCATCTCCGAAGACCTCGGCATCAAGCTCGAGAATGTCGGCCTGAACATGCTCGGCCGCGCCAAGAAGGTGTCGATCTCCAAGGAGAACACCACCATCGTCGACGGCGCCGGCAAGAAGGCCGAGATCCAGGGCCGCGTCGCCCAGATCAAGCAGCAGATCGAGGAGACCACCTCGGACTACGACAAGGAGAAGCTGCAGGAACGTCTCGCCAAGCTGGCGGGCGGCGTTGCCGTCATCCGCGTCGGCGGTGCGACCGAAGTGGAAGTCAAGGAAAAGAAGGACCGCGTCGATGACGCCCTCAACGCGACCCGTGCGGCCGTCGAAGAAGGCATCGTTCCCGGCGGCGGCGTCGCACTGCTGCGCGCTTCGCTGAGCATCAAGGCAACCGGCGCCAACTCCGACCAGACCGCCGGCATCAGCATCGTGCGTCGCGCGCTGCAGGCTCCGGCCCGTCAGATCGCGGCCAACGCCGGTGCGGAAGCATCGATCGTTGCCGGCAAGATCCTTGAGAACAAGGGCGCGACCTTCGGCTACAACGCCCAGACCGGCGAATATGGCGACATGATCGCCATGGGTATCGTCGATCCGGTCAAGGTTGTGCGCACGGCTCTGCAGGACGCGGCCTCGGTCGCCGGCCTGCTGGTCACCACCGAAGCCATGATTGCGGAGGCTCCGAAGAAGGAGTCGGCTGGCGGCGGCATGCCTGGCGGCATGGGCGGCGGCGGCATGGGCGGCATGGGCGGTATGGATTTCTAATCCAACCCATCAGCCTTCATGTACGGAAAGGGCGGCCGAGAGGTCGCCCTTTTTCGTTGATGGGACGGAGGATGAGAGGCGGTCCGATTCCAAAGCAAGCGGAAGCATACCCCTGACCGTTTCTTCGGCGTCGGCGCAGAACGTGAATTGCAGAGCTGGAGCGTCGGCCCTTCGGCAGGGCTCCGCGCTGGCCTCGATGCCGTGGAAGCGCGAAACGTCAATGCGCCGTGACTGCGATCTCTTTCGCCGGCAATGCCCCCTCAATCAGCGCCGCGACCTCATCGGCTACCGCCAGCACCGGGGCGCGGTCGCGGGTGGCGCGTGCGATCACCATCAGCCCTTCCAGCGATGATTCGACCAGCAGCGCCAGCGCGTGCGCGCGGCGCTCGGGCACCCCTGCCCTGACGAAGGCCGCCCTGAGCAGGCCTATCCATTGCTCGAAGGCCGACCGGCACAACTCAGCCAACTCCGGCATGTCGGTCGGCGAATCCAACACCACGGGCGCGATCGGGCAACCGAGCGTGAACTGGTTGTCTTCCAGCATGCGCGCGACCGATTGGTAGATGTGGTGGACCGCCACCGCCGGATCTTTTTCGGCAGCGAGCGCGGCGTCCAGCCTCTGCGTCACATCGGCGACGCTATCGCGCGTAACCTCGACGACCAGCTGATCCTTGCCGCCCGGAAAGTGGAAGTAGAGCGAGCCCCTTGGTGCACCTGAGGCACTCAATATGTCGTTGAGCGACGTGCCGTGGTAGCCGCGCTGCCTCAGCAGCAGCGCCGTCGTCTCGAGTATGCGGGTGCGGGTGTCGTTCGCCATGTCAACCTCTGTCAGGAATGAGCATTATAGGGCTTGCCTCGAATATGACAACCGGTCTATATAATATGTAGATCAGTCTATATATCAATGAGGGGCGAATGCGCAGTTATCGTCTTGAAGGAACCGGCGGGACCAGGTGCCTGGTGATGCGCGACGGGACGCAGCCGACGCCGAAGCCGCACGAGATCGTCGTGCGTGTCCGCGCCACATCGCTCAACCGCCGCGATACGATGATCCTCAACGGCACCTATCCGCTGACGCCGCGCCAAGACGTCGTCCCGCTGAGCGACGGTGCCGGGGAAGTCGTTGCCGTCGGAGATGCCGTCACCCGCTTTGCCGCCGGCGACCGCATCACCGGCAGCTATTTTGCACGCTGGATTGATGGCCGCATCAATGCCGGGCTGATCGACCAGCTTGGCTGCACGCTGGACGGGATGCTGACTGAATACGCGGTGCTCGACGAGCAATGGGCGGTGTGGCTTCCCGATCATCTCGACTGGCATCAAGCGGCGACACTGACCTGTGCCGGCCTGACCGCTTGGAATGCCGTGACGGCGGCCGAGATGCCGAAGCCCGGGCAGTGGGTTCTGGTCATCGGTTCAGGTGGCGTCGCGCTGTTTGCGCTGCAATTCGCCAAGCTGCTCGGCTGCCGGGTCGTGGCAGTCAGCTCGCGCGGCGAGAAGCTGGACCGGCTGCGGGCGCTGGGCGCCGACCTCGTCGTCTCGACGGCCGACACGCCGGAATGGGGTGCAGCTCTGCGCGAGCAAACCGGTGGCATCGACCTCGTCGTCGAGACCGGCGGCCCGCCGACCTTCGCGCAATCGATAATCGCCTGCGCGCTTTACGGGCGCATCGTGCTTCTCACCATACAGGATGCGAAAGGCGGGACGGTGCAGATCCCCGGCCCGGTCTACCAGCGCAGCCTCGCCACCATCAGCCGCCTCTTCGTCGGCAATCGCACCAACCTCGAAGCCATGCTGCGCGCCATCTCGGTGCATCGGCTTAGGCCTGTCTCGACAAGGTGTTCGCCTTCGACGAGGCCCAAGACGCCTACCGTTATTTCCAGCAAGGCGACGTCTTCGGGAAAGTGGTCGTCGACGGCGCCTGACTGGTTCGCCCCCAAAATCTGATCGACCCCCTCAAATCAAAGGAGAGACACAATGACCATTCGTGAAGCAGAGGCCCAATGGCAGGGATCGTTGAAAGAAGGTTCGGGCCGGCTGAGGCTAGGCAGCGGCGTATCGAAGGCGCCTACTCCTTCCCGTCGCGTTTCGAGAACGGTCACGGCACCAACCCGGAGGAATTGATCGCGGCGGCGCATGCCGGCTGCTTCTCGATGGCGCTGAGCGCCATCCTGGGCCGCGAAGGTTATACTCCCGCACGCATCCACACGATCGCGAAAGCGCATCTCGGCGCCACCGCGGCCGGACCGACGATCACCCGTATCGAGTTGGAGACGGAGGCAAGCGTCGCCGGGCTGCCGGCGGGGGATTTCGAGCGGCTGGCGCAGACGGCCAAGGAGAGCTGCCTCGTGTCGCGGGCGCTGGCCGGCGTCGCGGCGATCACGCTCAAGGCCCGCCTCGTCGAAACCGTTGCTGATCACTGAAGGGAAGGAATATCCAATGACACAGGAACTCATCATCGACATCGCCGCGGCAAAACGCTCCGCCGAAACGGCCGAGATCATGCGGCGCTACAACGACGTCTTCCAGCGCCACGACGCGTCGGCGCTCGACGATCTGGTGGCGGAAGATTGCGTGATCGAGAACACCACGCCGGCCCCGGACGGCGCCCGCCGCATCGGCAAGGGCGCCTGCGTCGAACTGTGGTCGGCGATCGCGACCGGACCCGGCACGCGCTTCGACATCGAAGAAACCTTCGTCGCCGGCGACCGGGCGACGATCCGCTGGCGCTACTGGATGGCCGACGGCAATTCGCTGCGCGGCGTCAACCTGATGCGCGTGGCGGACGGGCAGATTGTCGAGGCCATGGGCTACGTGAAGGGATAGCGCTTGGCGCGACAAGCTGCCGTCAGCCAAGCTGCACCGCGCGCGCATCCTTGCGATATAGATCCTTGATCGGCTCCTGCGCGGCGCGCAATGTCGTGATGTCCATGCATATTCTCCAGTCGTGAGATGTCGCTGTTCGAAATCGTGTGTCATTGCCGGGTTACTCCGGCACGCTCACACCCGAGCCCCCGAGTTCGGCGGGGAAGTCTTTCAGCTTCGGCAATCCGTCCTTCATCGGCATGACCGTCTCGGCGTAGTTGACATGAACCCCCGGCGTGAACTTCACCGTCGGTATCGTGGCCGCATAGACGTCTACCAGTCCGAGCGGCGGATGATCGGTCATCAGATGGCCGCCGCACTTCGTGCAGAACTGACGGTCGCTCATGTTGGACTTCTCGAAGCCGGACAGGAACTCCTCGCCCTTGGTGACCTTGACGTTTTCCGGCTTCCACAGCGTGAACGCGTTCACGGGAGACGCCGACCACGAACGACAGGAACTGCAATGGCAGTAGCCCATCGCCTCGGCCGCTCCGTGCACTTCGATTTCCACGGCGCCGCAAAAACATCCGCCCTTATGTACCGTCATGACTTAGATCCTCATTTTTCTTGAGTTCGACTGCGCTCAGCAGCTGATTTGAGACAGAGCTCAGCGCCGACGGGGTTTAAAGCTTCCGGCAATGAACGGAATGACGGGGCGTCCGCCTCACTTGACAGCGCGTCCGGAACTCGAAAGGGATGTCGCGCCGGGTTGCCGCGCAACTTACGGGACATGGATGGAATGGCCGGGGACGCTCTGTCTGACCTCTTGAAAAAGGTGCGTCTCACCGGCGCGACGTTTTTCGACATCAAGGCTCAGGATCCATGGGCCGTCTGCTCGCCTGCCCCGTCATCGATACTGCCGAAGATCCTGCCCGGCGCGGACCACCTGATTTCCTATCACGTGGTGACGGCCGGCCGTTGCTTTGCTCGCATCGTGGGCAAGGAGGCGATCGCGGTGGAGGCCGGCGAAGTCGTGGTCTTCACCCACAGCGACCCGCACATCATGTCGAGCAATCCCGAGCTCGCGGCCGATCCTCCGACCGCCGATGTCCTGGAGATCGCGTCCGCCAGCCAAATGCCGTTCCACATCAACCATGGCAGCGACGGGTCGATCTCGGCTAGGCTCGTTTGCGGTTATCTTGCCTGCGACGCACAGCCATTCAATCCGCTGCTCGATGCATTGCCCCCGGTGATCAAGGCCGGGGACGTGAAAGGCGATGCCGGCTGGCTTGGCCAATTCATCAGATTGGCAGTCTCGGAAGTGGCGGAAAAGCGGGCTGGCAGCGAGACCGTGCTCACCAAGCTCAGCGAGCTCATGTTCGTCGACGTCCTGCGCCGCTATGTGGAGTCGCTTCCACCGCAACACACCGGCTGGCTGGCGGGCCTGCGCGACCCGCACCTGCGCAAGGCGCTGGCGCTGATCCACGATCGGCCCGAGCACAATTGGACCGTGGAGGCGCTGGCGAAGGAGGCCGCGCTGTCGCGCACCGTGCTCGCCGAGCGTTTCACCAGGCTCGTCGGGATGCCGCCGGTGCACTATCTCGCCAAATGGCGGATGCAGATTGCCTCGGAACTGCTCAGCACCGGCAACAGCAACGTCGCAAACATAGCGGCGGAAATCGGCTACGAGTCCGAGGCGGCGTTCAGCCGTGCCTTCAAGAAGATGATCGGCGTCCCCCCATCGGCCTGGCGGCTGGGTGTTCGCGCTGCGCCCGGTTTCGGCGGCGGCGAGGCTCCCGAAACCGAAGGCGGACCCGCCGATCCGCAGCGGTAAGAGCAATTCCCGGAAAGGTGCGAAACGGTTTCCGTCCGGAATTGCGTCAAAACAAAGAGATCTACCGGTCCGCCAGCGCCAGTTTGGCGCCGAGCATGACAAAGGCTCCGGCGAAGGTGCGGCGCATCCAGGTCAGCACCTTCGGCCGCGACACGACATGGCTGCGGACCGACGCCGCGAAGATGCCGTAACCGACAAAGACCACGAAGGTGAGCAGCATGAAGACGCTGCTGAGCTCCAGCATCTTCGACAGCGCACGCGGTTCGGTGGTGGTGACGAATTGCGGCAGGAAGGCAAAGAAGAAGATCGACAGCTTCGGATTGAGGATGTTGATGAGGATGCCCGAAGTGATCACTTTGCCGGCCGAGCGCGGCGCGACATTTTCGTCGACGCTCAGGCCGCCCTTCTCCTTCAGCGTGTTCCAGGCCATGTAGAGCAGGTAGGCGACGCCGAGATATTTCAGCGTCTCGAAGGCGACGGCGCTGGTGTGCAGCAGAGCCGCGAGGCCGGTGATGGCGGCCGCCATATGCGGAATGATGCCGAGCG
Source organism: Mesorhizobium sp. M1403 (assembly GCF_040317695.1). Lineage (NCBI taxonomy): Bacteria > Pseudomonadati > Pseudomonadota > Alphaproteobacteria > Hyphomicrobiales > Phyllobacteriaceae > Mesorhizobium > Mesorhizobium sp. M1403. Next base: position 122,134 of record NZ_JAMYKY010000007.1, on the reverse strand, counting down.
TGCAGCCGAAAGCGGCAATGATGCTGGCACGCGCACCACGCGAAAGCCCGGCGCTCAGCGTATAGAGAACGCCAGTGCCGGGCGAAGCCACGACAATCAGCGACGTCAACAGGAATTCGATGCTCACAGATGGTCTCCCGGTGCTGGCCCTGCCGCCGGCAGCGTAATCAGCGAAACGTGCGGGCACAAGCCAGCCTGAGAGCCTATCCGCATTCAGATCATGCTATTGGCGTGCAGCTTGCTATCCGCGATGGGCTGCCGAACTTCCCAGTGTTCGACTAGCTTACTCTCGTTCAGCCTGAAAATGTCGACGATGGCCAAGCCCTCCTCTTCGGGTTCGCGTTTTGCGTGCATGTGCACGATGACGAAATCCCCTTCGGCAAAAATCCGCTTCACCTCTCCCCTCACGAGGGGAAATGACTGTTTGAGCTGCTGCAGATAGGCTTTGAAGCCGTCCGCACCATCCGCAATGTTCGGATTATGTTGGATGTAGCGTTCGCCAAAATGCATCGAAGCAGCTTCGATGTTGCCCTGGTTTACTGCTTTGTCGATGAAGTCCAGGACGATCGTCTTGTTGGTCTCGAGCGAATTATAACTCTTGGCTGTAACTGGATTTGATGGTTCGTCACGCATGTTTTGCTCCGTGAGGTGCCTGCTTCTGCCTGGTGTGAACAGGAGCGTCCGCACGCCGACATTGCCAACATAATCAGCCACGCTTGTGAGATGGTCGATATGCCATTCCGCTAGATTCTTATCCAATCGTCTAATATCGTTGTCCGATTCATCATCGGAGGATGGTTCTCATGGATGCCTTGTCCGAAGTTCTTGCTTCGCTGAGATTTGGCAGCGCCATGATCGGCAGCGCGACCCTGCATCGGCCATGGGGTATTTCGGTCGATCCGATAAGGAATGCCGCCATCCACGTCATACAGAACGGCGAATGCTGGCTGCGGCTAGCCGGTGAAAAGGAGCCGATCCGCTTAGGCGAGGGAGACGTCATCCTTGTCGCGAGCGGTATCGGGCATGCCCTTTGCAATCCGGCGGATGCACCGACGGCATCGATATCCGCCGTCCTTTCCGCAAATCGGAGCGGACTGGAACCGAAAAGCGAGAGCGGCGCGACAACTCTTCTTTGTGCGAGATATTCACTCGACGGCGTCGGACCATATCCGATGGTTTCGCTGCTTCCACCGCTGATCCATTTGACCCGAAATCAGATCGACACCAGCGAGCCGCTGCGGCTTGCCCTGGAACTTCTGCAGGTCGAAGCAAAAAGCAATCTCGGCGGTCACGACATTGTCGCCCCACGTCTTCTCGACAGCACGTTGATCTTCTTATTGCGTGCCTGGATAGAACATCAGCCTCTCGGAACAGGCGGATGGTTTGGCGCCTTACGCGATAAAGGCATTGCGCAGGCTTTGCGCCTGATCCACGAGCGGCCGGATGGTCCCTGGACTATCGCTTCCCTTGCCAGCGGCGCGGCACAGTCCCGGGCCACCTTCGCGCGTCGCTTCGCTCAACTCGTGGGACAGCCGCCGCTGTCCTATGTGACTCGATGGCGGATGAACCTTGCCGCCAAGGCTCTGCGAGAAACGAACCAGAACATTGGCGAGATCGGGCGCGCCGTCGGATATGAATCGGTGCCGTCGTTCTCGCAGGCATTCAAACGGTTGACCGGACGATCGCCCGGCCTCTACCGCAGCGACTTTCGATCATCTGACTGACGAATTTCAAAACTGCCCGAGGGCCGTCACTACACCACCGGCAGTCCGTGAGCCAGGCGCGCCATCAGGCAGTCGTCATCGCCCGGCATGCAGGCGCGGCAGACGTCGGGACGGATCTCGTAGATGCCGCAGGCGGTCGACTTGCCGACCTCGCCGCACAGTGCCGAACAGCGCGCGCCGTCGCAGCGCATGCCGGCTTCATCGGCAGCCACGTATTTTTGCGGGATAAGGTCGAGCTGCGCGTCATCCTCGGTTGAAAAGCGCGGCCATCTTGACGAGTAGGCGCAGCAGGCGCCACAGGTCTGGCAATCGAAGGCAACCGGATCGGCGCCCTCTTGTGGCGACAAAAAATCCTCTGCGACCGCCAGGGCAAGCAGCCTTGGCGCAGATTTCCGGCCGGCATTTTGCTGCAAGGGTGCTATTTCTTCTTCGGCTTGCGCGGCGGTGCTTCGGCCGGCGACCTGAACAGATCGGTACCCGCTTCGGCGGCTTCACCGGTTTTTGGTGCGGCGGCCGGCTTGGCCGGCTTCACGGCGGCAGTAGGCGCGGCCGGCTGGCCCTTGGCGGAAAACTTGATTGCCATATCAATCCTCGTCAGAGAAACGCGATGATGGCGCATTCGGATTGCGAAGGCGGCCGATGAGCGCCGAAACGGCCGTGATGTTCATTTCTTCGGGCGACCAGTTCCTGGCTTCCTCGATGTGCCGGGGCGCCAGCTCGCGATGCGTGCTGCCGCTGTAGGCGGCGTCCTGATAGGTCACGCGCTCGTGCGTCTTGGCGTTTTCCCGGACGTATTCGATCAGATAATTGGGGCATTCGGCACGGCCGCGCACGCCGAGCCGCACCTGGGCATCGCCGTGGACACGCCGGCAGCGCTCGAGCTTTTCGAGCACGCGCCGGACATATTCGACCGGCTTGTCGAGCTCACCCACGACATCGGCGATGGTCGAATCGGCGGCGATCGCCTTTTGAGGCACGCGTTTGGTGGCCATCAGCGTTTGCCCGCGCGTTTCGGCGAGGCCGCGAGCGCAACCGCTGCCGCCATGTCATCGGCTTCCTTTTCCAGGCGCAGTTCGCGCAGCCGCGCGGTCTTGGCTTCGCGCGCCTGGCTGACGGCATCCCGTTCGGAATTGATGCGGTCGAGCGACATCGACTGGGTCCGCGTCTTGCTAAAAATGGATTCGGCCTGGTCGCGGGGTCTTTTTGAAGGTGCGGTCAAGGTCTTTCTCCCGGTTCGGAGCGCGCCGCCGAAAAGTGGCGAGATTGGTCTTTCAGCCAGGATCCCGCACAAAGCAATACGGCAGCCGGTTTCAAATTGCTGGAACGTCCTCAGAGACCGTTTGGAAATTCTACTCTGACGGCCGTCTGATGGCCGTCAGAGCGAATTTCGAAACAGCCTCTTAGCACGTCCGGGCCGTCGAGCAGCGCTCTTTCGGCGGTCGAAGCGCAAAAATGAAAAAGGCCAGGCACCGCCTGACCTTCCATGAGAGCGCCCGCGCATCCCGAGAGACGCGCAAAGAAACGTTCTTCTCATGCGCATGAGCGGGGGGCTTAACCTCCCCGCGACCATGCGCTGGAATTGCCATTCACCGGTGCCAGTACATCCGTGGTCACCGGTGAGGCTGAATTCCGTTTTAGGCCGCCTTCAACTGGTCGGCGGACATCTTGCCCGACTTGTTGTCGCGGACCATCTCGTAGCCAAGCTTCTGGCCCTCGACGATGTCGCGCATTCCGGCGCGCTCGACGGCTGAGATGTGGACAAAAACGTCGGCAGAACCGTCGTCAGGCTGAATAAAACCAAAACCCTTGGTGGCGTTGAACCATTTAACTGTGCCTGTGCTCATAACGAACCCTTTCCATGGCAAATATTCGTTCGCCGTCATGCGGATGCACAACAACGTTTGTCTCGATTTTGATGGGGAAGTTCGTCAAAGGCGCGCCTCGGCACGCGGATAACAAAAGTCGGTCAAACAAACATCGACAAAATTCTTGTAGACTTCTTTGCGCGCTGTGTCAATTTTTTTGATTTGCAACACTCGTGGAGATGCGCGGCGGCGGCAAATACGACAGCGAAAACCGGGCTATTGCCCGCCGAAAAAACCACTTAGCCGGGAACCATTTTGGCGCCGGAGCATTTTTTCGGTGTCGAACGCCGTTCTCGAAAGAGCGATCTTGAGAAAAGGCGGACGACCACCAGGACGCCCCCCGCGCAGATAAAAGGCACGAGGGGCGTTCCTGTGTGATGCGACCATTCGCGCCGCCGCCCCCTGCTCCTCACACCATGCCGCGACTGAGCCCGCCATCCACCGGCAAAGCCACGCCGGTAATATAGGCGGCGGCGTCGCTGGCCAGGAATGCTGCAACCGCACCGAATTCGGCGGGAGTGCCGTAGCGCTTTGCCGGGATATCGGCCTGACTCTCGGCGGCGATCACGGCAGCGTCGACACCCCTGTCGGCGGCGTCCATGGCGTCGAACTGTTTGGTCCGGTCCGTCGCAAAACGGCCAGGCAGCAACAGGTTGACGGTAACGCCGTCCGCCGCCACTTCGCCGGCCAGGGTCTTGGCCCAGCCAGCGAGCGACGCACGCAGCGCATTCGAGGCGGTAAGGCCGGGGATCGGCTCGCGGACGGATGTGGAGGAAACGGCGATGATGCGTCCCCAGCGCCGCGCCCGCATGCCTGGCAGGAAAGAAATGGCAACGCGCATCTGGCTCAGCACCATGCTGGTGAACTGCTTCTCCCAGACGCTCGCATCGAAGACACTGGCCGCGAAGGGCGGCGGGCCGCCGCCATTGAGCAGGACGATGTCGATCCGTTGATGCTCGTCCTCGACGGCACGGATCAGCCGGGAGACGCTGTCGTTGTCGGAGAGGTCGGCGCTGAAGGTCGAGCAGATGTGGCCGGCGGCCTCGATCGCGCGCCGCGCCACATCCAGGGTCTTCTCCCCTCGTCCGACCAGGATGATCTCGGCGCCTTTCGCCGCGAGCGCTTCGGCGACGCCGAAACCGAGGCCCTTGCCGCCGCCGAGAACCAGCGCCTTCCGCCCCTCAAGATTTGCATCCATCAAGCCAAGCCTCCTGCTGGTTTCACTGGCTATTTCGAGCGACTTCCCTAGCGGACATGCACGATAGCGTCGGCTTCGACCGGAACATTGGCCGGCAAGCCGGCCATGCCGAGCGAGCAGCGGGCGTGCTCGCCACGCTCGCCGAAAACATGGAGCAGAAATTCGGATGCTCCGTTGCCGACCTCCGAATAGGCCGAAAAGCCGGCCGTCGCATTCACATAGACGGTCAGCTTGGCGAATTTCATGACACGGTCAAGATTGCCGTCCAGTTCCTTGTCCAGCCAATAGACGATGTTGGCCGCGCAGAGCCGGGCGGCGTTCTGCGCAGCAGCCAGATCGATCTCTCTGCCGACCTGGCCGATCGCGGCGATCTCCTGCGCGATCTCGGGAATCTGACCGGAGACATAGACGACGTCGGCGACCCGAACCGTCGGCGAGAACGGCAAAGCAGGCCGCTCGAGCGACGGCCAGGCGACACCGAACTCCTCAAATCTTCTTCTGTAGGACAAGGTGGCTGCTCCTGTTTTCGTTCGTGCAAGCGGACCTTGAATTCAGATCGGGCTTTCGGATAGCCTGATAGTGCTGACACAGCTATCAGGAATTCTTATGACTGGAGATATCGACGTCAGGCTGCTGCGCGCCTTCGTCACCGTGGCCGATACGGGAACGGTGAGCCGGGCGGCCGATCGACTTGCCCGCACCCAGGCGGCGGTGAGCATGCAGCTTCAGCGCCTCGAGGGTGAAGTCGGCGCCGAGCTGCTGCGCCGTTCGCCGCGCGGCGTGACGCTGACCGAGGCCGGCGAGATCCTGCTCGCCTTCGCCCGCAAGGCCATCGCGATCGGCGACGATGCCAGGCGCGAGATAGAAGGCCGCAGGCTGGTCGGCCGTGTCCGGCTGGGCATCATCGAGGATTTGGCGGTGACACGGCTGCCGCTGATCATTGCCGACTTCCGCCGCCGGCATCCTTCCGTGGAGATCGAGCTGACATCGGCCAGCAGCGCCGATCTCAGCAAGTCGCTGGGCGAAGGAAAATGCGACATCGTCATGGCCGATCCGGCGCGCTTCACAAAGGCGCCGCGAGGTCATCTGTCACGACAGCTGGTCTGGGCGGCAAGCCGCATGATCGAGATCGATGACGAGGTCGAGCTTCCGCTGGTCATCTTCGAAGGCGCCTGCTCCTGGCAGGACAGAATGCTGGCCTCGCTCGCCGAGGCCGGGCTCGGCTGGAAGATCGGCTGCCGCGTGTCGACTTTCGCGACGCTGATCTCGGCGCTGAGGGCCGGGCTTGGCATCGGCCTTCTGCTGCAGGAAGGACTGCCGCCCGACTGCCAAAGCCTCAACGGACGCTTCAACCTGCCGCCGGCGCCGATGGCGGATTTCGGCGTCTACCTTGCGAGGGACCCGTCCCGGCTGGTCGAGGAGTGTGGCGATTTCCTGCGGGCGGGATTCGAAGTCTAACGAAACGATCCGACGTCATTCACCGTTCCTGGTCGGTCGGGCGGATGACGATCTCGTTGACGTTGACGTGCGCCGGCTGGCTCACGGCGTAGAGAATGGCCGCGGCGATGTCCTCGGCGGCCAGCGCCTCCATGGCGGCGAGCCGCTGGTCGAGCCCAGTCTTCGCCGCCGGATTGGTGATATGGTCGCCGAGCTCGGTGCGCACCAGGCCGGGTTCGATGACGGTGACGCGAACCTTGTCGGAGTAGACTTCGCGGCGCAGCGATTCGGAAAAGCCGACGACGCCGAACTTGGTTGCGGCATAGCCGCTGGCGCCGGGATTGGCGACGCGGCCGGCGACCGACGAGACATTGACGATGTGACCCTTGGCGGCCCTGAGATGCGGCAGCGCCGCTTTGGTGACACCCATCAGCGCCAGCAGGTTGAGCTCGACCATGCGGCGCCAGTCATCGAGCACCGCCTCGGCGGCCGGCGACAGAAGCATCACCCCGGCATTGTTGACGAGGATGTCGAGGCGGCCCCATTCGGCGACAACCTTGTCGACCATGGCGGTGACATCGTCGTTGCTGGTGACGTCGGCCGCGATACGGAGTGCCGTGCCGCCGGCCTTTTCGATACGCGCGGCCAGCGCTTCGAGGCGATCGGCGCGGCGGGCGGCAATCGCCACCTTTGCCCCGGCGGCCGCCAGCGCCACAGCGGTTGCCTCGCCGATGCCCGACGAGGCGCCGGTGACAAGCGCGACCTTGCCGGCCAGTGCGGAAGAAACAGCTGTCATTGTGAAGTCTCCAAAGCCCCTGCCCGATCTTCAGATAGGCCGCGGGCCGCGAAGTGGAAGACCAGCTCGCCGGTTGCTCGGCTCATTCGTCGGGGCCGGGCTCCGGCCATGGCTCCTTCGCCGCCTCCGCATACCAGTGGCGCATCGCCGGCATCGAAAGCACGGCATCGACATAGGCGCGGGTGTCGGGCGCCAGCGTGCCGCCATAGGTGTCGAAGCGGGTGACGACCGGCGCGTACATGGCGTCGGCCGCGGTGAAATGGCCAAACAGGAACGGCCCGCCTTTGCCGTATTTTTCCCGGCATTGCCGCCACAGATCCTCGATGCGCGCCCGTTGCGCCTCACCTTCGGCGTCGAGCGGCTTGTGGCCTTTTGGCCGGCGCAAATTCATCGGCCAGCCATAGCGGACCTCGCGAAAGCCGGAATGCATCTCTGTCGCCGCCGAGCGGGCGTGCGCGCGAGCGCCGATATCGGCCGGCCAGAGCTTCTTGTCGGGAAACAGGTCGGCAAGATATTCAAGGATGGCAAGGGTGATATCCTGGCCAGATTGGCGGCGGTCTCGGGCGTGCGCAGGCGCACAAAACCTTCCTCGAACGGTATCTCCAGATGCTTCATCGCCAGCCATGGCCTCAGGACGAGAAGCATTTGTTGCCGATGAAGAGCGTGAATTCAGCCAAGATGGTCTCTCCGTGTCGAGCCCAGCGGCTCAGTTTGCTTGTGCCGCGGCCAATTGTGCCCCCGGCGTGACGCCGGCGCGAGCGCGGATGGCGGCGACCGCCTTGGTGATATCCGCATTGACCAGCAGCGCCTCGCGACCGGCCGCGATGGTGAGGTCGACCTGATCGACCGGCAATTTCAGCCGCGTCGGGACAGCGTTCAGCTTGGCCTGTGTCGCCTGGTCGAGGTCGGCAAAGGACAGATATTGGACCACGAGTTCAACATCGCGGCAATCCCAGCCGGCAGTCGAGCCGCGATAGGCAGCCACGGTCGAGGTCGGCAAAGCACAGCGGTAGCGGACCAATTCACCGCGCCATTGCGAGACGGCCAGCTTCAGTGCGTCGGCTTCGTCGCGCACCGCGGCCGCCATGGTGGTGCTCGTCACGGCGTCGAGCAACTCGCTAAGCCGCGGTCCGTGGATAGACTTGGCCCAGCTCACGTCGTTGTCGGCGCCGGCGTCGGCAACGATGAAAAGCAGCGTCCTCAACCGGACAGCGGCGGCCGGCGACAGCGGACCATAGGGGGTGCCGGCGGCGGAGCGCTCCAGGGTAAAGCCGGTGACGCCGAGATTATCGGTCAGACCACCGTCCAGCAATTTCACATAGTCGAGGGGATCGGCGTTTTGATAGGAATCGAGCGCGCTGGCATAGGCCTTGAGCCTGATCGAGGCATTGTGATCGGCCAGTGCCCGGCTCAACCATTGCGGCCTGCGGTAGCCGCAATCCGGGCTGGTGGCGGAAACCACGATCGGCGCGAAGACCACCGGCACGGCAGCGGAAGCCGCGACCGCATCAGCCAACCGCATCTTGTCGAGATCGCTACAAAGCGCCGCGAAAGTGTCGTAGCTGAACAGAAATGGCGTGCGGTTATAGATATCGGACGCGTTGATCCAGATGATGGGCCGGTCCGGCTTGGCGAACGCCTCGAATGTCGCATCGTCGAAGAGATTGTCGTTCAGCCATTTGGCAAAACCGCTGCGGTCATTGACGCCGCCATAGTAGGCGCGGACAAGGTTGAACGGCGACAGCCTTGTTCGAAGGTCGGCCTCAGCATTCTGGATCAGGAACCGTTCGCGAAAGTCGCGGTAGCCGTCCTCGCCCTTGTAGCCGAAATAGGCGGCAGTCACCGCGCCGCCTGATGCACCGGAAATCATCCTGATGTCATCGACCAGCGTGCGCCGCCGCGGCTGCTCGTCGATGACGATGTCGTCCAGCGCCCGCAGAACGCCGTAGGAGAAGGCCGCGGCCCGGGTGCCGCCACCGGAGAAGGCGAGGCCGAGCACAGTCGAGCCGTCGTCGCCCGGATCTGGAATGAAAGCCGGCGACGGCCTGCCGGCTTCGGGCGTAAAGACGTTGATCGGCCCGACATCATCGGCGACGCAGCCTGCCAAAAGCATGGACGTCGCAACGGCACAGGCAAGGCGAAAACGCATCGAAATCCCCCCGGGCAGAGCCTAGCCGCATTACCGCGCCGGGTGCAACCGGTTGTCCGGCGATGCATGGAACCGAAGCGGTGCCTGACCGTTTACCTCGCAAATAAAACTCCCGAACTCCAGGAGATGCGCGATGGTGAACAAGGATCAGGTGGCAGGCGTCGCCAAGCAAGCCAAGGGCTCGGTCAAGCAGGCCGCCGGCAAGGCCACCGGCAACAGACGCACCGAGGCCGAAGGCAACGTCGACAAGGCCACCGGCAAGATCCAGAAGGCTTACGGCGACGTGAAGGACAAGGTGAAGAAGGCGCTTTGACGCCTGCCCTTCGCAAACCAGGAAAAAGGCGGCTCGGCCGCCTTTTTTTGCGCCGTCTCTTACCCGTCAGAAAGTCAGGCTTTTGCTGTACGCATTGGTGAAGGTGACCTCGCCATGATCTCCGGCGGCTTCGCCCAGCACCACATCCATGCTGTTTCCGGTCACCCGCGCCAACGCAAAGCCGCCCATGAAGGCGGCCTTCGGCTTGAACAAATCAAGCCCGTCACGGTGGTAGATCATCGGCGTCGCGTGCTGGTGGCCATGGAAGATGCCGACGACGTTGTAACCCTTCAGCACAGCCAGCAGCGCCTGCCTGTCGGCCTCGCTCCACCAATGCGGTGGACCCGTGCCGTTGTCGTCGAAGCTACTTTCGGTCGCGTCCCATCTTTCGATCGAAAAGGTATCCCAGCCATAATGCTGGAACAGGATGACCGGGCGGCCGTCGCCGGCATAGGTGGCAAGGTCCTGCTTCAGCCATGGCAGGCTGCTGGCGGCGCCGTGGCCGGTATCGCCCGCAAAACGGTGCGTCTGGACAAGATGCAGACCGCCCCAATCCCATGAATAGCAGTCGGTCTCGACGTCGTAGTCGGTCGCCGGCGCAGGCGGCTTGAAGAACACGCCGGGGCGGTGGTTGACCTCAACATAGTCTCGCATTTCGCGGCGGTACCAGTCGACATGCGAGCGCGGGCCGTTCTGGTCGAGGTCGTGGTTGCCAAGGCCGACATAGACCGGAATGTGCACGCGGTCGGGGCCGACGCCCTGCTGGTAGCGCTGGCTGAACTGAAGCAGCTGCGTGCCCTCGCTGGGCTGGGTGATCTGGCCGCCGCCGTCATCGGTGATGTCGCCGCCAACGACGAGGCCGAGCGGCGTGCTGATTTTGCCCGTCGAGCGCAGGCCGGTGGCAACGCCATCGATTTCGGCCGGCCATTGTCTGTCACCGACGCCGTTGAGTGCGGCGACATTGCGCAGCAAGGCAGCGTCAGTCTTGCCCTCCTGCTCGCAATGCGGGCTCAATCCGTTCGCCATTCGGCAGGCATGGACATCAGCGATAAACAGGAAGGTGGCGTCGATCGGCGGGATGCGCTGCCCGGTCTGGCCGAAGGCCGGGCGCGAAACGGCGCCGGCCACGGCAAGGGCCGCTGCCTGCATCAGGAAGCTGCGCCGGGAAACCGGTGGGGCGGGAATGCGATGCATCATGCGCTAAAATTCAGCACGACGCGGACCGGCAGTCCAGTTGCTCGCAAAGTATGTCGACACGTTCTCCCAGGTCTGGCATTGCTTTCGGCATTCAACTTGCGCGGGCAGAGGAGGACGGCATGAAAACTGCTTCCATCGGCATGACAATGGCCATTCTGGCGGTGACGAGCGCAGCGCATGGCGCCGAGTGCATCGACGTCAAATCGGCCAAGGCCGGCTTCATTCTCGAAAGGCCTGGCATCCACAGCGAATTTCGACCGGCAGCGGGCGGAATGGTGGCCGTTGCCAACAAATACCAGTCGCAATCGCCGCAGTCGCAGTACCTGTTCGGCGGACTGATCGAGGTGTTTCGCGACAGCAGCACGGGGCAGCTGGCGATGATCCCGTTTTCCGATCTCAGGAAGGTGTTCCCGCTGAAGGCGGGGGCTAAGAACAAGATCGTGTTTGCCCGCCTCGCACCGAACAAGCCGCCGAAGGGCACCGAGACGCTGGAGATCAACGTCAAGGGCAAGGAGACGTTCAGCCTGGGTGAATGCAAATACTCCGTGCTCGCGGTCAAGCAGACGATCAGGAGCGAGGCCGGCGAGACGCGGGACGAGTTTACCGCGCTTTACGCACCCGACTTGCAGGCAGTTGTGGCCAGGCGCTATGACGAGGGCACCAGCGCCGAAAGCGTGGTCGGCTACGAGCTGATCAAGCCGCTGCCGAATTAAGAGCTCGGCCTCCCCACCTCGGTCATAGTGAGCGACGGCGGCGCCTCTGTCCTGCCGGCGTCAAGGGGCTTTGTGCAGTATCCTGCGACGTCGCCTCGTGACGCCCTGTTCCAAGGCCATCAGGCAGTCGCGCAGCACTCTTGTGTCCTGTGCGGTCTTGGCCATCGACATGGCGCCGGAATAGGTGGCGACGGCGAGCGCTGCGAAGCGCTGCGGATCGGTGCCCTGCTCCCGGCCCGCCTGCTGGTCGGCCCTGATCTTGTCGGCAATCGCCTGACGCCAGGCCGAAAAAATGTCGGCAAGGGCAATGCGGAAATCCGGATCGGCAAGCGACAGTTCGTGCGCCAGATTGTTGAGCGGGCAGCCGCGCACGAATCCCTGCTGCTCCAGCTCCGCCGCGACGGCCGCGAACACGGCGCGCACGCCCTCCCGCGCCGAGCCGGCCCTCCGCACTGGCGCGATCCAGGTCTCCTCGACGGCGGCGGCGACCCGCTCTTCGATGACTGCTAGCGCCAGCGCCTTCTTGGTCGCGAAATGGTGGTGCAGCGCGCCGCCGGTGACGCCCGCCGTCGCCATCAGGTCGCCCATGCTGGAGGCGTGATAGCCGCGTGCCTGAAACGCCTCTTCGGCGACATCGAGCACCTTTTTGCGCATGCCTTCGGGGTCATTGGTGCGTTTTTTAGCCCGCGCCTTTGGGCGGGCTGTGGTCTCTGCTGACATTTCCACACGATAGCAGATTGACAAAACAGGACAACCGGTCTGTTTTGTAAAACAGGATGACTGTCCTGTTTTTGAGATCGAGCGATGAACCTGCCTTTGAATGCCGCGCCTAAATCCGATCTGCTCGCCTCGCCCGTCGTCGAACTTCGGCAATACACGCTGAAACCTGGCCGACGCGAGACGCTGATCGGCATCTTCGACAATCATTTGATCGAGGGCCAGGAAACCGCGGGGATGACCATCATCGGCCAGTTCCGCGACCTCGACCGGCCAGATATGTTCGTCTGGTTGCGCGGCTTCGACGGCATGATCGCGCGGAAGCATGCGCTGGCCGCCTTCTATGACGGGCCGGTGTGGGCGGCCTGGCGCAACGCCGCCAACGCCACGATGATCGATTCCGACGACGTGCTGCTGCTGAAACCGGCTTGGCCGGGCGCCGGCTTCGACCTCTCGGGATCGCAACGAGTACCCCAGACGGATCTCGAAGAACCAAGCACAAGCAGTGCTTTGCAGGCAATTGTTGTCATCAGGATTCATCATTTGCGACCGGGCCTCGAAGCCGGCTTCGCCAGGGATTTCCAGACCGAGGCTCTTCCGGTTCTTGCCGCACTTGGCGGACAACCGCTCGCCGCCTTCGTCACCGAGCATGCCGAAAACAGCTTTCCGCGGCTGCCGGTGCGGGCCAGCGAAAACGTCTTCATCAGCGTCACGGGTTTCGACTGCGCCGAGGCGCATACCCGCCACGAGGCGGCCTTGGCCGCCTCCCCAGACTGGCAGGCGCTTCAGCAGACCGTACAACGGGAATTCGCCAGGCCCGCGGAGGTTTTGCGTCTGTTACCGACGGCGCGATCGCTGCTCGGGCAGCACCCAATTTCGGTATGAACCAACATCGTCGACGCCTCCTACGTCGCCGGAGCCTCCTGGTTCATGCCTGAAAGTGTCTGGCATGGATCGCCTGGTAACGCGCCGTCCATGCGGTTGCCTGCTCCAGGTCAAGGGAAACGCGCAGCAGACGGTGATCCTCGTTCTTGCGGCCAATGAGCTGGATGCCAATCGGCAGGCCGCCTTTCGACTGGAACAGCGGCAGGCTGGCGGCCGGTTGGCCGGTGACGTTGAAGATTTCCGTGAAAGGCGCAAAGCCGTAAGCCCGGCTCGCCCAAGCCTCGTAATCAAAGAGAGCACCATCGCCATGGATGGCGCCAAGCCGGGGCGGCAGGCCGGCCGTGGTCGGCGTCATGATCAGGTCGAACGCATCGAACGCCCTCGCCATCGCCAGCGAAGCGCTGTGCACATGGTCCTGCGCCCTGAGATAGTCGGCGGCCGAGGACCGTCGAAAACAGTCGAGCGCGTGACGACTGAGGCTTTCGATTTCGCCGGCCCCCGGCATCCGCCCGATCTCGTCGGCGCGCTCGTCAACCAGCCGCGCGACCTCCGACATCCAGAAGATGCTCCAGTCCGCTTCGGCGCTGCCTTCCCGCGGGAAACGCGCCTGTGTGACCTCGTGCCCCATATCCTCGAGGAGGACCATGGCTTGACGTAATTTTTCCTCGATCTCGGGCGCGACCGGCGCGCCATCCGGCCGGTGCGCCAGGCACGCGACGCGCAGATGCTCGCCGGGCGAAGACAGCCAGTCCAGGTAGGACGGCACCGATTTTGACACGGAGTAAGGCGCTCCTTGTTCTGGACCGGCAGTTATGTCCAGCATGGCGGCGCTGTCGCGAACGGTGCGGGACAGGACGTTGTCGGCGTAGAGCCCGGCGCCGACCTGACCTCGACAGGGGCCGACAGGCGTGAGTCCGCGCGACGGCTTCATGCCGAACACGCCGCAACAGGCAGCCGGCACCCGGATCGAGCCGCCGATATCGGAACCGTGGGCGACCGCCACCATGCCGCTTGCCACCGCGGCAGCAGCTCCACCGCTTGAGCCGCCCGCCGTCAGCGAAAGATCCCAAGGGTTCAAGGTGGGGCCGCGAAAGCTGGGTTCGGTGACGAAGTCATTGGCGAATTCAGGCGTGTTTGTCTTGCCCAGCAAGATCAGACCGGCGGCCCGCCAGCGCCGGACGATCTCGCTGTCGGGTTTCGGCGCGGCATCCTTGAAGTAGAGCGACGAGTGCGTCGTCGGCCACTCCCGCACATTCACGCCGGTGTCCTTGACCAGGAAAGGAATGCCGGCGAGTGCGGCGTGCCGGTTGCAGCTTGCCGCCGCGGAAAGCGCCCGGTCCGCATCGATCAGTGTCACGGCATTGATGGCGGGATTGATGCTTTGGATTGCTTCGATAGCCGCCTCGACGACCTCGACAACGGACAGTTCGCCCGAACGAACGTGCCCGGCCAGGGCGACGGCATCCAACGCCACATATTCGGAAAGGTTCATGACTGCTCTCAGCCCGGACTGCCGGTCGCGTCGGCCGTCGACTGGGATCCAGCTTTACTCCGGACCTTGAAATATCGGGCGATGGCTGCCGCGACCAATGCCGGATCCTCCCAGTGCGGGTTATGCCCGCACCGCGCCGCGCCCACGAACTCCGCGGCAGGGATTTCTTCGAGGAGCCGCTGTTGGTGCGTTTCGTCGAAGAGCAGGTCGCGCCCGCCAGCAATGACAAGCGCCGGCAGGCGCAGCGTACGCGCCTTGTCGGTAAGATCGACGCGCCGAACCTGCTCCAGGATTGCTCGCCAAAGTGCCGCCGGCATGGCTGACGCCTCCTTTGCAACCATGGTCAGGAAGTCCGCTGGAACCTCGGCCTCGCAGGCATGCCAATAGTCATAGAACGGATCGGCCGGCGATATCGGGTCTCGAAGTGCCCGCACACCAATGGTCATCGGGTGATCCTCACCGATCTGCGGCCGCACCGTTCCGGCCATCAGCACCAGGCCGCCAATCATCTCGGGATAGCGCGCTGCTGCCTCGATCGCCACCATACTGCCCAAGGAATGCCCGACCAGAACCGGCCGCTCGAGGCGCAACCGCTCGATCAAACTCACCACATCTTCCGCGAAATCCGCTGACGCGAAGCCGCGTGTCCCGGCCGGCGAGGCGCCATGCCCGCGCAGGTCTGGGATGATAAGCCGGCGCCCGGCGAGATGCGGCGCCAGCAAGGAGAAGCTGCGGCTCGTGTCGGAGAAGCCGTGCACCAGCACCAGCGCGGGCTCCTGCCCGGCGATTTCGACGCAGGCCGTTTCAGTGCAGCTGGCACCGACCTTGCGCTTGCGGCCGTTCCAGCCAGCCTGATCGACCGATATCAAAGGCCGAGCTGCTGCTTGACCGCGTCGAGCGCGGGCTTGCCATCGAATGTGGTGACACCGGCAAGCCAGGCGCCGAGCCTATCCGGATTCCCTTTGATGGCCTTCAGGCCGGCTTCCTCCGGCTTCAGGCCGTCATTGATGAGATAGCCCATGCCGAGATTTTCGAAATCGATGTCGAAGGCGAGGTTCTTCAGCAACTGCCCGACATTCGGGCATTGCTGCAGATAGCCCTTGCGCACCTGCGTCGTCACCGTCGCGGCGCCGAAGTTCGGGCCATAGAACTTGTCGCCGCCGCTCAGATATTTGAAGTCGTACATCGTGTTCATTGGATGCGGCGCCCAACCCTGGAAGACGATGAAGCGCTTTTCCTTGATCTCGTAGCCGACCTCGGAAAGCATGCCGGCTTCACTCGATTCGACGACCTGCCAGCCATCGAGGCCCAGCGACTTATCGGCGATGGCGTCCATCATCAGCTGGTTCGAGCCCGGCTCGATGCCATACATCTTCCTGCCGAACTTGTCGGCGAACTTTTGCAGGTCGGCAAAATCCTTGACGCCGGCCTCCCAGACGTAAGTCGGCACGGCAAAGGTGTATTTGGCGCCGACGAGATTGACGCGCACATCGTCTACCGAGCCGTCCTTCTTATAGGGCTCGTAATAGGTGATCATCGCCGGATCCCAATAGCCAAGGAACACGTCCAAATCATTGTTCTTCAAGGATTCATAGATGACGTTGATGCCCAGAAGCGAGCTTGCCGGCTTGTAGCCAAGCGCATCGAGCAAGACGCTGGTGACGCCGGTGGTGAAGGCAAGGTCGTTCCATCCAGGCTCGGCCATGCGCACGACCTTGCATTGTTCAGGTTCAGCCGCAAAGACCGGCTGGGTCGCCAGCAGGACCCAGAGCGAGGCGCCTATTCCAAGGCTACGAAGCATTTCGGTTCTCCTCATTTCACCAACGGTGTTGACCATTCGGTCCTTATATTGTCCCACCGGTCAATTCTTGATCTCGGCGGACGAAAATGTCAACGTCGGTTTTCGATGCATGGATCCGGCCCGTGAAACTCAAGCGCCTCAGCGACATACGCCGCAAAGAGCTGCGGCAAGCCGCCTTTGCCGTGCTTCAGCGCGAAGGCATAGCTGGCGCCACCATAGAAAAAGTGGCGGCACAGGCCGGCGCGTCGAAGGGCATCGTGCTGCATTATTTCAACAGCAAGCGGGAACTGTTCGAGCACGCCATGCGCGAGTCGAACCTGGTGCTGCGTCATGCAGTGGTCGAGCGGCTGAAGCAGGCGCGCACCCCAATGCAACGGATAGATGCCATCATCGAAGGCAATTTCGAGCCGCATCTCTTCCAGCCGTCCCTCTGCCACGCCTGGCTTTCGCTTTGCGCGGAGGTGCCGCGCGACGAAAAGCTTGCCCGCATTCAGAAGGTGATCCATGCGCGCATGCGCTCCAACCTGCTGTCCGGCCTGCGCGGTCTCACGCCGGCGCGCGATGCTGACGAGATCGCTTTCGGCGTCACCACGCTGATCGACGGGCTGTGGCTGCGGCTTGGCCTGCAGCCAGGCAGCGTTACGCGTGAACAGGCCATTCATCAGGTCAAGGATTTTGTCGCTCTCCGCCTGGCTGTTCGGCGCGATGCAGCCGCTGCCGAATAGACCATCGTGCCCGACAGCCGAAGTTCATACTGTGAGATAGGCCGGCGGCTTGACCACAATCGGCAACGGCGCTGCTCTCCTTACCAGACAAGACGGCAATGCGCGGGAGTGCTGGATGAGACTAGGCGGCAAACGGGCACTGGTCACCGGCGGCTCGGACGGGATCGGGCTGGCAATCGCCGAGGCTTTCTTGCGCGAAGGCGCTGGCGTGCTGATCGTCGGCCGCGACGGCAAAAAACTCGACGCCGCCCGCAAGCAGCTCGGGGATAATGTCGAAACGCTGTCAGCTGACCTGTCGGCCAGCGCCGGCATTGATGCCGTGGTCGAGCATGTCAGGCGCGGCCCACCTCTCGATATCCTCGTCAACAATGCCGGCGTGGCGTTCCTGGTACCGTTCGAAACCGTCAGCGAGGACCAGTTCCAGCAATCGTTCGCGCTCAACGTCACGGCCGTATTCTTCCTCACCCAGCGACTGTTGCCGCATCTCGCGCCGGGCGGGGCATCGGTGATCAACATCTCGTCCTATTTTGCGCACAAGATGATCCCGAAGCGGCCGTCCAGCCTCTATTCGCTGTCGAAGGGCGCGCTCAATTCGCTGACCAAGTCTCTCGCCTTCGAGCTCGGGCCGCGCGGCATAAGAGTCAACGCCATCGCGCCTGGCACGGTCGACACAGCGATGCGGCGCAGGTCGATCGAAAACCTGCCGGAAGCCGCGCAGGCCGAGCTCAAGGCCTATGTCGAGCGCAGCTACCCGCTCGGCCGCATCGGCCGAACCAGCGACCTTGCCGGCATCGCGGTCTATCTCGCTAGCGACGAAGCGGCGTGGACCAGCGGCGGCATCTTTGCAGTGGATGGAGGGTACACGGCGGGGTGAGGAGCGCGCGCTCTTCCTTCTCCCCTTGCGAGAGAAGGAAAAGGCGCTGCTTCAACCGATTTGCATCCCCATCGTCCGCAATCTCCGCTTGAAGGCATTTGTGCAACGCGATACGCCGTTTGCAAATTTGCAACCCGGAGAGACTTCGTGAGCGCGCCAGAGACCAGAACCGAAACCGACACGTTCGGTCCCATCGAGGTCGCCGCCGACCGTTACTGGGGCGCGCAGGCGCAGCGTTCACTTGCCAATTTCAAGATCGGCTGGGAGAAACAGCCGGCGTCGATCGTGCGGGCGCTGGGCATCGTCAAGCGGGCCGCCGCCGAAGCCAATATGGAGCTGAAGCGACTCGATCCGGCGATCGGCAAGGCCATCATCGAAGCCTCCCAGGAGGTCATCGACGGCAAGCTCAACGAGCATTTCCCGCTGGTCGTCTGGCAGACCGGCTCGGGCACCCAGTCCAACATGAACGCCAATGAGGTGATCTCCAACCGGGCGATCGAGCTTTTGGGCGGCATCATGGGCTCGAAGAAGCCGGTGCACCCAAACGACCACGTCAATATGAGCCAGTCGTCGAACGACACCTATCCGACGGCCATGCACATCGCCTGCGCCGAGCGCATCATCCACGACCTGCTGCCGGCGCTGAGACATTTGCATGCGGCACTCGAGGCCAAGACCAGGGCTTTCGCCCACATCGTCAAGATCGGCCGCACCCACACCCAGGACGCGACGCCGCTGACGCTCGGCCAGGAGTTCTCCGGCTATGCGGCGCAGGTCGCCTCGTCGATCAAGCGCATCGAGATGACCCTGCCAGGTCTGCAGGAATTGGCACAGGGCGGCACCGCGGTCGGCACCGGCCTCAACGCGCCGGTCGGTTTTGCCGAAAAGGTGGCGGCACGTATCGCCGCGATCACCGGCATCGATTTCGTCACGGCGCCGAACAAGTTCGAGGCGCTGGCCGCCCATGATTCCATGGTCTTCTCGCACGGCGCCATCAATGCCTGCGCGGCAGCGCTGTTCAAGATCGCCAACGATATCCGCCTGCTTGGCTCCGGCCCGCGTTCGGGCCTCGGCGAATTGTCGCTGCCGGAAAACGAACCGGGCTCTTCGATCATGCCGGGCAAGGTCAATCCGACACAATGCGAGGCGATGACACAGGTTTGCGTGCAGGTGTTCGGCAACAATGCGGCGATCAGCTTCGCCGGCAGCCAAGGCCATTTCGAGCTCAACGTCTACAATCCGCTGATGGCCTATTGTTTCCTGCAATCGGTACAGCTGCTGGCCGACGCTTCGGTGTCGTTTACCGACAATTGCGTCGTCGGCATCGAGGCCCGCGAAGACAACATCAAGGCAGCGCTCGACCGTTCGCTGATGCTGGTGACGGCGCTGGCGCCGACGATCGGCTACGACAACTCCGCCAAGATCGCCAAGGCGGCGCACAAGAACGGCACGACGCTGCGCGAGGAAGCGCTGGCGACCGGGCTGGTCAGCGAAGCCGATTATGAGCGGCTGGTGCGGCCGGAGGACATGACGCACCCGGGGTAAGTTGATCGCGAAAACGTTACCTCGGTGAACAATCCGTAACCAATCTGACGTCTTTGGTGAACAGTCGGCATGCGCTAACTGGACGGCTATCCCAAGTCGTTTGGCCAAACCCTTCTGGAGAGTTACGCATGTCCACCAACACGTCCACCAACACTTCGTTTGCCGGGTCCGGCACCGCCTCCGGCGCCTCGGGCACGATCCTGCTCGGCCGCATCCTGCTTTCGGTCATCTTCCTGCTTTCCGGCTTCGGCAAGCTGACGGCGATTGCCGGTACGGCCGGCTATTTCGGCAGCCTTGGCCTGCCGCTGCCGATGGTGACCGCCATTGTCGTTGGCCTCATCGAACTGCTTGGCGGCCTCGCCATCCTCGTCGGCTTCCAGACCCGGATCGTCGGCTGGGTGATGGCGATCTTCACCGTCGCCACCGCGCTGGTCGCCCACACCGGCTGGGCCGATCAGATGCAGATGATCAATTTCATGAAGAACCTCGGCATTGCCGGCGGCTTCCTCGTGCTCGCCTCCTCGGGTGCCGGCGCGTATTCGATCGACGCCAAGCGCGGCTGAAGCGGCCCAGCATTGCCTAGACAAAAGGGGCGCGGAATTTTCCGTGCCCCTTTTTCGTTGTCGGAATGCGTCGGTCGATCTGCTGGCCGGAACTCTGCTAAGATCGGGCGCTGGGCCAAAACGGCCGCTGATAACGGAGGTGAATCATGCCCCGCAATGCGCTGCTCTTGCTGTCCCGGCTGCTGCTCGCCGCACTGTTCGTGCCGTCCGGCTTCCATGCGCTTGCCGACATCGCCGGCACATCTAGCTATTTCGCCGGTCTCGGACTGCCGCTGCCAACACTCGCTGCCTGGGGCACGGGGCTGTTCGAGCTGATCGCCGGGCTGCTCATCCTCGTCGGCTTCAAGACGCCGATCGTGGCGCTGCTGCTCGCCGCCTTCTGCATCGCGACCGCCTTCATCGGTCATTACGGCCAAGGCGGCGACGATCCGACGCTGACCTTCCTGCATTCACAGATGCTGATGAAGGACATTGCCATAGCAGGTGGTTTTCTGGCGCTGGCAATGGCTGGTGCGGGCGCCTGGTCGGCCGACGGGCGTGGCATCGGCGTCGGTGCCGAAGCGACCTGAAAGACTGGCGTCAGCACAGATCATCAGGCGTTCAGGAAATTGGCCAGAATGATCTCGCGCCAGACGCGGGTCGGCGTCACCCAGGCATCCTGGGCGTTGTACTTGCCTGCATAGATCACGGCGGCGATGTCGGCCTCGGGCATCAGCCAGAGCCGCTGTCCGCCATTGCCGAAACCCCCATACCATGATTTCGGGGCGGCGAATGCTGGCGCCGGCGCGTCGCCGGTGAACCACAACCGGCCATAACCAAGGCCGTCCGGCGTCGAGATTGTGGCTGTTAACGACGCGTTTATCCAGCCTTCCGACGCGATCCTCTCTCCATTCCACAGACCCTTGCGAAGAAGGAGTTGGCCGATCTTCAAAAGATCAGGGGCCGCCAGCCTGAGGCCGGACGCTGCGGAGGCGACGCCGTCACCACCAGCCGACCAGTGAAAGCGCTCGATGCCAAGCGGCGCGAAAAGCGCCTCGCGCGCGAAATCCGGCAGGGATTTGCCGCAGCCTCTTTCAATGATCGCGCCAACCAGCGCGACGCTGCCGCCGGAATAGATCCAGCGGCTCCCAGGGTCGGCGATGATCGGCCGCTCAAGGATGAAGCGATAACGATCGGGCGCGTTCTCCATCGCGATCTCGCTGTTCTGCGGATCGCTATAGGGACGGTTTTCGTCCCACTCCATGCCGAGCGTCATCGTCAGCGCATGGCCGATCGTGATCTTCTCACGCGCGGGATCGGCGGCGAGATCGGCGTATTCGGGAAACAGCGCGAAGAGCGGCGCATCGGGTGGCGACACCAGTCCCGTGTCGAGGGCAATGCCGTAAAGCAGGCTGACGATGCTCTTCGTTACCGAGCGCAGATCGTGCAGCGTGCCGGCGTCAAAGGCGATCTGCCCGATCGGGCGCCCCCATTCTTCGTCCCTGCCCTCGGCATAGTGCTCCAGGAAGACCTTCTCGGAGCGGGCAGCGAGAACGATGTGCAGGTCGCGCAACAGGCCGGACTCGAGCCCGGCAAGCAGCTTGCGGTGGATCGCTGGATCGAAGCCGAGCGCTTCGGCTGCAGCTACGGACGGAGATGACGATGGGATGGTCATGGAATTTTTCGCTCTGCGTTTACCCCACGTCCCGAAATCCGGCCTTGGACCGCCCGTTCACTTCACAGACATGCTTGGCCCGCCCTCGACCGCCAGCACCAGCCGGCGGTTGGTGACTCTTGCCAGCTGTGCCAGCCGGCCAGCCGGCCGCTCGCCGTAAAGATCGGCCAGCGCTGCCGGCAGCACCAGCGCCAGCACGCCATTGCCGCGGTTTTCCCATTTCAGCCGCGGCATGACGCCCGGCATTGCCGCGGTCAACAGATAGACGACGCGCAACAGCGCCGCCAATACCCGGGCGCGTTCGAGATAGCGCGGTGTCGCCAGCCCGCGGATTTCCGGAGCGGCTTCATTGAACACGCCCTCGTGGCGAAACAGGCTGACAAGCGCCAGGAAGGCGCGGCCGGGATGGTCGACGCCGATGAACGAGGCGTGGGCGATGATGTTGAGCGATTGCTTGCCGCGATATTCGGGATGGGCGCGCCAGCCGATATCGGCAAGCAGGCAGGCGGCGTGGCGGTAGCGCGCCTCATCCCTGGTTTCGTCGATGCCGAAGGCAGCGAAGGCCTTACCGGTCCATTCGACAAGCTCATGCGCGTGGTCGACCGATCGCGAGCGCAGGCGGGCAAGCTCTTCCGCCGCCGAGATCAGCGGATCGGCTTTCTGTTCGGCCTTGTCGAGCAGCGAATAGAGAAAGCCCTCGCGCACGCCCAGCGCCGACACGATGATCTTCGACGGCTGCATCGCCGCCATGATCTCCTGCAGCACGATGGCGCCGTAGGGCAGCAGCGAGCGGCGGTTCTTGGAGACGCCCTCGATGCCCTTGACCTTATCGATCTCGGCTTTGGCGACCTGCCGGAGGAAGTTCGCGGCGCTTTCGATGCCGATCGCGTAGTGGTGCATGACGCCGAGCGGGTAGTTGGTCATTTCCATGTGCAGACGGGCGAGGTTTCGCCAGGTGCCGCCGACCGTGTAGAAGGCCCTGCCCTGTCCGCCCTTCAGCAATTTCGCCCGCGCCAGTTGCTCGCGCGTGATCTTTGCCGCCTGGGTCAGCGAGTTCTTCGCCATGTCCTGCAGGCGCAAGCCGCCCAACGGCAGCGTGATGCCGTCACCGATCGTCTCACCATCGATGTCGATCAGTTCTAGGCTGCCGCCGCCAAGATCGCCGGCGATGCCGTTGGCCGGATGGAAACCGGAGATGACGCCGAGCGCCGAATAATGGGCTTCCTCGCGGCCACTCAGCACCTGGATCTCGGTCTTGAGTACATCCTCGGCGCGGTGGATGAAGTCGGGGCCGTTGACCGCCTCGCGGGCGGCGGCGGTCGCCAGCACATACATGCGCTCGGCACCGGCCTGGTCGGAGAGCGCGCGGAAGCGGCGGAACTCTTCCATCGAGCGCGTCACCGCCTCGGGATCGAGCTTTCCGGTCGAAACGATGCCGCGGCCGAGGCCGGCCAGCATCTTTTCGTTGAACAGCAAGGTCGGCGAACGCGCCAGCCCCTCATAGATGACAAGACGGATCGAGTTCGACCCGATATCGATGATGGACAGCGGTCGGCGGTCCTGAAGCCGGCCCTGGGACGCTGAAATCATCAGCCCGTCGCTGCGTTCTGTTTCTTGCGGCGCTTGAACTGCGCGATGCGCTTGGGCGCATGCGACTTCAACGCATCGCCCCGTCCGGACAGGCTCGGATTGGTCATGAAATATTCCTGCGCGTTGAACGGTTCCTCGCCCTCCTCCAGCACGACGCGCCGGGAGGTTCCGTCAGCCAATACGTCGAAACTTTGCTGGTTGTCCATGATGTTGCCGAGCATGATCTGGCCGATCACCTGCTCATGCACAGTTGGATTGGTGATCGGCACCATGGTCTCGACGCGGCGGTCGAGATTGCGCGGCATTAGATCGGCCGAGGAGATGTAGACGATCGCCCCGTCCGATGGCAGGCCGTGGCCGTTGCCGAAGCAGTAGATGCGGCTGTGCTCGAGGAAACGGCCGACGATCGACTTCACCCTTATATTCTCCGACAGGCCCGGCACCTGCGGCCTCAGGCAGCAGATGCCGCGCACGACTAGATCGATCTCGACGCCGGCGCGGCTGGCGTCATAAAGCGCATCGATGATGATCGGATCGACCAGCGCATTCATCTTCATCCAGATGCGAGCCGGCCTGCCGTCCAGCGCGTGGCCGATCTCGTCCGAAATATGCTTGAGGATGCGGTTGCGCAGCGTGAACGGCGAGATGGCCAGCCGCATCTGCTCGGCCGGCTCGGCATAGCCGGTGATGAAATTGAACAATTGCGCAACATCGCGCGCGATCGTCGGGTCGGTGGTGAAGAAGGACAGGTCGGTGTAGATGCGGGCGGTGACCGGATGGTAGTTGCCGGTGCCGAGATGCACGTAATTGCGTAGCCTGCCGTCCTCGCGCCGCACCACCAGCGACATTTTCGCGTGGGTCTTCAGCTCGAGGAAGCCGAAGACGACCTGGACCCCGGCGCGCTCGAGGTCGCGCGCCCAACGGATGTTGGCCTCCTCGTCGAAACGCGCCTTGAGCTCGACCAGCGCCGTCACCGACTTGCCGGCCTCGGCGGCGTCGACCAGAGCGCGTACGATCGGGCTGTCGTTGGAGGTGCGGTAGAGCGTCTGCTTGATCGCCACCACTTCCGGATCGGCCATCGCCTGGCGCAGGAACTGGACCACGACGTCGAAGGATTCGTAGGGGTGATGGACGATGATGTCCTTCTCGCGGATGGCCGCAAAACAATCGCCACCATGTTCGCGGATGCGCTCGGGGAAGCGCGGATTGTAGGGCGTGAACTTCAGATCGTCGCGCGCGACGGCGACGATCTCCGAGATCTGGCTAAGCGCCAGCGGCCCGGTAAGCACGCTGATGCGGCTGGCCGAGACGCCAAGCTCGCCGGCGACGAAGTCGCGCAATTCGGACGGCATCAGCCTGTCGAACTCGATGCGGATGACCGAGCCGCGGCGGCGACGCTTCAGCGCCGTCTCGAACAGCCGCACCAGATCTTCGGATTCTTCCTCGACCTCGATATCGCTGTCGCGGATGATGCGGAACGTGCCGGAGCCCTTGACCTCATAGCCGGGGAACAGCTTGCCGATGTAGAGACTGACCGCCTCTTCGAGCGGAACGAAGCGGACGTGATGCTTGCGATCCGGCAAGCGGATGAAGCGCCTCAGCGCTACCGGCAGGCGCAAAAGCGCGCTCATTTCCTCGCCGTTCTTGCGGTGGCGCAATTGCAGCGCCATCGAGAAACCGAGATTGGGAATGAACGGAAACGGATGCGCTGGGTCGATCGACAGCGGCGTCAGGACCGGAAACACCTGCTCCTGGAAATGGTCCTCGAGCCAGGTCTTCTCGTCCTTGGTCAGCGCATCGCGGGTGATGCTCTCGATGCCTTCCTTGTTGAGCTGCAGCATCAGCGCCGAAAGGCTGTTCTGCTGGTCCTCCTGCAGGCGCTCGACCTCGCGCAGCAATTGTTCGAGCTGCTGCTCGGGGGTGCGCCCGTCCGGGCTCTTCAGCACGATACCCTCGCGCACCTGGCCGGCAAGACCGGCGACGCGGACCATGAAGAACTCGTCGAGATTGGCGGCCGATATCGACAGGAAGCGAACGCGCTCGAGCAGCGGATGATTGGCGTTCAGCGATTCCTCGAGCACGCGCCGGTTGAATTGCAGCCAGGAAAACTCGCGGTTGACGAAGCGGTCAGGATTGCCGCCTTCGCGGCTCGCAGCCTCGATGGTGATGAATTCGCTTTGCACCGGCTTCAGTTCGTTCATGGTTCCTGCTCTTCCTACACCAGCCGTCGGCGCCAGCCTTAACCGGCTTAACTTATCCTCTGACAGGCTTTTGCGACAGTTTCATTTCATCGATCTTGCAAAGAGACGGGTTATGATCCAGATGCAATCGACAAGATCAGGAGACGACGATGGCAGGCGGTTCCATTCCCCATTTCCAGAACGATGCGGGCTATCCGGCAATCGACATCGGCGTCAAGGAATTCATGTGCACCGGCGCCAATCCGCCTTTCGACCATCCGCATGTATTTCTCGACATGGGCGACGACAATGAAAAAGTCTGCCCCTATTGCTCGACGCTCTATCGCTATTCGCCGAAGCTGAAGGCATTGGAAACGCAGCCGCCGGGCTGCCTCTATATCGACCAGGCCGCCTGATTCTTCCGCGACAAGCCTGATGCGAGAAACGCAGTCCCGGCATGTGGTCATCGCCGGGGCGGGCGTTGCCGGGCTGACCGCGGCACTGGCCTTCGCCGAGCGCGGCTATCGGATAAAACTGTTCGAACAGGCGCAGCACCTCGAGGCTGCCGGCGCCGGCATCCAGCTGTCGCCCAACGCGACACGCATTCTTCGACAACTCGGCGTACTCGATCGGCTGCTGCCGACGGCGGTGCGGCCGGAGGCGGTCGTGCTCAAGGATGCCGCCACGCTGCGTGAGCTGGCGCGCGTACCGCTTGGCCCGGCGGCCGAGACGCGCTGGGGAGCACCCTATCTCGTCGCCCACCGCGCGGATCTGCAGTCAGCGCTGATGCAGCGAGTTTCGGAGCAGCCCGGTATCGATCTGATCGCCGGCGCGCGAGTGACCGACATCGCAGCCGGATCGAAAGGTGTTACCGTCACTGCATCGGCTGATGGCGACACGGTCGAGGCTGGCTGTCTGCTGGTCGGAGCCGATGGCGTCTGGTCGTCGGTGCGAGAAACGCTCGCCCGCAAGGCGGCCGATTTCCGGAGAAGCTGCTTCTCGGGCGAGCTTGCCTGGCGCGCAACGGTGGCCGCGGACAGCCTCGCCGGACAAGCCTTCAGGGTGATCGGTGCGCCCGATTGCGTTACCGCATTCCTCTATCCAGGCTTCCATATGGTCGCCTATCCGGTCAGCCGTGGCACTGTCTTCAACCTCGCGGCCTTCACCAAGGGCGAGCGCATCGCCGAGGGCTGGTCGGGGCATGCCGACCCCGCCATCCTCGCCAGCGCCATGCGCGGTACCGCGCCGGCGCTGGTCCGTCTGGCGAGCGAGGCGGCGCCGTGGACGGCATGGCCGATCCACATTGTCGAGCAGCGGCGGTGGACGACGCCGGAAGGCATCGCGCTGATCGGCGATGCGGCGCACGCGATGACGCCGTTTGCCGCTCAGGGCGCGGCGATGGCGATCGAGGACGCGGCGACGCTTGCCGGCTTCGTTGCGGCCTCCACAGCCGATCTTGAGGGGGCGCTTGACGCCTGGGAACAGGCGCGGCGGCCGCGCGTCGCCCAGGTCGCCCGCCGGGGCGCCATCAACCGCCTCGCCTGGCATGCGGCCGGGCCGGTGGCGATGGCCCGCAACCTGTTCCTGGCGATGCGCTCACCCGAAAAGCTCGCCGCTGATCTCGACTGGCTCTATGGCTGGCGGGCGTAGGACGCTCGGCGGTCCTAAGTCATCGGCGCCTTGTCAATTGTAAAGCCGCATCGACAGGCCGAGCGAGGCCGGCAGCGGGTTCCACCAGCCGGTGCGCAGGCCGGCGGTGCGCAGTGCCGCCGCCGCCCAGGTGTTGCAGCCGACCAGCGCGTTGAAATGGCCATTGGCTTCGAAGAAACTATCGAAACGGGAATAGGCCGCATTCTCGATCGGCATGGCCCCGTTCGGTCCCTGCTGAAAGCTCGCTGCAATGAAATCGAGCAGCGCCGCAAAGCGTTCCTCACTTACGTCGAAGCCGGCGACGTCGGGATGCGGCTCGGCGATTTCGCCTGAAATGTCGACATGCATCGCCGAAGCATCGACGGTCAGCGCCTTCATCACCGGCACTGCCTTCAGTTCCGACCAGGTCGGCGTCTCGAGATAGAAGGCGCGGCCTCCCCAGCCGAAGACGATGTAGCGGACCTCCGCCATGTCGGCCGGAATGCCGGCATCGACCAGGAAGTGGAAGCGCCGGCGCACATCGTCGTCGACCGGGATGGCGATGTCGGTGTGGATCGGGTTTTTCAGCACCAGGATGCGGTGGCTTGCGCCGATCGGATCGGCAGCGGCCGCCGGCCAGAGCGGGCGCGGCAGCAGCGTGCCCAGCGCCACCGCAAGGACTGCTGTAACGACCAGCAGGCCAAGAAAACGGGCAAGCTTCTTCATGGGGAAGGCATAGACCAAGCAATGTTCAAGGTGAAGCCTCTCCGGAAATTGCACAGCTGACTTAGAGCTTGACCCGTATCCTCCCCGGGAGGATATGCTGGAGGCATGTCAGATCACCTCCACGCCTCACATCCTTCCATCATAAAGCGCCTGAAGCGCGCGCAAGGCCACCTTGCGGCGGTGCTGGCGATGATCGAGGCGCATCGCCCTTGCGTTGACCTGGCGCAGCAGCTTCATGCCGTCGAAAGGGCCATCAGCAGCGCCAAGCGCGAGCTGATCAACGATCACATCGAGCATTGCCTCACGGACAGCGTGGAAACCGGCGGCAACTCGCTGGCGGAACTCAAGCAGCTGGCGAAGTATCTATGAATGCCATCGTAGCCCGCATCCTGGACTGGCTCGGGTTCGGCTCGCAAGCGGCACATCATCACGGCGGTCACGGTTCGCATGGCCACACCCACAGCGTCATCGATGCGACAATTGCCACCACCGACCGGGGCATCTGGGCAATCAAATGGTCGTTCGTAATCCTGGCCATCACCGCGGCGTTGCAGATGGTCGTGGTTGTGCTGTCGGGGAGCGTGGCATTGCTGGCCGACACGATCCATAACATCGGCGATGCGACCACGGCAATCCCGCTATGGATTGCGTTCGTGCTGGCGCGGCGCAAGCCGTCGCGGACCTTTACCTATGGCTTGGGCCGGGTCGAGGATCTGGCCGGCATCATCATCGTGCTCATCATCCTGTTCAGCGCTGTTGTCGCCGCCTACCAAGCCATCGACAGGCTGATCAATCCACAAATGGTGACCCATCTCGGCTGGCTGACGGCGGCGGGCATTGTCGGCTTCCTCGGCAACGAGGCGGTTGCCGTGTTCCGTATCCGCGTCGGCCGCGAAATCAACAGTGCCGCGCTGATTGCCGACGGCTACCACGCCCGCACCGACGGACTTACCAGCCTTGCCGTGGTCATCGGAGCCATCGGCGTCTGGCTCGGCTTTTCCTTGGCCGACCCGATCGTCGGCCTGCTGATCACGATTGCGATCTTCGGTATCGTGTGGCAATCGGCCCGTTCGGTGCTGACCCGCATGCTGGACGGAATCGAACCCGGTGTGATGGATGAAATCCGACATGCCGCCGAGCATGTTGCGGGCGCGCACATTGTCGATGCCAAGGCGCGCTGGGTCGGTCATAGATTGCACGCCGACATCGCAATTGCCGCGGACGAAACCTTACCGCTGTCGGCGGCGAACAAGATCGCGGCAGCGCTGAAAGACGAACTGTCCCAGCATATGCCAGCCCTGGCTGAGGCGAATGTCCGGTTTTCAACGGAACGTGGAGAGAACGACCATCCGCACCCTCACGAGCACACGCATGACCACGGCCACATGCACTGACGCTCGCCGATTTTCTGCTAGTCTCGTCCGATGTTCCAGACGCTCGTCGAATTTCAGCGCACGATCTATCTGACGCTCGGCGAGCAGATCAAGCTGCTTGCGGCCGGAGGCAATTGGCTGGCATTCATGGCCTTCCTGCCGATGGGCGTCGTGTTCGGGGCTGCCCATGCGCTGACGCCGGGTCATAGCAAGGCGGTCCTGGCGACCTATCTTGCCGGTTCGGATGCGAAGGTCTCGCGCGGCCTGCTCGTGTCTATCACGCTATCGTTCACGCATGTGACGATTGCCGTTCTGATTGCGGCTCTCTCGCTGCCACTGGTCTCCATAGCATTGGGCAGCGTTGGCCGCGCTCCGCTTCTGGAGCATATCAGTCGTGGGCTGCTCGGCCTCATTGGCGTCTGGATGCTCTGGCGCGCTTTGAGCCACAGCCATCACCACAGGCTCGAAGGCGAGGCTGTCGGCGTGATGGCAGGCCTGATCCCCTGCCCGCTGACGCTTTTCGCGATGACTTTCGCGATCTCCAGGGGTGTTCCGGCAGCGGGCGTCCTGTTTGCCATCACCATGATGGTCGGCGTGGCGCTGACGCTGTCCTGCGTCGCGGTATTGTCGGTCGTGTTTCGGGAACGGCTTGTACAGTTTTTCGCGCGCCAGCCACGGCTGTTCGAAACCATCTCCCGGGCCATCGAGGGCGCTGCCGGTCTCGCCCTTGCCGGCGTCGCTGTCTGGCAGATCACATCAGCTTAAGAGAAAACATGGTTTCAGCCACTGCATGGCGTCCGGGCCGGTGCAGCGGTTGGAACGAGCCAAGCCGACGCCGGTCATGTCACATCGATCACGACCATCAGCCCGCCGCCGCCCTTCTCCTCGACATTGTTGTTCGTGGTGTGATGCGGGATGTGGCAATGGATCAGCCATTTGCCCGGACGCTGTGCCTTCCAGATCACGTCATAGCGCTGACCTGGCCCGACGTTGACTGTATCGGCAAGGAAACGACCCGAGGCAGGGATCGTCTCGCCGTCGCGGGCAACGACCTCGAACGGTCCGCCATGGATGTGCATCGGATGGATGAAGCCGTTGTTGGTGCCGATGACCCGCACCTTGAGCGTCTCGCCGACCTTCATCGGAATCGTCTCGGTCGAGGGATAGGCCTTGCCGTTGATGGTGAAGAAATTCGGCATGCCGCCGTCCATCGGCATCGACGGGTAGGTCAGCCCTTCCCGCACCAGCCATTCCTGAAGCTCGATGACGTAATCATGGTCGGCCGCGACCTCATCGGCGGGATTGGCGGGATCGATGATCAGCGCACCGTAGAGGCCGAGCGCCTGGGTCCGGTCCGGCTTGGCATGGGGGTGATAGAAATAGGTTCCGTGCTGGGTTGCGGTGAATTCGTATGAATAGGATTGGCCGGGCTCGATCGGCGCCTGCGTGATTTCCGCCGGCCCATCCATCTGGTTCGGCAGGATCAAGCCATGCCAATGCACTGTCGTTTCCTCAGGCAGGCCGTTGGTGACGTTGATCCTGACCTGATCGCCCTGGCGAATGTGAATTCGCGGGCCGGGAATCTGGCCATTATAGGCATAGGCGTCTACCGCAACGTCCGGCAGGATCTGCCAGCGGACCACCGAAGGCCTGAGCGCGAACACCTTGGTGCCGTTCTCCATCCGAAACGGCAGGTCCTGGTCACCCCTTATCGTCAGACCATAAGAGGCGGCCACGAGGCGCGGATCGGTGGCGGCCATGTCGCGCATTGCGTCGGCGGGCGTGTCGCGATCCATGATCATGCCTTGCGGCATGATCACCCCGCCGACATCGCGCGCCGACAAGGTTAGGTTCAGCCAGTTCGCCGGCGCGATCATGCCGATGGCGAGGGCCAGCAGGGAGACCATGCTGAGGGCGGCGACTTGCGGGGTCGTGGCATCCGTCTCCATGTGATGACCGGCGCCGCCTTTGCCTTTGTGGGAAGCCATATCGTGGTGCTGCCCGTGATGGCCGCTGGCGTCGGCCTGCTGCATTTGCATCTGCGCGTGTTGCCCTTGGTGGGGCCGCTCTCGACCGTCGGTGCCGGCCGCCTGTTGGCGCTGTGTCATCAGCCCATGTTTCAAGCCGCGGGCGACCAGCCAGACATTGGCGGGGTAGGCAAGCGCAAAGCCGGCGATGACGCCGATCGACATCACGCCCCAGAACAAAAGCTCCGTCGGTTCCATCGCGCGCATGTCGCGGCCCATCATCAGAAAACTCATGACCGGCGCCATGCCGGCCATCATGAAGTTCATGGAGATGAACTCGGGCAGAAAGCTCTTGCGCACGTTCTCCCAATAGGTGCCGCCCATCATCGATTTCATGAAAAGCGACTGGAAGATGAACAGGCCGAAGGCAAAGCCGGCGAGATATTCGACGATCAGGTCGATCCACATCGGCAGGCCGAGCGCCGCCGTGACGGCGGCGGCAAGAATGATGCCGGTGGCATCGCCGGCGACGCAGTGGATGGTGGAGCCGACGCCCTGCTTCCAGAGCGGCCGGGTGAAGAGTTCATGCTCGCCCGGCCGGGGCTCCTTGTCGGCGAGCACGTAGAGCAGCAAGCCGAGCGGCCCCATATAGAGGGTGACCAGGATGAAGCCCCATTTCATCACCACCGGCTCGGGATTGTTGCGGTATTGGTCGAAGCCGACATAAAGCGTCGAAGCCAGCGCCAGCGCGAACCAGACGACGAGAAAATAATCGATCGGTTGGATGAGCATCAGGATGAGCCCTTGACCTGCCGCCGCACGCGCCCACTCGGCTTGTTATACAACTCCTAATGGCAATGAACGCAGCCGGCGCGCTTATGATCCGTGCCGGCCTTAGTTACCAGGTTGCAAGGTGACCACTCGAGCGGCCTGAAGCACGCTTGCTATCTTCTCGCGCCGCGCACGGTCAGCGCTCGTCGAATACGCGTAAGGCCCTGAGCAAGGCAGCGAGCCCGGTCCGCCGGCCTTGTCACGAACCGGCGTACAGGATCAGTGCAGGATCTGCGACAGGAACAGTTTCGTGCGTTCGTGGCGCGGGTGGTCGAAGAACTCGGCCGGCGTGTTCTGCTCGACGATCTGGCCCTGATCCATGAAAATCACCCGATTGGCGACTTTCCGCGCAAAGCCCATCTCATGAGTGACGCAGAGCATGGTCATGCCCTCCTCGGCGAGCCCGACCATCGTCTCCAGCACTTCCTTGATCATTTCCGGGTCGAGCGCCGAGGTCGGCTCGTCGAACAGCATGATGCGCGGGTTCATGCACAGCGAGCGGGCGATAGCCACGCGCTGTTGCTGGCCGCCGGAAAGCTGACCGGGATATTTGTTTGCCTGTTCCGGAATCTTGACACGCGTGAGGAAATGCATGGCGATTTCCTCGGCCTGCTTCCGCGGCATCTTGCGCACCCAGATCGGCGCCAGCGTGCAGTTTTCGAGAATGGTCAGATGCGGAAACAGGTTGAAGTGCTGGAACACCATGCCGACCTCGCGGCGGACCTCGTCGATCTTCTTCAGATCGTTGGTCAGTTCCTTGCCGTCGACGATGATTTTGCCCTTCTGGTGTTCTTCCAGCCGGTTGATGCAGCGGATCATCGTCGATTTGCCGGAGCCCGACGGGCCGCAGATGACGATGCGCTCGCCTCGCATTACCTTCAGATTGATGTCCTTCAGCACATGGAATTCGCCGTACCATTTGTGCATGGCGATGATGTCGATGGCGACATCGGTGGTGGAAATATGCATCTTGGCGGCATTGACCTTGATCTCTTCCGCGCTGACGGCGTTTTCTATGGCCATGACAAGGTCCCCTTTTTAGCGTTTGTGGCCGGTGTCGAGACGGCGTTCCGTGTACATTGAATAGCGCGACATGCCGAAGCAGAACAGCCAGAAGATGAAGGCCGCGAACACCAGGCCGGACCTGGCCGTCTGCGGCGTCGCCCAGCTGGCGTCGGAGAAGTTCTGCTTGACGATGCCGAGGAGGTCGAACATCGAGATGACGATGACCAGGCTGGTGTCCTTGAACATGCCGATGAAGGTGTTGACGATGCCGGGAATGACCAGCTTCAGCGCCTGCGGCATGACGACCAGACCCATCTTCTGCCAGTAGCTGAGGCCGAGCGAATCGGCGCCCTCATACTGGCCTTTGGGGATCGCCTGCAGGCCGCCGCGCACCACTTCGGCCATGTAGGCGGCGGCAAACAGCGACACGCCGATCAGCGCGCGCAGGAACTTGTCGAAGCTGACGCCGGCCGGCAGGAACAGCGGCAGCATCACGCTGGCAAAGAACAGCACCGTAATCAGCGGGATGCCGCGTACCGTCTCGATGAAGATCACGCACAGCAGCTTGACGATCGGCATGTTCGAGCGCCGGCCGAGCGCCAGCACGATGCCGACCGGCAGCGACACAGCGATGCCGACGAAGGACAGGCTGAGTGTCACCAGCAGTCCACCCCAGAGCGGGGTTTCGACATAGGGCAGGCCGAACATGCCGCCGAGCAGCAGAACGAAGGCGACGACCGGCAGTGCAAAAAAGAGAAGAATGGCATTCAGCCCCTTGCGCGATACGCGCGGCATGAGCAGCGGCACCAGCAGCGCCACGAACAGGATGGCCACCAGGATCGGGCGCCAACGCTCTTCCAGGGGATAGCGGCCGAACATGAACTGGCCGAACTTGGCGTTGACGAAGGCCCAGCAGGCGCCGGTCCAGCCGTCCGGCTGGATGCCGCCCTGCGCCACGGTGGCGCAGACCGTGCGGTCCGGTCCCGTCCACTGGGCGTTGATGAAAGCCCAACTGACGATCTGCGGCAGGATCATGGCAACCAGCACGATGCCGATGATGGTCAGGATGGTGTCGCCGGTCGACGCGATCAGATTCTTGCGGACCCAGGCGCCGAGGCCGCGCTCGCTCGACGGCGCCGGCTGCGCCAGCGCCATCTCCGTCCGCACCCAGGACATATCGTGCTCTTGCATGGCCTTATCTCTCCACCAGCGCCATCCTGGCGTTCACCACGTTCATGACCGCCGACGTGATCAGGCTGAGCGCCAGGTACACCGCCATCATGATCACCACGCCTTCGACTGCCTGCCCGGTCTGGTTCAAGACCGTGCCAGCCGTCGCCGTCAGGTCCGGATAGCCGATGGCGATGGCGAGCGAGGAATTCTTGGTCAGGTTGAGGTACTGGCTGGTCAGCGGCGGAATAACGATGCGCATCGCCTGCGGCACGACGACAAGCCTGAGGATCGATCCCGAGCGCAGCCCGAGTGCAGCGGCCGCCTCGGTCTGGCCTGCGCTGACGCCCCTGATGCCGGCGCGCACGATCTCGGCGATAAAGGCGGCCGTATAGCAGGACAACGCCAGATAGAGTGACAGGAACTCGGGCCTGACCTGAAAGCCACCGACGAGATTGAAGGTCGACTGCTTTGGAAATTCAAAGCTCAGCGGAAAGCCGCTCAGCGCATAGGCCAGCAGCGGCAGGCCGACGATCAACGCTATGGATGTCCAGAACACCGGGAATGGCTGCCCCGTCGCCATCTGCCGCTGTCGCGCCTTGCGGGCGACGAACCAGGCCATGGCGATGCCGAGGAGCAGTGCGACCAGGATCAGCCAGGATCCCTCGCCCCACATAGCGCGGGGAAA
Source organism: Mesorhizobium sp. M1403 (assembly GCF_040317695.1). Lineage (NCBI taxonomy): Bacteria > Pseudomonadati > Pseudomonadota > Alphaproteobacteria > Hyphomicrobiales > Phyllobacteriaceae > Mesorhizobium > Mesorhizobium sp. M1403. The sequence continues at coordinate 87,327 of NZ_JAMYKY010000007.1, read as the reverse complement.
ATAGAAGCCGCGCTGGTTGAGAAAGGAGCCGAATGGCAAATTGATGCTGTCGCGCGGCGGCGGCAGCACGGCGAGCACGCCGGAATACCAGAAGAAGATGACCAGCAGCGGTGGGATGTTGCGGAACACCTCGACATAAACGGTGCAGATCTTCCTGATCAGCCAGTTATGCGACAGCCGGCCGATGCCGACGATGAAACCGATGATGGTAGCGGTGATGATGCCGACGACAGCAACGATCACGGTGTTGATAAAGCCAACCAGGATGGCACGGAAATAGGTCGAATCCGATGAATAAGCGATGGCGCTTTCGCTGATGTCGAAGCCGGCGCGGCCCTTGAGAAAGCCGAAGCCGGAAGCGATGTGCAGCCGCGTCAAATTGGCGATGACGTTGTGGGTAACCCACCAGACACCCGCTACCAGCAGGACAAGGACTAGTGCTTGAAAGAATATGCCGCGGACGCGAGGATCATTGATGAAGGAACCGCGGCTTGGCTCCTCGCGAAGAATTTCCTGCGATGCCATTAAACCACCACCCTTCTGGCGACCATCCCCTGGAAAGAGAAACCGGAAGGCAGGAAGCTGCCTTCCGGATCACATTTCGATCAGCGGATCGGCGGAGCGTATTGCAGGCCGCCCTTGGTCCACAACGCGTTGATGCCGCGCGCGATCTTCAGCGGGCTGCCCGAACCGACATTGCGTTCGAACATTTCGCCGTAGTTGCCAACTGCCTTGACGATGTTGACGACCCAGTCGTTGGAGACGCCGAGATCGGTGCCGATCTTGGTGTCGGCTTCCTGGCCGAGCACGCGCTTGATCTCAGGATTGTCCGAGTTCTTCATCTCGTCGACATTGGCCTGGGTGATGCCCAGTTCCTCGGCCTGCAACAGCGCAAAGTAGGTCCACTTGACGATGTGGTACCACTGGTCGTCACCCTGGCGCACGGCCGGGCCGAGCGGTTCCTTGGAGATGATCTCGGGCAGCACGACATGGTCGGCCGGCGCGCTGAGCGTCAGGCGGATGCCGTAGAGACCCGACTGGTCGGTGGTGTAGACGTCGCAGCGGCCGGCGTCATAGGCGGCGTTGACCTCATCCAGCTTTTCGAAGACGACGGGGTTGTACTCCATCTTGTTCGCCTTGAAGTAGTCGGCGAGATTGAGCTCGGTCGTGGTGCCGCTCTGCACACAGACCGCCGCGCCCGAAAGCTGCAGCGCCGAATTGACGCCCGGCAGTTTCTTGGCGTTGATCATGAAGCCCTGACCGTCATAATAGGTGACGCCGACGAAGTTCAGGCCAAGTGCCGTATCGCGGTTGATGGTCCAGGTGGTGTTGCGCGACAGGATGTCGACCTCGCCCGACTGCAGCGCGGTGAACCGCTCCTTGGCGCTGAGCGGCGTGAACTTGACTTTGGTGCCATCGCCGAAGACGGCGGCCGCCACGGCGCGGCAGAAATCCACATCGATGCCTTTCCATTCACCCTTGTCGTCAGGCGCAGCGAAGCCAGCAAGACCTGTGTTGGTGCCGCACTGGATGAAGCCTTTCGCCTTGACGTCGTCGAGCGTGCTCGCGGATGCGGCCGAAGCCGCGAATCCAAGCGCGGCGGCGCCCAAAACGCCGATTGCAATGTGTTTCATGACCCACAGACCCTTTTCTGTTTTTTCCAGGCGAACCTGACTTTTTCCCGTGTGAACGCAGCTTCGTATCCCGGCCCATTACCGGAATCCCGCATCGTAACCGACGCGCTGTCTCCCATTCACGAACAACATCGAAGGCGATTATTCCTGTGAGGTCAAGGGAAATGACCAAATCCGAAAGACTTTGAAAACCAACCGGCTGAAATGCCTGAATCGCAGACAAACGCGCCCGCAAATCGGTCAACGCGCCAATAAAGCCGGCAAAATCCGATCGCGCCTTCCCGACCGCGGCTTCCCGACCGCGCCGGGCGCCCTGCGGATCTACGGCGCATTGCTGAATTGGCATATTCAAGACCTTTGCCTGGCGAGTGCGGTGCGGTTGCGCGGCCAATGCCGCCGCACTATGGCTAACGACCTACTCACGGGACGAAATGCAATGGCAAAAGACGGTAGCGAGATGGGCATCAACACGCGGCTCGCCCATTCCGGCAACAACCCGCATGACTATTTCGGCTTCGTCAACCCGCCGGTGGTGCATGCCTCGACCGTGCTTTATCCCAACGCGGCGGCGATGGCTTCACGCAGCCAGAAATACACCTACGGAACGCGGGGCACGCCGACCACCGATGCGCTGAACAGCGCGATCGATGCGCTGGAAGGCTCTGCGGGCACGGTTGCGGTTCCATCGGGCCTGGCGGCGGTGACGCTGCCGCTGCTCGCCTTCCTGTCGGCCGGCGATCATCTGCTGATCGTCGATTCCGTCTATCACCCGACCCGCAATTTCGCCGACACGATGCTGAAGCGGCTGGGCATCGAGGTCGAGTATTACGAACCGCGCATCGGCGCCGGCATCGCGGCGCTGATCAAGCCCAACACCAGGGTGGTGTTCACCGAATCGCCGGCCTCCAACACTTTCGAGGTGCAGGACATACCGGCCATCGCCAAGGCAGCGCATGCCGCCGGCGCCATCGTCATGATGGACAACACATGGGCGACGCCGCTCTACTTTCGCCCGCTCGACCATGGCGTCGACATCTCGATCCATGCGGCGACGAAATACCCGGCCGGCCATTCCGACGTGCTGCTCGGCACGGTCTCGGCCAACGCAGCCTGCTGGAAGCAGCTTTGCGAGACGTTCAACACGATGGGATGCTGCGCCGGGCCGGACGACGTCTACCAGGTGCTGCGCGGCCTGCGCACTATGGGCGTGCGGCTGGAGCACCATCAAAAGAGCGCGCTTGCCCTCGCCGGCTGGCTGGAGGGCCAGCCGGGCGTGGCGCAGGTGCTGCATCCGGGGCTGCCCAGCCATCCCGACCACGTTTTGTGGAAGCGCGATTTTTGCGGATCGAGCGGCATCTTCTCTATCGTCCTTGCAGGCGGCGGACAGAAGCAGCAGCACGCCTTCCTCGACGCGTTGGGGTTTTTCGGACTCGGCTATTCCTGGGGTGGCTATGAGAGCCTTGCCGTGCCGGTATTCCTGGGTGACCGCACCGTCGCCAAGGGCCCGTATGACGGGCCGCTGGTGCGCCTGCAGATCGGGCTCGAGGATGTCGAGGATTTGAAGACCGACCTGGCGCGCGGGCTGGCGGCGGCCGCAGAGGCCTGAGCCAGCACCTTTCCAGACCGAGTCAGGAAATCGGCGTAACAGCCTGGAAACACTGCGATCCTGAGCGGTGTCATGGCGACCGATCAGCCGATGAAGCGGCGTCTACAAAATAGAGACGCCGGCGTGGCGGAAGCGATAGAATAGCTTCTGCCGGCGCTTGATGCGGATCGAGGCTGGCCGGCGGATCGGTCGGGAACCTTTTGTCGGCCGATGCATCCAATATCCCGATGAGAAGCCTATCAGGAGATCGCCCATGCCGGCTGTGTTGACGGCAACGTCCGCCGCTTCCGGCGACATGCAGCTTGTCGGCCGCGCGCTGGCACGCGATGGCGATGCATTCCGCACCATCATCAAGACGCACAACCAAAGGCTCTACCGCATCGCCCGCGGCGTTGTGCGCAACGACAGCGAGGCCGAGGACATCGTCCAGGAGGCCTATGTCAGGGCGTTTGCCCACCTCGAGGCCTTTCGCGGCGATGCCTCGCTCGCCACGTGGCTGTCGCGTATCGTCATCAACGAAGCGCTCGGCCGCTTGCGCAAAAGGCGGCGAATGGTGGCGATGCCCGAAAACCCGCAAGCCGAAATCATCCGGTTTCCCCTCAACCCGAGCGACGATCCGGAGCGGACGATGGCGCAACGGCAGATCCTTGAGCTTGTCGAACGGGCAACCGACAGTCTTCCCGATGTCTACCGGATGGTGTTCGTGGCGCGAGTCATCGAGGGATTGAGCATCGAGGAAACCGGCGAACTGCTTGGCGTGCGACCAGAAACCATCAAGACCCGGCTGCACCGCGCTCGTGCGCTGGTGCGCAAGGCGCTGGACGACCAGATCGGCCCGGTGCTGCTCGACGCGTTTCCGTTCGCGGGCCGGCGCTGTGAACGGCTGACCAATGCCGTGATGCAGCGGCTTGGTCTTTCCGGATAGGTCGCGTCGATTTTCGCGGGAACGTTTTCCGGCGACCTGCATCCAATGAGCATCACTGAAAACGAAGCCCGATGCAGCTCGGCGTCGGGGCGAAGGAGAGCATCATGTTTATTCGATCGACCACGGCACTGGCCGCATTTTTCCTGCTTAGCGCAGCGCCCTTGTCGCAAGCTGCCGACAAGCCGACCGATCCGCAGATCGCACATATCGCCTACACAGCGGGCGTGCTTGACGTCGAGGCGGCCAAGCAGGCGCTGCAGAAATCGAAAAACAAAGAGGTCGTAGATTTCGCCAAGGACATGGTGCGGGATCACGAGGCCGTCAACAAACAGGCTCTCGACCTGGTCAAGAAGCTCAAGGTCACGCCTGAGGACAATCCGACCAGCAAAGCGCTGACCAAGGCGGCGGCCGAGGAACGTGCCAAGCTTGCCAAGCTCAAGGGCGCGGCGTTCGACAAGGCCTATGTCGCCAGCGAGGTGGCCTACCACAAGCAGGTCAATGGCGCGCTCGAAACTCTGCTGATCCCGTCGGCCGGCAATGCCGAGCTGAAGAGCCTGCTGGAAACCGGCCTGAAAATATTCCAGGGCCACGAACAGCACGCCGAACACGTCGCCGGTATGCTGAAGTGAGGATTGGGCCAACGATGTCGAGGCGGCATCTGTGGATTGCGCTGGCGCTGGCCATGGGTGCAGCGCCGGCCAAGGCCGAAACCATTGAGGTGACGATCGACAAGCTTGTGTTTTCGCCGGCAAAGATCGAGGCGAAGGTCGGCGATACGATCAAGTGGGTGAACAAGGACGTGTTCGCCCACACGACAACCGTCAACGGCGGCTGGGAAGTGATGATCCCGCCGAAGCAGGCAGCAAGCCTGATGGTGAAGAAGGCCGAATCGGTCGATTATTTCTGTCGCTTCCATCCCAATATGAAGGGCCATGTGACGGTGACATCGCCCTGACTGGCTAATGCCTGTCGCGCAAAAGTGTGCAGCGGTTTTGCGATAACGACATGCATAAAACAAGAGCCTAAAGCGCGTCGCATGAGGCCGGTCGAACGCGACGTGCTTTTAGGCCGCCAGCCATGCCGTCCCGACAAGAAGCGTGACCAGCGTCAACGGCAGGCCAACCTTGAAGAAGGCGATGAAGCCCAGCGGCTTGCCGGAGACCCGCGCGTGCTCGGCAACGATCAGATTGGCGACCGAGCCGAGCAGCGTGAAATTGCCGGCCAGCGTCGAGCTCATGGCGACGACCAGCCAGGCCCGCTCAGGGTCTTCCAGGCCAGGTATGAACGGCCGCAGCGCCAGCACGGCCGGAACGTTGCTCATGATGTTGGACAGCACTGCGGTGAAGCCGGACAGCCGCCATACATCATTCAGCCCAAGGTCCTTTGCCGAAGCGACGATGTCGGGCGTCAGCAATGTCCTTTCGGCACCGGCGACGACGATGAACAGCCCGGCGAACATGAACAGCAGCGGCCCGTCGATCTCGCGATAGATGCGCTCAGGCTTGATGGCGCGGGTCAGCAACAGAATCGCACCGCCAATCAGCGCCGCCTTGGCTACGGGAACGCCGGCAAAGAAAGCGACCGCCAAACCGATACAGACGGCCACCGCCTTCAGCACCTGCCCCGGCAGCATGCGGCCGCGATAGACTTCGGGGCTGAGCTCGGCCTTGCGCGAGAATTCGGCGCGGTAGACGATGCGGATGATGACGATGACGGCGACGAGGCCGAACGCCGCGACCGGCGCAAGCGCCGCCGAGAAGGCCGGATAGGAAATCCCCGACAGGGCGCCAATGACCATGTTCTGCGGATTGCCGGTTATGGTGGCGACACTGCCGCAATTGGATGCGGTTGCCGTGGCGATCAGATAGGGAACCGGGTTGCGGTTGATGACGCGGGTGACGTGGACGACAATCGGCGCCATGACCAGGCAGATGGCGTCGTTGACCAGGAACGCCGATAGGACGCCGGTCAACAGCGTCACCATCACCAGCAGCATGAATGGCGCATGCGCATGCTCAATGGCGAACCCACCGAGCGCGCGAAAGGCGCCGGACACTTTCAGATGCGCCACGACGATCATCATGCCGAGCAAAAGCGTGATGGTGTCGAAGCTGATGGCGCGGTAGGCGTCTTCCATGCTGAGCGCGCCGATGGCGATCATCGCCGCACCGCCGAGCAGCGCGATGCCTGCCCGATCGAGGCGTAGCCCGGGTATCCTGCCGACGGCGACGCCGGCATAGGTCAGGACAAGGATCAGCAGTGCCGCCGCGCCCATCGCTGTCATGTTTCGGAAATCCTGTTCGCGACTGGCGAGTGAACCTGTCCGGAATGGACCTGAATTGTTTGGCGATCCCGACAGGATTCGAACCTGTGACCATCGGCTTAGAAGGCCGGTGCTCTATCCAGCTGAGCTACGGGACCGCTGGCCGGCCGCACGACCGGCTGATTGTTGGGCGCCGGCAGGGCCGGCATAGGATCAATGCGTCCAGGGCGTCCTGCGGTCATAGCGGAAATTCTCCGCATAGGAAATCTGGCGGCGCTTGATTTCCTTCGGCTCCTCGACGCGGAAAGCCAGCCCTTCCTTCTCGGCATAGGCGACCGCCTCTTCCCTGGTGTCGAAGGTCAGCCTGATCTGGCTTCGCATGTCGCCGGACGTGGTGTAGCCCATCAGCGGATCGATCTTCTTGCGCTGCTCCGGATCGAATTCCAGCACCCAATAGCCGGTCTTGGCCTTGCCGGACTGCATCGCGGTTTTGGCTGGGCTGAAAATGCGGGCTGACATGACCACCTCATTGCTGGTTGCAAGCACACGACCTCGAAACCAGATTACTATTCTCTGGCCATGCACTAGCCCGTCATTACTGCGCAATGGCGCCGGCAGCAAGGCCGATGGCTTTTTACGCTTGCTTTGGCGGGCCGAAATCAATAGGCAACAGACCGTTCGGAGTGTAGCGCAGCCTGGTAGCGCATCTGGTTTGGGACCAGAGGGTCGGGAGTTCGAATCTCTCCACTCCGACCATTCATCAAGCGAATCTCGTCGGCAGCGCAAGCGGATCACGCTCGAGCGTGTCTGCCGTCGCCGGTGATGCTTAAGCGACGGACGGACAGCACGAGCCTGCGCTGCCCGTCCGATATGCAAGCCGTCAGCCCTGGATGAAGGCCAGCAGATCCGGATTGATGATCTCCGGATGGGTGGTGCACATGCCGTGCGGCAGGCCTTTGTAGACTTTGAGCGTGCCATGCTTCACCAGCTTGATCGCAAGCAGCGCGGAATCGGCGATCGGCACGATCTGGTCGTCGTCGCCATGCATGATAAGGACGGGCACGTCGAGCTTCCTTAGATCGTCGGTGAAGTCGGTCTCGGAAAAGGCCTTGATGCAGTCGTGATGGGCCTTGGCCCCACCCATCATGCCTTGGCGCCACCAATTATCGACGGCGCCTTGCGAGACCTTGGCGCCCTCGCGGTTGAAGCCATAAAACGGGCCGGCCGGCACATCCCTGTAGAACTGGGCGCGGTTGGCGGCCAGGGCGGCACGAAAACCGTCGAAGACTTCGATCGGCAAGCCGCCGGGGTTGCTGTCGGTCTTGACCATAATCGGCGGCACGGCGCCGATCAGCACCGCCTTGGCAACACGGCCGCCGCTGCCATAAAGCGCGACGTAACGCGCCACCTCGCCGCCACCGGTCGAGTGGCCGATGTGGATCGCATCCCTGAGATCGAGATGCGCCGCCAGCGCCGCGACGTCGGCAGCGTAGGTATCCATGTCGTTGCCGGTCGCGGTCTGCGACGAGCGGCCGTGCCCGCGGCGGTCATGGGCGATGACGCGGTAGCCCTTTTCGAGGAAGAACAGCATCTGGTTGTCCCAGTCGTCTGAGCTCAGCGGCCAGCCGTGATGGAACACGATCGGCTGGCCCTTGCCCCAATCCTTGTAGAAAACCTCGGTGCCGTCATGGGTGGTGAATGTGCTCATCGTCCTACTCCTTGATGGAAAAGTTGGCGGGTAACAGGGAAGCTTTTAGCCCCCTTCAGCTGGACAAATTATAACAGTGCGGTCAGGGTGAGCATTGGCAAAACGGACATTCAACGTGGCAAAACTGACAAATGACGGCTGCGCGTGATCTGATCGAAATCGGCCTTGTCTTGTATCCCGGCGTGCAGGAAGCAGCCGTGCTCGGCCTGACCGATCTTTTCATGCTGGCAAACCGGCTGGCTGTCGAGCGATCGCCGGAGGCGGCGACGCTTCGCGTCAGCCATTGGCGGCTGCAGGAGGCGAGCCCAACGGTTATCCGCACCTTCGACAGCGGGTCCGGTGCTGGCCATGGACCTGCCATGGTCATCTTGCCCCCGACCCTAGGTGATCCGATTCCGCGCGAGGCGGCAGCACCCTATGCCGGCTGGCTCAGGGACCGCCACATGGCAGGGGCGACGCTCGGTTCGGTCTGCGCCGGCGCCTTCGTGCTTGCCGAGACCGGCCTGTTGTCCGGCCGTGCGGCGACGACGCACTGGGCCTATCGCGACGCGCTGGCGCTACGCTTTCCAGACATCCTGCTCGACGCCGACAGGCTGGTCATCGACGATGGCGATATCATCACCGCCGGCGGCTACATGGCCTGGACCGACCTTGGCCTCAAGCTGGTGGACAGGGTGCTCGGGTCAGCCGTCATGATGGACACGGCCCGTTTCATGCTGGTCGATCCGCCGGGCCGCGAGCAACGTTTTTACAGCCCGTTTGCGCCGCGACTGACCCATGGCGACGAAGCGATCCTCAAGGTGCAGCACTGGCTGCAGGCGAACGGCGCGCGTGACGTGACGCTTGGCGCCATGGCAGAGCATGCCGGACTGGAGGAGCGGACTTTCCTACGCAGGTTCCGCAACGCCACCGGCCTCAAGCCGACCGAATATTGTCAGCACCTGCGCGTCGGCAAGGCGCGCGAGATGCTGGAAACCACGATGCGATCGATCGACCAGATCGCCTGGGAGGTCGGCTATGACGATCCCGGCTCGTTCCGCAAAGTATTCGCCAGGATAACCGGATTGGTGCCCGGCGACTATCGCAAGCGCTTTGGCACGGAACGAGCTGTGATTGTGGGTGGAGAGAGCTGAGGCCCGGCCGCCGCGCAATGGCGCTATCGATTCGATGCTGCCAAAGGCAAGCTCGCCGGGAAGAGAACCCCAACCACCCCATCTCCCGGCGAGCCTACTTACCTGATTGATACGCAATCAGGACCGGGATCAGCCGGCAAGCTCCTTGCTGCAAGACGGATGCCAGCTTTTGTTCCCGAAATGGGACAGTGGCTGAACTGGAATCGTCAAATCTCGAACTCGCCCTGCCCTTCGTCCATGGCGCTGACTGTCTCGGCGGCGAGCGCCCGCGTTATCGGCGTCTTGCGCTCGAGCGCGGTGCGGTCGAGCCGTTCGACCACCCGCATGGCGGTGGCCAGCGAGCGTTCGATGCGGCGCACCAGGTATTGCACGACATGCGGCTCGACCTCGACCTGGCGGTCGGCGAACAGTTTTGTGATGACGCCGGCCAGCAAGAGATCGTCGGGCTCGTGGATCTCGACGGTAGCCGCCGCCTTGAGCCGCGACGCCAGGTCGGGCAGCCTGACGCCCCAGGCGGAGGGAAAGCGGCGCGCCGTCAACAGTAAGGTCGAGCCGGCGCCGCGCACCGCATTGATCAGGTGGAACAGGCCGTGCTCGTCGACCGGGCCGGCGTCGACATCGTCGATCAGGGCCGGATGCGCGCCGAGATTTTCGATACAGTCGCCGATGCGGGCGGCCTCCACTTTCACCGCGTCCGCGCGGGTCCGCCAGATCGAGGCCAGATGGGTTTTTCCCGAGCCGGCCGGCCCAGCCAGCACGACAACCGGCGACGGCCAGTCCGGCCAGCGGTCGACAAGCGCCGCTGCCTGGCTGTTGGTGGCGGAGACGACGAGCTCGTCACGCGAATAGCCGGTGTCGTGGCCTAGATCGAGCGGCAATTGGCGCGGCGGATCGATCTTGTTGTCCGGCATCTGGCTCAACCGCGCGCGCCCCCGCGGCGCCGTACCGGCAGCGGCGGCACCGGCTCGTCGGCGTGACCCTTGTAGAGCGGCGATTCGAGATAGCGCGCGATGGCGAAACGCACCAGAACGGCAACGGCGGCGGAAGCCGGAACGGCGATCAGCAGGCCGACGAAGCCGAACAGCGCGCCGAAGGCAAACAGCGCAAACATCAGCCATACCGGATGCAGGCCGACGCTTTTGCCGACTAACCGCGGCTGCAGGATGTTGCCCTCGATGAACTGGCCGACGAAGAACACGCCTGCCACTGCCGCGATCATGGTCCAGTCCGGCCAGAACTGGACGAAGGCAACGCCGACAGCCAGCACCAGCCCGGTCAGCGAGCCGACATAGGGGATGAACGAGATCAGCCCGGCGAACAGGCCGATGAGGATGCCGAAATTCAGGCCCGTCAGCGTCAGGCCGGTGGCATACATGGCGCCGAGCACCAGGCAGAGCGTACCCTGGCCGCGCACGAAGCCGGCGGTCGCGGTGTTGATGTCCCTGGCGATCGCCCGGACCGTCTTGACATAGTCGCGCGGCACCCAGCCGTCGACGATTGCCACCATGCGGTCCCAGTCGAGCAGCATGTAGAAGGCGACGACCGGCGTCACCACGAACAGGCTGACAACCGAGACCAGCGCCACGCCGGAGCTCCAGATCGAGGTGAAGACCGTAGTCAGGAGACCGAAGCCGGAGGTCAGCAGCGAGTTCAGCCCTTCGCGCAGGCCATTGGCGTCGACGCCGAATTTCTCTTCCAGCCATTTCGGGTCGAAACTGGTGATCAGGCTCTGCAGCCGGGTCAGATAGTCCGGCAGCTTGCTGGCGAAATCAGCCATCTGCGAGGCGAGCACCGGAACCAGGATGACGACGGCCAGCACCAGGACGACGATAAAGGCGATGAGGATGACCACCGTCGCCATCAGCCTGGACAGGCCGAGCCGCTCCAGCCGGTCAGCGACAGGGTCGAGGAAATAGGCGAGCACCATGCCGGCGACGAAGGGCAGAAGGATGCCGCTGAAGACATAGAGGAAGACGGCGAGGATGATGGCGCTGACCAGCCAGAAGCGGATCTGGCGGCGAAACGACGCCGATGCCGCAGCCTCCGCTGCCGCGGCTTCGGCCTCGGCGTCGATCGACCGTTCGTCGGGTGCCTGGTGTTCAGGTGCCCCGCGTTCAGGTGCCGGGTGTGGAGCCTTCGCCATAGCCGCTCATATGCCTCAGCCAAGCCACGAGATAGGCCGCGGCCGAAGCCACGGTCAAGACCCCGGACAGCAATATGAGGGCCGGCCTCAGCGGATCGAGACGGATGTCAAAGGCGAGTTCGCCCAACACCACTGCCGCCAGCACGATCTGGATCGCGGTGTTGGCCTTCGACACCAGGAGCGGCTTCATCTCGACGGGATGCGCCATGACGGTGGATAAAAGCACGGCGCAGACGATCAGCGCGTCGCGCGACACCATGGTGATGACCAGCCATAGCGGCAACTCGCCGCTGATGCCCATGACCACGAAGACGGAGACCAGCAGCAGCTTGTCGGCCATCGGGTCGAGGTAGGCGCCGAGCCTGGAAAACTGATTGAAATGGCGGGCAATGAAGCCGTCGACGCCGTCGGAAATGCCGGCAATGAGGAAGCCGGCAAAGGCCCAGTCCCAGCGTTCCTGCAGCATGGCCAGCACCACGGCCGGCACCAGCACGAAGCGCATGATCGTGATCATGTTGGGGATGGTCAAACGCATTATCCCGTCGCTCTTGTTTGTCGATACATGATGGAGATGGATGGTCACGGCAAGTGAGAAGCGACAAAAGTTGGGCCGTGCAGGGGTTTGTCGAGAGCGCACTGGCCGCGAAGCTATTTTGGAACAAGCGGCGCAGCGGCTGGACTCTTCGGCAACCATCAAGGCACCATGGCGCAACAAAGAGGGAGTGGAACCTTGTCTTTGGCCGTTGGCGAAGCGCGTAAGTATCTCGATACGTTCATGACGGGACATGGCTTTCGCCGCATCCGGAAAGGCGTCTTCGAAGTCGACCGGAGCGACGATATCAGCCTGATTCTCGAAGAGGCCTTTACTGCAAGCTCTGGCGATGTTCATGTGAACATGCTCGTTTACCTGGACTTTCTTACCGTCAGGCCGTTGCTTGAAAGGCTGTACGGCAAAAAATGGATCTGGCCCGGACTGTCGCAGTTTCATCCCGAAACGATATTTAACAATGAGCTGAAAGCTTATGCTCGTTACTTCGAGAACCTTGACCAGACGAGCATAGATAGGTTGCTGGGGAAATATGTCGAGCTGGCGCGACGGATCAGGGCTCAGAATCCGGACCTCGCCAGTTACGTCGCCGGACATAGCGAGCTGCTCGACAAACCTTACGAATTCACACAGCCCTTCGCAGTTCGGATCCTCGCGCTGATTGCCTGCGAAATCGAACTTGGGCACTACGAGCGGGTGAGGCAGGCTGTGCACTGGATTCGAACGAACAATAGCGGAATAGCGCTGAGCGGCTACGCCAAGGCACAACTCGACCGCGTCGACATGGTTCTGGCGGAACGAGAGGGGCGTCCATAAGGGCGGCAGTGTCCACTCTTTTGTCGAGCCAAGACCGTCTGATCCCGCCGTCATCCTTGCGAGGTGCGGCCGTTCATGCGAAGAGCCCGCAAGCGAATGAAACCAGCGACAGGCAAGCGCAACAGATGAGCAGGCGCCGGAAATGAGCAAGCGCAAGAACGGGCTCACCTATGCCGAAGCGGGCGTCGACATCGATGCCGGCAATCTCATGGTCGAGAAGATCAAGCCGCTGGTGCGTGCGACCCGCCGGCCGGGCGCCGATGGCGAGATCGGCGGCTTCGGCGGCCTGTTCGACCTAAAGGCCGCCGGGTTCACCGATCCGGTGCTGGTCGCCGCCAATGACGGCGTCGGCACCAAGCTGAAGATCGCCATCGACGCCGGCAAGCACGATACGATCGGCATCGACCTCGTCGCCATGTGCGTCAACGACATCGTCGTGCAGGGCGCCGAACCACTGTTCTTCCTCGACTATTTCGCCACCGGCAAGCTCGATCCCGACCAGGGTGCTTCGATCGTCGGTGGTATCGCCGCCGGCTGCCGGCAGGCCGGCTGCGCGCTGATCGGTGGCGAGACGGCGGAAATGCCGGGCATGTATCACGACAAGGACTACGACCTTGCCGGCTTTGCAGTTGGTGCCGCCGAACGCGGTCAGCTGTTGCCGACCGACGACATCGTCGAGGGCGACGTGCTGCTCGGCCTTGCCTCGTCGGGCCTGCATTCGAACGGCTTTTCGCTGGTCCGCCGCATCGTCGCGATAAGCGGCCTTGGCTGGGGCGATCCGGCGCCGTTCAATGACGAGGCGACACTGGCCGAGGCGCTGCTCGAGCCGACGCGCATCTACGTCAAGTCGATCCTCAAGGCGATCCGCAACACGCATGGCATCAAGGCGCTGGCCCATATCACCGGCGGCGGCTTTCCCGAAAACATCCCGCGCGTTCTGCCCAAGGATTTTTCGGCCGAGCTCGATCTCGGCGCCATCGAGGTGCCACCGGTGTTTTCGTGGCTGGCCAAGACCGGCGGCGTCGCGCCGGAAGAGATGATGCGCACCTTCAATTGCGGCATCGGCATGATCCTGGTCGTCGCCTCCGGTCAGGCGGCGCAGGTCGCCGCCGTTCTGCAGGAGGCCGGCGAGACGGTGACGCCGATCGGCCAGATCGTGCCGCGCCGCGATGCCGGCGTCATCTATCGGGGCTCGATCGGCCTATGACCAGAAAACGCACCGTAGTGCTTATTTCGGGGCGCGGCTCCAACATGACGGCGCTGATCGCGGCCGCCGGCAGCCCGGCCTATCCGGCCGAGATCGTCGGCGTCATCTCCGATCGCGCCAATGCCGCCGGCCTCGGCATCGCCGCGGCTCGCGGCATCGCCACCAAGGTGATTTCGCGCTCCGATTATGCCAGCAAGGAAGCGCATGACGGGGCGATCGATGCGGCCCTCTTGTCGTTCGGCGCCGAAATCGTCGCGCTGGCCGGCTATATGCGCATCCTCGGCGCGCGTTTCGTCGAGAAGTGGCAGGGCCGGATGGTCAATATCCACCCTGCCCTGCTGCCTGCCTTCAAGGGGCTGGATACGCACGCGCGAGCCATCCGCGCAGGCATGCGCATCCATGGCTGCACAGTGCATTTCGTCACGCTCGACATGGATGACGGGCCGATCATCGCCCAGGCCGCAGTGCCGGTGATGGTCGGCGACAATGAGGACACGCTGGCCGCGCGCGTGCTCAAGGCCGAGCACCAGCTCTATCCGCTGGCGCTGGGCCTGGTCGCCGAAGGCAAGGCGCGGATGGAAGGCGGCCGCACGGTGTTTTCGCGCTTCGCCGACGATGCCGACAATGCCACGTCGGTGGTGATCGCGCCCGACCCGCTGCGCGAAGAGACCGATCTCGAGCACCTGGCGCGGATAACGCCGTGAGGGTCCGTAGAAAAAGCCAATAAATCGTCGGGGTCGGCAGAAACAGACCAATGGACGTTTTCGACAGCGCGATCCGCACAAAAGGTGATCTCGCCGGCGTCTTCGAGTATGACGAGGCGGACGATCCGAACAGTGCCACGGCATATTTCTATCTTTGTCGAACCGAGGACGGGCGGGCCGATTCTGTCATCGAAGCAATTCACATTCGATCGGGCGATTGGGCTATCACTGAAGCAGACATTTCGGTCAGATGGGATAAAGATGAACGGCGCGTAGGCCTGTTCATCTTTGGTGTGCTTTGGGCGAGTTTTGATACCGCCATGGGCACAAAGCATGGCGGCGGATATGGGAAAGACTTTCAGCCGGACATCCCTTGGACTTGAATTGAAACCATGATGCAATTGCTGCTCCTGCGTCACGCTAAGTCGAGCTGGGACGATCCTGGCCTCATCGATTTCGACCGGCCGCTGTCCGGGCGCGGGCGGAAAGCAGCGCCGCTGGTCGGGCGCGAACTGACCCGGCGCGGCTGGCTGCCGGAGCTGGCGCTGGTGTCGCCGGCGCTGCGCACCCGCGACACATGGCGGCTGGTTTCGGCGGAATTGCCGGCGAAGGTGCAGGCCAAATTTGCCCAGGCGCTCTACGAGGCAGCGGCGGCGGACATCCTCGCCAAGGTGCGGCAAGTAAAGGCGGAGACCGGAACGCTGCTGGTGCTTGGCCACAATCCCGGGTTGGAGGAGTTCGCGCGCGGGCTTGCCGGGGCTGGATCGGATGAAGCGGCGCTGAAAAAGCTGGCGGAAAAATTCCCGACCGCGGCCCTGGCTCGGTTCGACGTCGATGGCGATTGGGCCGGTCTCACCTTCGGCAGCGCCCGACTGACGCACTGCATTTGGCCGAAGGATCTGCGTTAGGGATTTACCAACAGGCCGGGGGAAAAACCGCCGATCCCTCGACCGACCGAGCTTCGCACAAACAAGAGCGGCGGGCCAAGCCCGCCGTTCTTTGTGCTCCCGGGGTTTGAGGAACTAGCGGCCCCAGTTGCCCCGGCCAGATTGGGGCACTACGGGCTGATCCGTGCCGAACCGGGTCGTCGCCCCGGTGTCGACGGCGTTGTGCTCAGCCGTCAGCGGCTTGCGGATGGAACCGGTAAACCCGCTGTCGATAGCGCCGACAGGCGCATTGCCAACAGGCGCGGCCGGCTGGTTGACGCCGTCCGAACCATAGTGATCGCTGCCGGCAAATGCGCTGCCCGTGGCGATGAGGACGATGGTGGCGACGGTAAGAGCAATCTTGGTCATTTCAGGTACTCCAGTGTACTGGTCATTCGTGAGTTGTCGTTGCTTTCAACGCATTCGAGATGAGAGCGCTGCCCGCGCCGACGGATACGCATCGGCTTTTTCCGACGTGCACGTTGCTGGACGATTTCAGCAACCGAGATTGTGGCTACAGATGAAACCTGCAATTCAAAGCATGGCGTAGGATACGACCGGGCGGGCGAGCCCGTTGATGCGCAAACGCAAGAGAAGCGGGCCAAGCCCGCCGCTCTTTGTGTTGCAGGGCTGTGATAATCAACGGCCCCAGATGCCTTGGCCGGATTCAGGCGCCACCGACTCGGAAGTCGTCTTGGCACCGGTATGCTCGGAAGTAACCGGCTTGCGGATCGAGCCGGTAAACGTGTTGTCGACGTTGGCAGCAGGAGCGGCCGGCTGGTTGACGTTGTCCGAGCCATAGTGGTCGCTGCCGGCAAAAGCAGTGCCGGTGGCAACAAGGATGGCGGCGGCGGTAAGAGCGATCTTGGTCATTTCGGGTACTCCGGTAGTTCTTTGGTCTGTCCGTCAAGTGGCGTGCCTTGGGAGGAATTCGCGTCGCTCGGACCACCCCGAGATGGGTCGGCACACCTGTCGTTTCCAATCACGAAAATTTTGTGCCGGTGCGCCAAATTGGCCGCTTGAAATCCGGCATGTGGCTCCTTTCGCCACAATGTTCTTATTTCTTTTCAAATGGTTATGCCGACACGCGTGATTTTCGGCGCGAACATTTTGTGAGCCGGCGTTCACCCCCTCCTGTACGATCTGTCAACAGAACCGAACCGTTCGGTTCGACTTCTTTTCTTTCGCTTGACTGATCAGCACTTCAGAGCCTCGATCGACATGCCTGCCGACCGATCAATGCGTAGTAAAAAATCACGCTGCCAGCTCAGCGCCAGCGGTGTCATGCTTGGGCCGCGCGCTGGCCAGAAGCACGACGGGGCAGTTGCAGGCGGCTAAAACAGCGCCGGCGGTTTCGCCGAAGAACAGGTCCTCACCCGGACGTTGGGTGACACCCATCACGACGATCGCCGCGCCTTTGGCCGCCTCCCTAGTGATCGCCTTGTCGGGTGTGACGCGGGTATGGAACGCGGTGTCGATATGCAGGCCGTAGCGGCCCGCCAAGTCGGCGATGTCTTTCAGCACGGCCTCTTCGCGGCTATGCGACACGGATGTCGACCTGCGCCCCTTGGCTGCTTTTTGCGAGACGTAGAGAACCTTGATCCGCGCCCGGTTTGGACGGGCCAGCGCCAGCGCCAAGTCGGCGGCGCGACGCGCCACCTGGGTTCCGTTGACGGGGACGAGAATGCTGGTGCCGGCCTTCAGCGTCGGCATCTTTTCGGCAGCATTGCCGCCGTTCAGGACCAAGCAAAGCGGGCCGTCAAATCCTGCGGCAATGTCGTTGAGGGCCGGCGCGAAGGCGCCATCGGCGGTCAGCACATTGTCAAGGCCGACCAGCAACAGGCCGTATCCCTTGCGGGCCTCTTCGGCGATCGTCTCACCGGTGGCTTCCAACTCGGTGCGGGCCGTCAGGTGGACTTTGCCGACAAGCGTATCTTCGATCCGTTTTACCGCCTGGGCGCTTTTTTTTGCACCCTTCTTGATTTCCTGCAGGGCGCGCTCCTGCCCCTTGCTGTCGGCTGGCCTGTCAATTCGGCCGTCTTTCGGCTGAAGCAAGGTGGTGGGCAGGCGAAGCAAGGTGGTGGGCATGCCGCTGCCTCCGCCCACCAGTCCGGCGAGATGGGCAGTGAACTTGCCGATCCTGCTGTCGTCGACCAGCACCAGCAGCCGCTCCAGCCTGGAAATGAAGCCGTATTCGTCCAAGGCCTCGCGCTCGACACGCTGCTGCTCGTCGTGACCGACCGGCAGCCGGCCGAGCGCCCAGCGCAGCATCGGCGGCATGGCCAGCGTGGTGACCACGGCCATGGTGACGATCATGGTGAAGAGATTGTGCGACAGGATGTTCATCGACAGGCCGATGCTGGCGACGATCACCTCGGTCGAGCCGCGCGCGTTCATGGCGCTGCCGACGGCGATTGCTTCCTTGAACGACATGGCGGCGAGCCTGGCGCCGATGAAGGCGCCGCCAAACTTGCCGATGCTGGCGATAACCACCAGAGCGCCCGTCAGCATGGCAAGCGTCGGATCGGCAAGCACTGTGAGGTCGGCGGAAAGCCCCGCCATGCCGAAGAAGATCGGCATGAACAGCGCGGTGATGACGCCGCGCAGCTGGCCTTCGATATGGCTGGAGAGGATGGGCGATTCACCGACAAGAATGCCGGCGACGAACGCACCCAGGACGGTATGCACGCCTATCATATTGGTGATCAGCGCCATCACGCCCATGATGATGAGGATCATGGTGATCACCGCGAACTCGCTGTGGAATTGATCGTTGGTCCAGCGGATCAAGGTGAAGACAAGACGGCGGCCAATGGTGAAGGAGAACACCATGAATAGTGCCACCGCGGCGATGGTGGTCACCAGCGGCGCGAACTGCAGCCTGCCATTGGTGGCGATGCCGAAGGTTACGGCGATGATAAGCCAGCCGATCGTGTCCTCGATGATCGCCGAGGAAATAATCACCTGTCCGAGGTTGCGGCGCATGAAGTTCATCTCGCGCACCACCATGGCGACGATCTTGACCGACGAGATCGACAGCGCGGTGCCCAGGAACAGCCCGGCGACGGTGCGTTGCGTGGCGTCAGACAGCAATGCGCCCGGCAGGAACTGCGCCAGCGCGAAACCGCAGATGAAGGGCACCACGACGCCGGTCGCCGAAATGGAAAAACAGGCCGCGCCAACCCGGCGCACTAGCCGCAGGTCCGTCTCCATGCCGGTCAGCAAAAGCAGCATCAGGATGCCGAGCTGTGAGACGGCGTCAATCATGCCCTTTTGCGCAGGATCGCTGGGAAAGATCAGGTGCTGAGCCGATGGCCATAGCCAGCCGAACAGCGAAGGACCGAGCAGGATGCCGCCGATCAGTTGGCCCATGATTGCCGGCTGGCCATAGCGCTGCAGCACTTCGCCCAGGCCGCGCCCGACAAGCAGCAGCAGGACGATCTCGGCAACGAAAGCGCCTTCGCCCGAACCGCCCATTCCCGAAGCCTTGGTTCCGGCAACAAGCGTCTCCGCCGCCCGGGCCGCTCCTGCGGGGACGAATGCACAAACCAACAGCGCCAGGCTGGAACGTGTCGGAGCCTGCCAAGCCATGAAACCCCCATCGCCCAATGCACCTGCCCAACAACGCGCGACAATGAGTTGCGTTGCTAGACGTGGACGTCACCGAAGGAGAGTTCGCCGTCGTCGCTCTCCGTCAGGTAGGCTGCCATCAGCAAGCCGGCATAGAGGACGGCGACCAGCACGACGATGGCGCCACCAGGAACTGGACCCAGCGCAGCACTGGCGACGGCCTCACGCATCGACCCGACGAAGCCGATGCGGACGCCTTCGTTTAAGAGGCTGGGGGTCGACAGTTTGAGGATCCAGGCCAGCAGCAGGATCAGCAGCATGTAGATGTAATTCCGACGCAGACGGCGCGCCAAAGCCACGCGTTGCGAAATCAGGAATTTTGGTGCGCGCAGGCTCTCGCCGACGATCAACAGCCAATCGGACGCGAAATCCGGCTGCGGCGAGAATACCTGTGCGAAATAGTGCCGTTCGAACTGGCGCACGCGAGCCCGATAGAAGTCGAAGAAGCGGTATCGCCGCGCCTCGATCCACAGCAGCAGCAGAACAAGCAGCATGGCAAACAGCAGCACGCCATGGTGAGCGCTGGCTGTCGAAAGCGAGACGGACAGCATCGCCGCGACAACCGTTATCGCCCAATTGCTCGTCCGGTCCAGGCGGTCGCGCCACCCTGCCATGCGCGCAATCTCGGCGCGATGGAAGTGGGACATCGTGGTTACGAGTTCGCCGGGCGAAAGCGTTCGCCCGATGGGGTCCGGCGCCGCCAACGCTTCTGCCATGACCATGCCTCCACCCGCCATGCGAAACGGCCGGAGGAACATATCGTTCCGAACGCTTCAAGTTGCCGGGCGCAGCCAGACCTTGTTGTCGTGGAAGGCGGCGCCGCCATAGGGCGCCGGCGCATCGGCGCCAGTCAGCACATTGATGCCCTCGCCGCGCTCATGGGCGCTGTTCGGCCAGATGCCTTCGGCGATGACCACGCCGCGCTTGATGCCGTCGAACAGTTTTGCGTGCAGCACCACTTCGCCACGCTGGTTGCCGACTTCGATGCGGCCGCCGTCGGCGACGCCGAGTGCCGCCGCATCATCGGGATGCAAGAGCAGCTCCGGCCGGCGCTCTTTTGCCTGCGACACCGGCGTTTCGGTGAAGGTCGAATTGAGGAAATTGCGCGCCGGCGAGGTGGTCAGCCGGAACGGGTGCGCCTCGTCCGCCACCTCGATCAGATCGACATGGTCGGGGAATTCCGGCAGGCTCGCCACCGGCCCGAACAGGCCCATGCTTTTCGGTGGCCGATTGGGCGACGCCTGGCCCGTCCAGTCGGCGCGAAAATGAAACTTCTTGTCGGCATGGCCGAAGCCGTCGAGGTAATGCGCGGCATCGAAATCCGGCTGCAAATCGACCCATTTCTGCTCTTTCAGGCTCGAAAAGCTGCCCAGCCCGCGCTTGCCCAGAATGACGTCGATATGCTGCTGCTCGGTCATGCCGAAGCCCGGGCGATCGGCGACACCGAGTCTTTTGCCGAGTTCCTCGATGACGAAATGGTTGGTGCGCGGACCTTCCGGCGGGTCGATCAGCTTCGGCCCGAGCGTGATGTGCTGGTTGCCGCCGCCCTTGTAGACGTCGTCATGCTCGAGAAACATCGTCGCCGGCAGCACCACATCGGCGAGCTTGGCGGTGTCGGTCATGAACTGCTCGTGCACGCAGGAGAACAGATCGTCGCGCAAAAAACCCTGCTTCACCAGCCGCTGCTCCGGCGCGACATTGACCGGATTGGTGTTCTGGATCAGCAGCGCCGTCACCGGCGGGCCGCCATAGAGCGCATCCTCAGCCCCGGTCAGCACCGGGCCGATGCGCGAATGGTCGAGATGACGGATCGCGGGGTCGCGCATCCGCGTGCCTTCGAGCAGTTCCTGATTGAGCTTGAAGATGCCCGAATTGGTATGGAAGGCGCCGCCGCCTTCATATTGCCAGCAGCCGGTGACCGCGGCGATCGAGGCTGCGGCGTGCATGTTGACCGAACCGTTGCGCTGGCGCGAAAACCCGTAGCCGAGGCGGAAGTAGGTCTTGTTCGTCGTGCCGACGAGACGGGCGAAGGTCTCGATTTCGTCGACAGAAAGCCCGGTGATATCAGCGGCCCATTGCGGCGTCCTCGTTTGAAGATGCGCTTCCAGACCATGCGGGTCGTCGGTGTATTTTTCCAAATAAGCGCGGTCGGCCATGCCGTCACGGAACAGCACGTGCATCACCGCGCAGGCCAGCGCGCCGTCGGTGCCGGGCTTCAGCACTAGGCCGAGATCGGCCTGCTTCATCGTCGCGTTCTCGTAAACATCGATGACGACGATCTTGGCTGCGCGTTCCTTGCGCGCCTTGATGGCGTGGGTCATGACGTTGACCTGCGTGACCACGGCGTTGGTGCCCCAGATCACCACGCAGTCGGATTTGCCCATCTCGCGCGGATCGGGGCCGCGCAGTGCGCCTGCCCCCATCATCCAGCCGGTCCAGGCCAGATTGGTGCAGATCGAACCGAAGAAGCCGGAGTATTTCTTGGCATGCCTGAGCCGCTCGATGCCGTCGCGCTGCACCAGACCCATCGTGCCGGCATAGTAATAGGGCCAGACCGTCTCCGAGCCGAATTTTGCCTCCGCCGCGATGAACTTTTCGGCGACAAGGTCGAGTGCGGCCTCCCAGCTCGCTTCCTTCCAGGCGCCCTCGCCCTTGGCGCCCGCCCGGATCAGCGGTTTCAGCAGGCGGTCGGGATGATGGACGCGGTCGGCGTAGCGGGCGACCTTGGCGCAGATGACGCCGGCCGTGTAGCTGTTGGCCTTGGCGCCATGGACGCGGCCGATACGCCTGGCGTCAAGCAACTCGACCTCGAGCGCGCAGGTTGAGGGACAATCATGCGGACAGGCCGAATGGCCGATTTTGAGC
This sequence comes from Mesorhizobium sp. M1403, assembly GCF_040317695.1. NCBI lineage: Bacteria > Pseudomonadati > Pseudomonadota > Alphaproteobacteria > Hyphomicrobiales > Phyllobacteriaceae > Mesorhizobium > Mesorhizobium sp. M1403. Next base: position 65,220 of record NZ_JAMYKY010000007.1, on the reverse strand, counting down.
TTGGCGTGCTGATTCATGGGAGCAAACTAGCCGGTTGTGATAGCGGCGTGTAGGGCCAGTTACACGCCATCAATGCGCTTGAACAAGGCGTTGTAGGCACCGCATTTCGGGCAATGTATGTGGCGCTCGACATGCGATGATCCGGCTCCGGCGTCGATGACCAGCAGATTGCCGTCTCCACACTCAGGACATTTTACGACAGCTCCGGAATTGACGGCCAAAACCTTGGCAGCTTCGATCCACAGTTTTGCCGACGTCGTCCTACTCCGCCGTGCCTTCCTCGTACTCCGCCGACATCGACAGCCATTTCTCCTCGTGGCCGGCCAGCTGTTGCGCGAGTTGTGAGCGTTCCTTGGCCAGCCTTGTCGCGGTCGAGGGGTCCTTTTCGTAGACGGCCGGATTGGCGAGTTCGTCCTCGATCAGGTCGATGCGCTTGCGGAGGCGGTCCATCAGCGCTTCGGTGGCGCGGATTTCCTTGGCCAGCGGCTCGAAAGCGGCGCGGCGCGCGGCTGCATCGCGGCGGCGGTCGGCCTTCGAGGCTTTGTCCGCCTCGCGCTTGCCGCGGCGGTCGCCGGAGACGCCGGTGACCAGCGTCTTGTAGTCCTCGAGGTCGCCGTCATACGGGTTAACCGCGCCCTCCTTGACCAGCCACAGCCGGTCGGCGGTCGCTTCGAGCAGATGGCGGTCGTGCGAGATCAGGATGACGGCGCCGGGAAAATCGTTCAGCGCATGGATCAGCGATTCACGGCTGTCGATGTCGAGATGGTTGGTCGGCTCGTCGAGGATGAACAGGTTCGGCCCCTCGAAGGCCGACAGGCCCATCAGGAGCCGCGCCTTTTCGCCGCCGGACAGGTCTTTGGCGGCGGTGTTCATCTTTTCGGTGGTCAGGCCGAACTGCGCGACGCGGCCGCGCACCTTGGATTCCGGCGCGTCCGGCATCAGCCGGCGGACATGCTCATAGGCGTTTTCGTCGGGCCTGAGGTCGTCGAGCTGGTGCTGGGCGAAGATTGCCACCTTCAGCCCGGGCGCCACGGTCATGCCGCCGGTCTCCGGCTTCAGCCGGCCGGCCAACAGCTTGGCGAAGGTCGACTTGCCGTTGCCGTTGGCGCCGAGCAGCGCGATGCGGTCGTCGGCATCGACGCGCAGCGTCATCTTCTTCAGGATCGGCGCACCCTCGGTATAGCCGACATTGACGTTGTTCAGCGCGATGATCGGCGAGGCCACCGTCTTCACCGGCTCCGGAAAGGTGAACGGCCGAACCGTGTCGTTCACAATCGCGGCGATCGGCTTCATCTTCTCCAGCGCCTTGATGCGCGACTGCGCCTGCCTCGCCTTCGACGCCTTGGCGCGGAAGCGCTCGACGAAGGATTCCATGTGCTTGCGCGCGGCTTCCTGCTTCACGCGGCCCTTCTCCTGCAATTCGCGCTGCTCGGTATATTGGCGCTCGAACTGATCGTAGCCGCCGCGCCAGAACGTCAGCTTCTTCTGGTCGAGATGGACGATCGAATTGACGGCTCGGTTGAGCAGGTCGCGGTCGTGCGAAATCAGCAGCACAGTGTGCGGGTATTTCGACACGTAGTTTTCCAGCCACAGCGTGCCTTCGAGATCGAGATAATTGGTCGGCTCGTCGAGCAGCAGCAGATCGGGCTCGGCAAACAGCACCGCGGCCAGCGCGACGCGCATGCGCCAGCCGCCGGAGAAGGACGAGGCCGGGCGCCGTTGTGCGGCGTCGTCGAAGCCGAGGCCGGCGAGAATGGTGGCGGCGCGTGACTCGGCCGAGTGCGCATCGATATCGGCCAGCCGCATATGGATATCGGCGATGCGGTGCGGATCGGTCGCCGTCTTTTCCTCTTCGAGCAGCGCACTCCGTTCAAGGTCGGCCTTGAGCACGATCTCGATCAGCGGCTCCTCGGTGCCCGGCGCTTCCTGAGCGACCTGGCCGATGCGTGTGTTCTTGGGCAGACTGATCGAGCCGGTCTCGGAGGCGAGGTCGCCGGTGATCGCCTTGAACAAGGTCGTCTTGCCGGTGCCGTTGCGGCCGACAAGGCCAGCCTTGCTGCCGGCCGGCAAGGTCAGCGAGGCATGGTCGAGAAGCAGGCGTCCGGCCATGCGGAGCGAAAGGTCGTTGATGATCAGCATGGCCGCGCTTTTGCACGGGACAACCATGCTTCGCAAGGGCTTGAGCCCCGGTTCGCCGCATAAGGCGCGAAAACCGGCAAGCAGGTGACGTCGACCCCCGCGCACCGCGACTTCCCGCAAAACGCAAAAAGAACCCGCTATCCTGAGGGGGGACAAGGAAAGCGGGTTCTTTCGTGAACGGCGGCCTTGGGAGCGTCCGATCGACACCCAAACACGCAGCAGCCGGGTTTGTTCCATGGGATAGACAAACCATGTGATGAACAAACGCTGGCGTGGCGGCAGGTTTGTCCACAGGGCGTGCCGTTTGTACGCTATCGGACCATGACGCTGCGGAAAGACTCGGCTATTCTTGGATGTGCGGCGGGCCTGATCTCCGCCTGGCCGGCGTCATCAGCTTCCTCCCAAGCGGCGCCGGCCACCCTTTTTTGACCGGCGCCGACGCCATTTGAAGCGGTCATTGTTTCGGCGGCGTGCCGGGCTGATCGCCGCCGGTCGTCGACTTCGGCACCGGATTCTTGTCGACCTGCGGATTCTGCTCGACCGTATCGCCAGGGGCCTTGGTCGGCTGGATGTTGTTGTCGCAACCCGCAACGGTCAGCGCTGCCACAAGCAGCAGGATTGAGCGCTTTTTCATCGCAGTCTCCTCTCGCCCGACAACGAGGCGTCGGCGATTTGGTTGCGCGATCGGTGTCGTTCCCGCATTCGCCGAGCAGTCGGGGAACAAAATGCCGCGTCTCCGGTTGCTCCAGAATCAATGGAGGAAGCCATGATCCGTCTGCTTATCGCCGGGGCAATCGTCTATGTTGCCTATCGCGTCGCCAAGAAAGTGATCGACGAGGTGCCCGACGATTTCGATCCGCTGCTGCTGCCGCCACCAGAAGACGATCGCGAGGCGCTGCGGCGGCAATCGGCAAGGATGGGCGTCGAGCCCGGGCGTTAGTCAACGGGCCTGCCCGCAAGGCTTCTTCGTTCACGAGCCCCATTCCGGCTCCGCAAACCGTTGCGAACAAAGCGGAAACGATGCTTGATGGGCGATGAACCTCGCCGCCCGTGATTCGTCCTTCCAGCCGGCCTATCTGGCAAAGCTCAACGCCGAGCAGCGGCTTGCCGTCGAACACGGCGACGGCAAGATCGCGGGGCCATTGCTGGTGATTGCCGGCGCCGGCTCCGGCAAGACCAACACGCTGGCGCACCGGGTCGCGCATCTGATCGTTAGGGGTGCCGATCCGCGCCGCATCCTTTTGATGACATTTTCGCGCCGTGCCGCGGCGGAAATGGCCAAGCGGGTCGAGCGCATCGCCGGCGAGGTGCTGGGCCGCGATGCTTCCGTCATCACCGATGCGCTGAGCTGGGCCGGCACGTTCCACGGTATCGGCGCCAGGCTGCTGCGTGATTATGCGCTGGAGATCGGTCTCGATCCCGCCTTCACCATCCATGACCGCGAGGATTCCGCCGACCTGATGAACCTCGCCCGCCACGAGCTTGGGTTTTCGAAGACCGAAGCCCGCTTCCCGACCAAGGGCACCTGCCTTGCGATCTATTCGCGTGCCGTCAATGCACAGGCGCCGCTCGGCGAGGTGCTGGGTTCGGTGTTCCCGTGGTGCGCCGGCTGGGCCGAACAGCTGAAACAATTATTCGCCAGATATGTCGAGGCCAAGCAGGCGCAGAACGTGCTCGATTACGACGATCTGCTGCTCTACTGGGCGCAGATGGCCGGCGAGCCGGAAATCGCCGCGCATCTGGGTGCACGTTTCGACCATGTGCTGGTCGATGAATACCAGGACACCAACCGGCTGCAGGCCTCGATCCTGACGGCCCTCAAGCCCGACGGATCGGGGCTGACGGTGGTCGGCGACGACGCGCAGTCGATCTATTCGTTCCGCGCCGCGGAAGTGCGCAATATCCTGGATTTTCCCAAGCAGTTCGCGCAGCCGGCCGAGGTCGTCATGCTGGAGCGCAACTACCGCTCGACCGAGACGATCCTGGCGGCGGCCAATGCGGTGATCGGCGAAGCGTCGGAACGTTTCACCAAAAATCTCTGGTCGGAGCGCAAATCGGCGGAAAAGCCGAAGCTGGTGAGCGTGCGCGACGAGATCGAGCAGGCGAGCTATGTCTGCCAGGCGATACTCACCGAGCGCGAGGCCGGTACCGTTCTCAAAGCGCAGGCCGTGCTGTTTCGCGCCTCGCACCATAGCGGCCCGCTGGAGATCGAACTGACGCGCCGCAACATCCCCTTCGTCAAATTCGGCGGGCTGAAATTCCTCGATGCCGCCCACGTCAAGGACGTGCTGGCCGTGCTGCGCTTTGCCGAAAACCCGCGCGACCGCGTCGCCGGCTTTCGCGTGCTGCAACTTCTGCCCGGCATCGGCCCTTCGGCCGCCAATGCGATCGTCGAGACCATGGCGACGTCGCTCGACGAGACGATGGGGCTTGCGCGCTACCGGCCGCCGCAGCGGGCCGCCGACGACTGGCCGGGCTTTGTCGCGCTCTATTGCGGCCTGCGCGCCGGCGCAAAGAAATGGCCGGCCGACATCGAGCAGGTCAGGCTCTGGTACGAGCCGCATCTGGAACGCATCCACGAGGATGCGACGACGCGCCGGGCCGATCTCCTGCAGCTCGAGCAGATCGCCTCCGGCTATGGATCGCGCGAGCGCTTCCTCACCGAGCTGACGCTCGATCCGCCGGACGCGACCAGCGACGAAGCCGGACCTCCGCACCGCGACGAGGATTATCTGATCCTGTCGACCATCCATTCGGCCAAGGGCCAGGAGTGGAAGAACGTCTTCGTGCTCAACACCGTCGACGGCTGCATCCCGATCGACCTAGGGGTCGGCAGCAAGGAGGACGTCGACGAGGAGCGGCGGCTGCTCTACGTGGCCATGACGCGGGCCAAGGATAGCCTGCATTTGGTGATGCCGCAGCGTTTTTTCGTCCACGGCCAGGCGGCGCGCGGCGACCGCCATGTCTATGCCTCGCGCACGCGCTTCATCCCGCGCCCGATCCTTGGTGCCTTCGAGCAGGTGGCGTGGGCCAGCGTCCAGGCCAGGGACGATCCGCGCCGCCAGCCGCAGGTGCGCGTCGATCTCGGCGCCCGCATGCGCGGCATGTGGAAATAGGCACCCGCCTCGGCGCGCTGCTCACCCGGGCGAGCGAAAAAAACAAATCACGGCAACATGGAACCTCGCGCCGTGATCCGCGTTTCTGCCCGACCCCCAGACCGGAGAACGGCGTCCGCCGTGACCTCCGCCCATTCGAGAGGCCAGAATGCACGACAGGACGTTTTCCACACCGGTCGCCCTAACCGTTGGCGCCGGCTACAAGCGGACGATCGCTTCGTTCTCCGAGATGCACGAGTTCCTGACCGAGTTCCCGCCTTCGCGCCGGCGGCTGAGCTATGGCGCCGCGGTAAAGGCCTGCGAGGCGGCACGCGCCGGCGAGATCTCGGCCGAAGCGGCACGCGACGCCCTGATCACCTTCGCCGTGACGGCCGGCATCCTCTGGCCGGCCGCCCAGCCGGCAGTCTCGGTCAAGCCGGTCGTCCGGGGCCTCGGCGGCTACGCCGCCTGACGCAACCTCTTCGTCATCATGGCCGGCCGGAGATGCGGTCCGTTGTCGGTGGTTTTAGGTCGGCAGATCCTAAATCAGCTGCCTTCTGATGCTCATCCGGGTCACCGCAGTCACAAGAATGGCGCCGATCATGAAATAGATGGTCGCGACAATGTCGCCCTGGTGGAAATAATAACCGGAGTTGAGAAGCGCCAGGACCACGGCGAAGAACGCCACAAGGCGCAAGGGTTCATTGGGCATGCGTGCCAATTCTCGCTGTTGCTGCTGAATGCTGCTGAAGCGGCCGCCCTCACGACCATGCGCTCCATAAAATGTTTTGGCGCTTTTTGCAATCTCGGTAGATCGTCCGCTATCGACCATCCGCTTCACCAGCCGCCCCAGGTTCAGGCGAATGCCCTGCCCTCCTCGCTGCGCTGGAACATCGTCAGGTCCAGTCCGAGGCTTGGCTTGCCCAGAACGGTCAGGATCGCATGCGCCTGGCCGCGGTGGTGGGTCTGGTGGTTGAAGAAGTGGTCGAGCGCCGGCGCCAGCCGCTGCGAGACGGTGCGCATATCCGAGACGGTCATGTAGGAGAAGCGGCCCGACAGCGCCTTGTCGCTCAAGCCGGCAACCCAGTCGATGATCCGTTTGTCCTCGGCCTCGCGCGCCAGCCGCAAGCCTGGCAAGGCGCGGTGCAGGATCGTGTCGAGCCTTGCCGGCGCGTCGCCCTCGCCGGTGAAGCGTTTCATCCAGATACGGTCGGCTGCCAGGAGGTGGTTGAGCGTTCCCATCATCGAGCCGAAGAAGACGCCGACATTGCGGTCGAACTCTTCCTCGTCGAGATCGGCGGCGGCATCGTAGATGCGGCCATTGGCCCATTGATTGTAGGCCGCAAACATCCTGAAATGCTGTTTCATTCTTCTCTCGACCTGCGAGACCCTGTTTCGCGTGGGTCTGTTTCGGGCATAGTTAGACTGCAAGGACGCTGCCGCCAATGACCATTCTGCTCTACGACCTTGTCGGACGCGACGCCGCCCGCCCATTCAGCCCACATTGCTGGAAGGCGGCGATGGCGCTGGCCCACAAAGGCCTCGACATCACCAGCGTGCCGACCCGTTTTCTCGAAGTGCCGAAGGTGGAAGGCGGCGTCTCGAAGCTCGTTCCGGTGATCCGCGACGGCGAGACGGTGGTCGCCGATTCCTTCGCTATCGCGCTCTATCTCGAGGAGGCCTATCCCGAGCGGCCGACATTGTTTTCCGGCGACGGCGGCAAGGCGACGGCGCGCTTCATCGAACGTTGGTCGCAGCTGACCATCCATCCCTACGTCACCACCGCTGCGATATTGGACCTGCACGCCATGCAGGACGAGGCGAACGCCGCCTATTTCCGGCAGAACCGCGAGCAGCGCTTCGGCAAGCGCCTGGAGGCGGTATACACCACCCGCGACGCTGGGCTCGCCAGCTTCCGGGCCTCGCTGGAGCCGCTCCGCTCGATGCTTGGCTATCAGCCCTTCATCGGCGGCCCGTCGCCGCTATTTGCCGACTACATCGTTTTCGGCGCGCTGCAATGGGCGCGCATCGCCACGCCCTACCGGCTGCTCGACGACAGCGACGTCGTGGCGCAATGGTTCGAACGATGCCTCGATCTGCATGGCGGCCTCGGCCGCACCGTCGCGCCGGCGGCGCTCGCCTCGCTTGAGAGTTGAAATCGGCAGTTTTATCAGCGGCGCCACATTTTGTTCTTGCTTTGTGCCGGCAGCTATGCTACTAATCTGGGTATGGTGCTAATTGGCTCCAACGACCCGCCCGGCTTGCCGAGGTGGGTTTTGTTTGCCGATCAAGGTCCAACGGCGCAGATGGCGGCAATGTCGCCGGGCCTCGGCTAAAGCGCGTCGCGTTCGACCGGCCTCATGCGATGCGCTTTAGGTTCTTGTTTTGATGCATGTCGTTAGCGCAAAACCGCTGCACACTTTTGCGCGACATGCATTAGAATTGCCGCCCCGGCGAAATGCGACAATGCGGGTAGACGACGTGTCGCTCGAAGCGCCTCATCACTGCCCGGATCGAAGCAAACAAGACGAAAGTCCGGCGAACCGGACAATCACAACAGAGGCAGCGCGCCATGACCGCAAACCCAGAGTTCCCGGCCGACTTTCGCGCCGGGCTCGCCAATCTTTTCCTGTGGCGACGCGACGTCAGGCGGTTCAAGCCGACGCTGCTCCCCGAAGGGGCGCTGGAGCGGCTGCTCGAGCTTGCCAGCGCCGCGCCGTCTGTCGGGCTGAGCCAGCCCTGGCGCTTCGTTATCGTCGAGAGCGAAGCATGCCGCGCCGCCGTTAGGGCATGCTTCGAGCGCTGCAACGCGGAGGCACTCGCAAATTTTTGCGGTGAACGCGCCGCGCTCTATGGGCGCCTGAAGCTTGCCGGCCTGAATGAGGCGCCCTGCCAGCTTGCGGTTTTCGCCGACCGCACAACCGAGCAAGGGCATGGGCTCGGCCGCCTGACCATGCCAGCCACCACAGACTATTCCGCTGTCATGGCGGTTCACACGATGTGGCTGGCGGCGCGCGCCGAAGGAATAGGCATGGGCTGGGTCTCGATCCTCGATCCGGCCGAGATGGTGACGATCCTGGACGCACCGCCGGAGTGGACGCTGATCGGCTATTTCTGCGTCGGCTATCCAAGCGAGGAACACAGCGTGCCGGAACTGGAACGGCAAGGCTGGGAAGTCCGGCGCGCTTCGATCGTGATAAAACGGTAGTGCAACGGCGGCGCTGCCATTCTCGTTGCAGGAAAGCCATTCTCTTTGCAGGGAAGCCATTCTCTTTGCAGGGGAGAATGACTCCTCCCCTGCAGGGCAGAATGGATGTCATGGATGTTTCGCCGATCGTCAGCATCGCCGACGAGAGACCAAGGCAAAGCCAGTCGTGACGGCCTTGACCTGAGGAAGGGCATAGAATGTTTCGCTGCGAGGTGCAGGCCGAGATCTGGGTCTATCCGGGAAAGGGCGGCTGGCATTTCGTGACGCTGCCGCCGGAACCTGGAGCATGGATCAAGACGGCGATGGTGGGAACGGCAAGGCCCTGGGGCTCGCTTGGCGTGGAAGCCGCCATCGGCCAGACCAGATGGCGGACATCGCTGTTTCCCGACAAGAAATCCGGCAGCCTGCTCTTACCGATCAAGACGGCGGTGCGGGTCCGCGAAGGCCTTGGGGCTGGCGACACGGCCAATCTGACGATCGAGATAGAGCTATGACACATTAGGTCTGGCTGACGGCGACGCGCTGTGTGCCCACCTCCCCTTGGCAAGCCGGCGGGCGGCTTGTATAGAGCCCGCCACCCTCAATTCCACTCTCCATCACAAGGACGATCCCATGGCGCTCGAACGCACCTTTTCCATGATCAAGCCGGACGCGACCCGTCGCAATCTCACCGGCGCCATCACCAAGATACTGGAAGATGCCGGCCTGCGCGTCGTCGCTTCGCGCCGGGTGTGGATGAGCCGCCGCGAGGCGGAAGGTTTCTATGCCGTCCACAAGGAGCGTCCGTTCTTCGGCGAGCTGGTCGAGTCGATGTCGTCGGGCCCGACCATCGTGCAGGTGCTGGAAGGCGAGAACGCCATTGCCAAGAACCGCGAAGTGATGGGCGCCACCAATCCGGCAAGCGCCGCCGAAGGCACCATCCGCAAGCTGCACGCGCTGTCGATCGGCGAGAATTCCGTGCATGGTTCCGATGCGCCGGAAACCGCCGCGCAGGAGATCAAATACTGGTTCTCGGACACCGAGATCGTTGGCTAAGCCGGCATCCCGAACCCATCAAAGAGGCCGGCGCAACGCCGGCCTTTTTCGTTAGCAGACATTTTCAGGTTCAGGCTCCTCGACGGGTCATGGGTGCGTTAAGCTCGAGGGCACGGATCAAACGCGGTCGCGACAACGGAGCCCACCAGGCCATGACCAGCACCATTCCCGGCTTGTTCCAGGGCACCGAGATGCCGACCGGTGGCTGGTGGGAGGCGTTGTGGCCCGACCCTGCCGGGGTGTTGACGGCGGTGGGAATGAAGCCCGGCATGGATGTGGTCGATCTCTGCTGCGGCGACGGCTGGTTCACGCTGCCAATGGCCAGGGTCGTTCGTCAGGTCATCGCCATCGACATCGATGCCGATCTGCTCGAAGTCGCCCGGCGGCGGCTGGCCGACGGAGGCGCGAGCAATTGCGAGTTTGTGGCGGGCGACGCCTATGAGCTTGCCAGGCTGGTGCCCCGGCCCGTCGACTTCGTCTTCATGGCCAACGCTTTCCATGGCGTTCCGGACCGGCCGCGCCTTGCCCGCGCCGTGCGGGCGACGCTTGGCAGGGCCGGTCGTTTTGCCATCGTCAACTGGCACCAGAAGCCGCGCGAGCAGACCACGGTTCTGGGCGAGCCGCGCGGACCGAAGACCGAGCTGAGGCTGTCACCCGAACAGACCACCGCGGCGGTGGAAGCAAGCGGGTTCAAGCTCGCCGGGCTGGTCGACATACCGCCCTACCACTACGGCGCGGTATTTAAACTCGCGACAAATTGAGAATGCCTGGTGTATGCGGTCGTCGCCCCGATAGATCTCGCCCGCCGCCCCCTAGCGGCGGGTTCTGCCAGTCTATTTCGCCTGGCGTTCCTTCACGTTCGCATGTTCGTTCGCCGCTTCCGTGTCGGTGGCCGGCGTCTGTGTATCGTGACCGGTGAACGGGCTGCCCTGCCCGGGCGCGAGATCGCCGCTATGACCAGCCTTGTTGGTCTGGAAAGGCTGGCTGTCAGGACTGAGACCATGCTGGAGGGCGTCGAACAGATGGTCGTCTGCCTTGGCAAGGCCGGTGAAGGCAAGGAGCGATGCACCGGTGGCGGCAAGGATAAGCGCGTGCGTTTTCATGTCTGGACTCCTTTGAGTTAGGCCAGAACGAGCCGCAGCCATTCTGGCGGCTTCAACGAAGGGACAAACATCCCTTTTGCCTTACCCGCCATCGTATGAGGACGTAACGCGCGCTCTGCCCAGTTTATTCCCCCTGAAACACAACGTGATCGGCATGCGGCCGATCAGGCGACCGAATAGCCGCCATCGGCGAGCGGGCCGTGGCCTGAGACAAACGAGGCGTCATCGGAAGCAAGGAAGGCCACGACCTTCGCTATCTCTTCCGGCGAGCCAGCCTTTGATGCGCCGCTTCGGCCTGACGCCTGCGCCGCCACCACAGGTGTGATCGTTTCGGAACGGTCCAAGGCCTGTTGAGAATCAGGGCAGGCCGAGCCGGTGCAGGCCTCACCTGAATATCGACAAGTCTCAACTCGCAGCATTGAACCGCAGGATGACGCGGTCATCCTTGTCGGCGATGATGAGCTTGCCGGCGTCGATATGGTACGACGCTGCCTTGGCCAGCGCCTCGAACAGCGCCTTTTCCTCGGCCATGGTCTCGGACGCGCAGGCCTTGAAGGTCGAACCGATGTCACTGATGGTAATCGTCGAACCATCGACTTTGGCGGTGGCGAAGTAGACGTTGCAAGGGCCGCTGCCGCCGGCCTTGCCGGCTTCGCTGATCCGGAACGTCGCCCGCGGCTCGGCAATCACGCCGATGCCGTCGATATATTCGATCAGCCAGCTTTGGCCGAACACGGAGGCTGCCGCCGGCTCATCGCTCGGCGCCGCCATTTTCAGCATGATGGTCAGCGGTGCATCGCTCAGCGGGTCGACCTGATGACGCTCGTCGGAGATGAACAGCAGCCTGTCGTCGGCGGTGATGCGTGCCTGCAGCACGTAAGTCATGTTCGGCCTGATCGCCTGCGGATCGAAGCTGATCTCGAACTTGATCGGCACCTGGCCGGTGGGCACGATCTTGCGTTCGCCGATAATTGCGGCCGGCGCGTCGGCCAGCGATACGTCGGCAAGCTGCACGGAAAGCACGGCGTTGGGCGGCAGCGTGATGCGCTCGCGATACATCACCTCGCCCTTGAGGGTCTTTTCGGCAGCCACGGAATGATCCGGAACGGCTAATATGCCGACGGCCAGCGGCACAAGCCCGAAGATGAAGAATTCGGCGATCCTGTCCAGCATGATCCTGCTCCCCTTCCGGCCAAAGGTCTCGCAGGATTGCGGTCAATGAATGGCTGGCGGGGTATGGGCATGGCTGTCGCAGGGATTTATTTGGACGGCGGGCGCTTCCAGCGGCCCGCCGCCTTGTCGTCGGCCTCCTTGGCCGCTCCGCAAACTCTGTTCAGGCCACCCTCGGCCAAGCCTCAGGCGATCACGAATTCGTGTTCCAAACAGACGTAACACGGCGGGCGTCCGGACCGAACTGACCAATGCGCGCTGAGGAGAGTGCGCTTAAAACCCTATCGGAGGTGAAATCATGTCAACGAGATCAACCGTGAGCGCGGCCTTACTGGCCAGCGCCGTTGCCACGGCTCTTGCTTCTTTTGCGACGGCCGCGCCGCTGACCGAGGCACAGGTCAAGGCAGCGATGGACGCCGGCAAGGAGAAGTGCTTTGGCGTCGCCTTGAAGGGACAGAACGACTGCAAGGCAGGCCCGGGAACCACCTGCCAAGGTACGTCGACCATCGACTACCAAGGCAACGCCTGGAAGTTCGTCGACGGCGGCACCTGCACGACGATGGACCTACCCGGCGGCCGCAAGGGCTCACCCACCGAGCTGACCCGCGACGTCCCATCGTAAGCGATGCAACCTGCCCGGAAAGCGGCGATGACGATGAACGGACCGACTCGTCCAGCATCTCGCATGTCGAAGACCTCGCGCTTTCCGGCGCACCCGGTCGCCGGCCTTGCCGGCACCAGTTTCAAGCATGAGCATCTGCCTGCAATCCTCGCCGACGGCCCCCAAAGCGGCTTCTTCGAGGTTCATGCGGAAAACTACATGGGCGCCGGCGGCCCGCCGCACGACGCGCTCGCCTGCATCCGCCGCAATTATGCCGTCTCGCTGCATGGCGTCTGCATGTCGATCGCCGGCCCGCAGCCGCTCGACAAGGCGCATCTCGGTCGTTTCAAGGCGCTGGTCGATCGCTACGAGCCGGCGCTCGTTTCTGAGCATCTCGCCTGGTCGACCCACGACACCACCTATTACAACGACCTGCTTCCCCTGCCCTACACGCCGGCAACGGTTTCGCGCGTGGCGGATCACATCGACGAGGTGCAGGGCACGATCGGCCGCCCGATCCTGCTCGAGAATCCTTCGACCTATGTGCTTTTTGCGGAATCGACGATGAGCGAGACGGATTTCATCCGCGAGCTGGTTCGGCGTAGCGGCTGCGGCCTGCTGCTCGACGTCAACAACGTCTTCGTCTCGGCCACCAATCACGGCTATTCGGCACGTTCTTATCTCGCGGATTTCCCGCTCGAACATGTCGGCGAAATCCATCTGGCCGGGCACGCCAAGCAGGAGGACGACGAGGGCGGCCTGCTGCTCATCGACAGCCATGACGGCCCGGTTGCCGACGCGGTCTGGAAGCTCTTCGACACCGTCATCGGCCGATGCGGGCCACTGCCGGCGCTGATCGAATGGGACAGCGACATTCCCGAGTGGCCGGTGCTCAAGGCGGAGGCCGCCGCCGCCCAAGCCATCCTCGACCGTCATGCCGACAGCTATTTCGGAAAAGCCCATGCCGCAGGATGAGCTCCAGTCGGGCGATCTCGGCCGCCGGTTTGACTATGCCGCGGCATTCACCGCCGGTTTGCTCGATCCTGACCATGCCCCGCCTGACTCTGTCTCGGGGCCGAATGGGAAGGCTGCGGTCAAGCGATATGCCGTCTACCGCAACAACGTCACGGTCAGCCTGATCGATGCGCTGGCCGCCAGCTTTCCAGCGACGCTGCGCATCACCGGCCCGGATTTCTTTCGCGCGATGGCGCGATTTCACATCCGCGAAACGCCACCCACCTCGCCGCTTCTATTCGAATATGGTCGCGACTTTCCCGATTTCATCGAGCGCTACGAATACGCGCAGTCGATGCCGTGGCTGGCCGACGTGGCGCGCATCGAGCGGGCCTGGCTCGACGCCTATCATGCCGCCGACGCGGAGGCGCTGTCGGCTGAGGCACTGGCGTCGATCCCTTGCGAGAGGCTTGCCGATACCGTGCTGCGGCCGCATCCGGCGACGCGGGTCGCGCGCTCCCGGTTCCCGGCAGTCACGGTCTTCGCGACAAACCGGAACAAGGCTCCTGTTGGGCCGATCCGGGCAACGGGCGCTGAAGATGCGCTGGTCACGCGGCCCGGCCTCGAGGTCTTCGTCCGCCACCTGCCGCCCGGCGGCGCAGTGTTTATCTCGCATCTGATCGCGGGCGAAGCGCTCGGCGCGGCGGCCGCGGCAGCATTTGCGGAGAGTGCCGAATTCGAGCTTTCCGCGAACATTGCCGGCGTGCTGGAAGCGGGAGCCTTCACGACGGCACATCAGGAAAGGTGAGCACGATGAGCGATGGGCAGAGCGCGAGCACCAAACCGCGAGGGGTCGCCGCCTTCGTCGAAAGGCTGAATGCCGCCCTGCGCACGATCGTGACGCCATCGCTGACGCAGCTTGTCCTGCGCTGCGCCCTCGCCGTCCCGTTCTGGCGGTCCGGCGTCAACAAATGGGACGGTTTTCTACAGTTGAACGATGTCGCCGTGCTGCTTTTCAGCTCGGAACTCAAATTGCATCTGCCGGGCGGCCCTTACGATTTTCCGGCACCTGGGCTGGTGGCGTTCGCCTCAGGATCAGCGGAGATCGTGTTGCCAGTTCTCCTTGTTTTCGGCCTGGCGACGCGACTGGCGGCATTCGGGCTGCTGCTGATGACGCTGATCATCGAGCTCACCGTGCCGGACGGCTGGCCGCTGCACATTACGTGGGCGGCGATGGCGCTTGGCATCATGGCCTGGGGACCCGGCCGGATTTCACTCGATCGTCTGATCGGCACTGACAAAGGCTGAGGCCTCGCGGAAAGCCTGGTCAGTCTCGTTTCCAGCGGCTCGCCGCCTTGGCGTCGGCCTCCTTGGCGTCGACCCAGCCGCCCTCCGAACCGTCGCTATGGTGTTCCTTTTTCCAGAACGGCGCCCGTGACTTCAAATAGTCCATCAGGAAATTCGCGGCCTCGAACGCCGCCTGCCGGTGGGCGGAAGCGGCCACCACCAGCACGATGTTTTCGCCGGGCGAGATCTTGCCGTGGCGATGGATGGCGGTGAGCCCCTGCAGCGGCCAGCGCTCGATTGCCTCGCCGGCGATGCGGGAAATCTCGGCTTCGGCCATGCCGGGATAATGTTCGAGCTCGAGTGCGGAGAGCCTGCCTTGCTCGTCGCGGCAAAGGCCCGAGAAGGTCACCACAGCGCCGATATCGTTGCGACCCTGGGTCAGCCTGGCGATCTCGGCGGCGACGTCGAAGTCCTCCGCCTGGATGCGCACGACAGGCACCACCGCGGACATGGTTCAGCCACCGGTCATCGGCGGGAACAGCGCGATCTCGCGCGCGCCGGCGATCTTCTCGCGATGCTCGACATGTTCCTGGTTGATGGCGACGCGGATCACATCAGGATATTGCAGCGCGTTCTCGTATTCCTCGCCGCGCGATTTCAGCCAGCGCAACAGGTCGGCGACCGTTTCGATGCCGGCCGGCAGTTCGACGTCTTCCTCCGGTCTGCCGATCCGCTCGCGCACCCAGGCGAAATAGATGAGCTTCGTTGACATTTTATTCATCCATGATGTGCTTGAGGCCGGCGCGGAAATAGTCGTAGCCGGTGTAGAGCGTGACCAGAGCGGCGATCCACAGCAGCACCAGCCCGGTCTGGGTGGTCAGCGGGAAGACCTTGTCGCCGGCGGGGCCTGCAAGCAGGAAGGCGATGGCGATCATCTGGATGGTGGTCTTCCACTTTGCCAGCTGCGTCACCGGCACCGAGACCTTCAGGGCCGCCAGATATTCGCGCAGGCCCGAGACCAGGATCTCGCGGCACAGGATGATGATCGCCGCCCACAGCGACCAGCCGGCGATGCCGGCATGGCGGTCGGTGTCGGCGGCGAGCAGCAGCAGGCAAGTGGCGACCAGCAGCTTGTCGGCGATCGGGTCGAGCATCTTGCCGATATTGGAGGTCTGCTGCCAGGCGCGCGCCAGATAGCCGTCGAAGTAATCGGTGATCGAGGCGAGCAGGAAAATGATGAGCGCCGACCAGCGGGCGAAGTCGCTCGACTTCAGATGCCCTTCCAGGAAGAAGCACAGCACGACTAACGGCACCGCCAGAATGCGGGCATAAGTGAGCATGTTAGGCAGGTTGAACGCGCGCTGGGCCATGTTTTGGGAACTCTTTTTGCCTGCTTAGTCAAATCAGAAGCGAATGTGGGGGGTCAACAGGCCAGAATCGATTAGCCAGCCGAAATATCGGCAATAGGTCTTAGCTTTCGTGAAAATGATTGTAGACCAATTTCGCCACCTGCTCGGAAATGCCGTCAACCTTGACCAGATCCTCGACGGCGGCGCGGCTGACCGCCTTGGCCGTGCCGAAATGCATCAGCAGCGCGCGCTTGCGGCCGGGGCCGATGCCGCTGATCTCGTCGAGCGGGCTCTTGACCATCTCCTTCTTGCGGCGGGCGCGGTGCGAACCGATGGCGAAGCGATGGACCTCGTCGCGCAGCCGCTGGACGAAATAGAGCACCGGATCGCGTACGGGCAGCGAGAATGAGTCCCTGCCCTTGACGAAGAAGCGTTCGCGGCCGGCGTCACGGTCCTGACCCTTGGCGATGCCGATGGCCACGACGCGGTTCTCGATGCCGAGATCGGACAGGATCTTGCGCACCGCCGTCATCTGGCCTTGGCCGCCGTCGATGAGGATGACGTCGGGCCAGGCCGGAAAGCCGCCGGCGTCCTCGACATCGTCGCCCGGTCCGGTAGGGCTTGCCTCGTCCGCGCTCTCGGTTTGCGGGGCATCGCCATGTTCCTTCAACAGCCGCGAGAAGCGCCGCTGCATCACCTCGCGCATCATGCCAAAATCGTCGCCCGGCGTGATCTCTGTCGAGCGGATGTTGAACTTTCGATACTGGTTCTTCACAAACCCTTCCGGCCCGGCGACGACCATGGCGCCGACCGCGTTCGTGCCCATGATGTGCGAGTTATCATAGACCTCGATGCGCACCGGCGGCTTATCCAGGCCGAAGGTCTCGGCAAAGCCGGTGAGCAGCCGCGCCTGGGTCGAGGTCTCGGCGAGCCGCCGGCCGAGCGCTTCGCGCGCGTTCTGCAGCGCGTTGTCGGTCAGGTCCTTCTTCTCGCCGCGCTGCGGCACCGAGATCGACACCTTGCGGCCGGCGCGGGTGGAGAGGGCCTCCGCCAGCAATTCCTGGTCCTCGACGCCATACGACAACAGGATGGTGCGTGGCGTCGGCTTGTCGTCGTAGAACTGCGCCAGGAACGAACCCAGCACCTCGCCAGCTTCCAGCGCCGGATCGGCCTTGGGAAAATAGGCGCGGTTGCCCCAGTTCTGGCCGGTGCGGAAGAAGAACACCTGGATGCAGACCTGGCCGCCCTCCTGATGGATGGCGAAGACATCGGCCTCGTCGACGGTCTGCGGATTGATGCCTTGATGGCTCTGCACATGCGACAGCGCCGCCAGCCGGTCGCGATAGATGGCGGCGCGTTCGAAATCGAGGTTCTCCGAAGCCTGCTGCATGGCGGCGGAGATCTCCGTCTTAACCTTCTGGCTGCGGCCGGAGAGAAAATCCTTCGCCTCGGCGACAAGCCTTGCATAGTCGCCATGCGAGATCTCGCCGGTGCACGGGCCGGCACAGCGCTTGATCTGGAACAAAAGGCAAGGCCGGGTGCGGTTCTCGTAGAAGGAGTTGGTGCAGCTCCTGAGCAGGAAGGCGCGCTGCAGCGAATTGATGGTGCGGCCGACGGCGCCGGCTGAGGCAAAGGGGCCGAAATAGTCGCCCTTGCGCGAGCGCGCGCCGCGATGCTTGTAGATGCCGGGCGAGACATGGTCGCCGGTCAACAGGATATAGGGAAACGACTTGTCGTCGCGCATCAGCACGTTGAAGCGCGGCCGCAAGCGCTTGATGAGGTTGGCTTCAAGCAGCAGCGCTTCGATCTCGGTGCGGGTGACGACGAACTCCATCGTCGACGTCTCGCGCACCATGCGGCCGATGCGGCTGGTGTGGAACCGACCTTGCGCGTAGTTGGTGACCCGCTTCTTCAGGCTGCGGGCCTTGCCGACATAGAGCACGTCGCCGGCGGCATTCATCATACGGTAGACGCCGGGCGCGTTGGGCAGCCGCTTGACCAGCATCTGGATCACCTCGGCGCCGACCATGCCGTCGGCATCGCCGGCATGCGGCGTCCAGTCGATCGCGGTGAAGGTGACGTCCGGACCAGCGGCTGCAGGCTCGACGACCTCCTCGGCCGCCTCGTCCTCGAGGTCGATTTCGGGCGGCAGGTCGTCCGCGCCGCCGCGCGTTTTTTGTTTCTGGTCCATGGGGCTCATTCCGTCATGCCTGTCACATCGGGCGTCTGCCATGCAAGATGCTGGCCGCCGTCAAGCGCGATCATCTGGCCGGTGACCGAGCGTGCCGCCCAGAGATAACGAATGGTGTCACCGAATTCCGGCAATTCCGGGCCGCGCTTCAGGATCAGGCCGGCAATCTGCGCGTCGAAATCGCTGTCGTGCTGGCGCGTGTTCTTCAAGGTCGGGCCCGGACCGATGGCGTTGACGCGGATGCGGGGACCCAGCGCCTGCGCCATCATCTCGGTCGCTGCCCACAAGGTCGACTTCGACAGCGCATAGGAGAAATAACGCGGCGTCGGCCGCCAGACGCGCTGGTCGATCATGTTGACGATCAACCCCTCACTACTCTGCGGCAAGGCCCGGGCGAAAGTCTGCGCCAACAGAGCCGGCGCCTTGACATGCACGGCGAAATGGCGATCCCAGGCCGGCCAGTCGAAATCGTCAACACTGTCGTGCTCGAACTGCGAGGCGTTGTTGACCAGCAGCGACACCGGCCCGAGCGCCGCCGCCGCGCGGCCGACAAGGTTGCCGACGGCGTCCATGTCGGTCAGGTCGGCAGCAACCACAGCGGCCCGGCCGTCTCGACCAAAATGACCACTGTTGATCTGGGCCGCCAGTGCCTCCGCCTCGGCCAGCGAGCGATTACAGTGAATGGCGACGGCAAAACCGTGCGCAGCAAGATCCTCGACGATCGCCCTGCCGATCCGCTTCGCCCCGCCTGTCACCAGTGCCGTCGCGGCGACCTTGCTCATCTGTCAATCCTCAATCTGATGCCGATTCCGACGTGCCGGGACCGGGCCGGCAAAATATGGCGTGCCAAGTGTTAAATCCCATTTCCACCTGGGGCAGGATTGTGGCAAAGTGGCCCGGTCGGTATTCTGGCTCGACCGGAATCCGGGCCAGCCCGACCGCAATATAGGGCGCGGGAGCCCTTGCACCAAGCCGTGTGCAGTGCAGCACGGCGAACCTGCTGACAGCTCGCTGTTGCGAAGATGCAACGTCAAGGTTCTGCCTCATTCGTGCCAGGGAATGACCCAAGTTCAGGTTCGCTTCAGCCGCATTTCGACACGACATTTGGAACCGTTGAACGCCGGATCCGTTTCACCCCCCGGACGGGTTGAGGGCGCTCATGAAAAAACAAGCCTGTGTCCTGTGGCTTAAGGAGTAAAGAACAATGCAAGCCAATCTTAAATTTGCGCGACCGCTCGCGGTGGCGTTTGGGCTGTTCGCCCTCGGCGGAACCGCCTATGCCGCGGACGTGGTTCAGGAAGAGCCGCCGGCACCTGCCCCCATCGCCGAACTTCCGGTCGCATCCTGGGCCGGCCCCTATGCCGGTGTGAGCGTCGGCTACGGCTTCGCCGGCCATGCCGATGCCAAAACCGTCGGTGTCGACATCGATACCAAGGGCTTCGTCGGCGGCGTCTTCGGCGGCTACAACTGGCAGCAGGAGAACTTCGTCTACGGTGCCGAAGCCGATATCGGCTATAACGGCGTCAAGGGCGACGATGCCGGCATCGAGGCCAAGGGCGGCGTCGAAGGCTCGCTGCGCGCTCGCCTCGGCTACGCTGTTACCCCGGAAATCCTGCTCTACGGCACCGCCGGTGGCGCGCTGAAGAACCAGAAGGTGGAAGCCGCCGGCTTCAGCGACACTAACACTATGCTTGGCTGGACGGCCGGCGTCGGCACCGACATCAAGATCACCGACAATGTGTTCGGCCGTGTCGAGTACCGCTACACCGATTTCGGCGACAAGAACTTCGACGGTATCGGCAAGGTCAAGTCGACCGACAATCGCGTCACTTTCGGCGTCGGTATGAAGTTCTAAGTCGTCCAAGCCACGACACGAAAAAGCCGGGCCTCGCGCCCGGCTTTTTTTGCGCCCGGTGCCCACCCTGTCGGCAAAGGCACGCGTGATCTCGAGGTCAGCGTTGAGCCAGCATCCGGTCGACCAGGACCAGAACTTCAGCTGCTGCGATGAAACCGAGGGCGATAGTGGCGGCATTCGACATGACTCCGACCCAGCCATTGGCGGACACATCTATGAACGGGTAAGCGTATTTCCCTTCAGCGACACCACGAGCCAGGGCATAGGCGAGATAGGCCAGGGGATAGAGCGCCCATAGAAGCGGATCGCGCCACGAGAGCCTCCCCTTTCGCGTGAACAGAAGCCAGAACAATAAGACAAGGACAGGATTGAGTTGGTGGAGCAGAAAGTTTGCTTCGGCGGTCGCGCCAGCCAAAGTGCGCAGCCCTTGGAGCAACACCGCGAAAATCACCGCGACCAGGGCCATCACGGCAGCCGTCCACGCCACCAGCGTTGGATGGTCGAAACGCTCCCCGAGGAGCGCTATGGCTGCGAATACAATGGCGACAAGACCGTTGGTCAGGATCGTGAAATATCCCACCAACACCCACAGCGAGCCAAGCATCGATGCACCGCCCTTGATCAAGGTGCTGAGTTCAAGGCCAATGCCAGTGCACGCGGATAGACAAATGATCAGGGCAAACAAGCGCTGTATCAAATCGCCCTCCCCCACCGGCTTACGTTTGAGAAAGCGACGATAAGACTGGGCGGAACGTCTGTCGACCAAAATGCCCCCAGGACCAACGCTTCCAGCCTCGCCGGCCCGGCTCACTCCCAGCATGTCGAAATTGGCCGTTGCGCCTCCCCCGCCAGGAATCCGCTAAAGCGCGTCGCGTTCGACCGGCGGCATGCGACGCGCTCTAGGTTCCTGTTTTATGCATGTCGTTATCACAAAACCGCTGCACACTTTTGCGCGACATGCATTAGGGGAAAATCGGTAGCTTCGCCATCCCCGCCCTCAAGCCGGAATGCCGGGCTTCAGCTCCGGGAATTTCTCGTCGAAGCGTGCCGCCCAGCGCGTCAGCCGGCCGCGGCCCTTTTCCCATTTTCCGGCGAAGCGCAGCGAGAGATAGCCGAGGCAAGCGCGCAGCGCGATCTGGCCGACAGTGATTTTCTTCGGCAGCTTCGGCGGGTTGGCGTTGAGCAGATCGAGCGCGGCCGAAATCTTGCTCCACTGGCGCTCGAGCCAAGGCTGGTAGACCATCTCTTCGGGCCGCGTGCGCCGTTCATAGACCATCGACAGCGCGCAGTCGCAGATGCCGTCGGCCAACGCCTCCAGCACCTCTGCCTCGAGGCGCTTGTCGGGATTGCGCGGAAACAATGCGTTCTTCGACATCCGGTTGAGATGCTGGGTGATGGCGCGGCTGTCGTGGACCGAGCGGCCGTCGTCGAGCACCAGCACCGGGATCTTGCCGAGCGGATTGGCGCCGATCAGCGCGGCCGGCTTTTCCTCGGTCTTTATCGGCACGAGATCGACCGCAATGCCGGCATGAAGTGCTGCCATGCGCACCTTGGAACTGTAGGGAGAAGTAGACGCGTAGAGCAGTCTGGGCATTGTCGATTCCTGTTTACCGGCTACAGCTCTATATGTCCTGTTGGACGCGCAAGAGGACGCGGTAGCATTGTGACTTCGCGCATGACCCTCACCGAAAATCGATTCCGATTGGGGCTCGTGCGTGGGCACTGTTGACCGATCATGCTGGCTTCATCAACGGCCAGAGGCGGAAAACCGCGCCGCCAGCGCGCAGCCATTGTCTCGACTTCAATCTGGATGCGATGAGCCGGAGGTGCGGCGGCAGAAGCGAGCAGGTCGGACAATCCAAATCCGATCAGCTACCAACTCGGCCTTGCACCGAAGGTTGGTCTTTGGCAGCCACGAAAATCCCACCGGACTTCGCCGCGTGGCGAAGTCCTGGGAGCTGCGAAAAGACATCTTCCTCCCGCCTCTTTCTCGTCCTGCCCGACCGTCAGCTAGCAAGCGAGGCGCCTGTCCGGCATCCCGCCCTGGCTGTCTTGAGTACTGTCCCCGGCGATCGGAGAGCGGCGACTACTTCTTGGCCTTCGCCTTTGCGGGCGCTGCCTTCGGCTTGGCCGCGGGCGCTGCTTTCTTCACTGCTGCGGAAGATTTTGCAGCGGCGGCCTTTGCCGGTGCTGCCTTCTTCGCAGCGGGTTTCGCAGCGGCCTTTGCAGCCGGCTTCTTGGCCGGTGCCGCCTTCTTTGCCGGTGCAGCCTTGGCCTTGGCCGGTGCTGCTTTTGCCTTGGCAGGTGCTGCTTTCTTCACGGCTGGTTTTGCCGCCGCCTTGGCGGCCGGCTTTTTCGCCGGCGCTGCTTTTGCCTTAGGCGCGGCGGCCTTCGCTTTGGCAGCGGGTGCTGCTTTCTTCACAGCAGTTGCGGCCTTTGCCGCCGCTGCTTTTACTGGTGCTTTCTTTGCCGGTGCCTTGGATGCCGGCGCTTTGGATGACTGCTTAGCCATATCATGCCCCTTCCGTTGTGCCGACGGCCGTTATTGACCCGGCGCGCAATGCATATCTGACTCGCGGCTTGCTAGCCAGCGAAGCATTAGAATGATTTCTGCAGCTTAAGTTTCGGTTACGGCGAGCGCGCGACCATTTTACCGGTGCAAAAATCGGCTGCGAATCTTTGTGTCGCGCAGCGAAGTTCTGCGACAGAAATTCTGCTCGCTCTATCTCGACCGGTCTTCGCGTCAAGCTCAGGACCTTTTCGACCAGCTCTGCGCTTCAACGTCCGACGCTCAGCGCGAACATTGTCAAGAGCGAAGGCGGTCGCCCGCCTCGTCTTGTCCGAAACGATAAACTACAGGTAAGTACGAAGCAACGCGACGAGCACGCCGCTGCACTATCTTGCACGACGCGATGAAAGTAAGCAGATAGCTCGCATTTCTGAAAGACAGGATATCGCTCGATAGATCCGGTCGAGCCGATCTCGTAATCGAAAACGCTCGGCCGTTCAGGCGCCGAGCGGCTCGCGCTGCTTCTGCAGCCGGCGGGAAGGCTCGGCCCTGTGGAGATGGACGGCGAAGGTATCCCATGGCGGCGTGACGGAAATCTGCGCCAGGATGCGCCCCGCTTCACCGCGATGATAGACGCCGTGCAGTACGACGTGGGTCAGCATTTCCTGTCGCGACATCAATGCCTTATCCCCGTCGGTGAACACGAATGCGACGGGCTCGGAGAGCTGTTGCGACGAAACGGTTTCGAGATAATCGAGATACCGCCGATCGGTCGCCGCGACTGCGGCACGAAGTTCGTCGAGGGCCGGCGTGTCCTCGCTGGCGTCGGCGGAGTAGCCACGGCTTGCACCAACCAGGTGGGCTGAGAATATCCGCGACACCACATGGCTGTGATCGATGAGCCGTATCACGGCCTGCCGTTCCTTGCCGTGAACGGGCGGGTCGAGACTGACGAGCCTTTCCAGCAGTTCGTCATTTGCCCAGGCCTGATAGGCAAACAGGCTGCGAAGCAGGGCGTGCGCACTCATGGTCGGTGTCCTTTTCTGGAAATGCGAGTATGTTGTTCATATTTTCAGGAGAATGGGCGGGCGTGTCTACTCGCATTGCAAAACCGTATCCGCGCATGCGCAAGCAGCCGCGCCAGGCGCGTTCCAGGGCGACCGTAGAGGCGATCGTCGAGGCAGGGGCTCATGTTCTGAGCGGGCTGGGCTGGGCCGGCTTCACCACCAACAAGGTGGCCGAGACTGCGGGCGTGAGCATCGGCACGCTCTACCAGTATTTTCCCGACAAGCTTTCCCTGCTCGAAGCCGTCCGGCGCCGTCATTTCGATCATGTGCTGTCGGTCATTCGCGATTCGGCGGAAGGCCAAAAGCCGCTCAGGAAATTCGCGCAGGAGCTGGTGCGCGGCATGATCGCGGCGCACAGCATTCACCCGACACTGCATCAGGTGCTGCTCGACGAGGCGCCGGGCGATCGCGGCTCCAGGGCCGCCCACGCTTCGTTCCAGACACAATATCTCAACCACTACGCGACCGCCGTCGCCGCCTATCGCAAGCCAAGGAAAGGCGCCGACATGGAGACCGTCGCGCGCGTGCTGTCGTCGGCGATCGAAGGTGTGATCCATAACGCGGCACGCCGGAACATGCTCGCCGCGCCGGAGCTGCAAAAGCAACTCGTCGAACTGATCTGCGCCTACCTATCGGGCGCGGGCCGCATCGGTCGATAGCGCAGGGCACGGCGGAAGTCGGGGATTTCTGTACGTCGGATTCAAACCCGGCTCATGAGATGCGGCAAGGCCGATGCCAGCAATGCCGCACCTGATGCGGCCAAGAGCGTGAGGACGATCTTTCGAAACGTTGCTTCGCTGATGCCGATGTAGAGTCTCGCGCCAAGGAGTGTCGGTATCAACATCGCCGGCGCGACGATGGCAAACATCGGCAGCATTTCGAGCTTGATCTTTCCGGTCGCAAGATAGGCGGCCATCGTCATGGAGAGGGTCACAAGGTTGAAATTCTGGATGACAATGCGCTGCCTGTCCTTTTCCCATTGCCGCAGCACGCACCACAACGTTGGAACCGGGCCGGTGAAGCCGCCAAGCCCGCCCATGATGCCGCCAACCAGACCTATTGCACCGTCTGCAACAGGACCCCCGAGCGTGATGGGAGGGAGGCGACGGGCAAAAAGCATCAAGGGACACCAAACGACCAGCAGCGCGCCGAAGATCAACTTGAACAAGTGCACATCCAGCAGGGGCAGGATGGCGACACCGACCGGAATTCCTGTGGTCCCGCCGATCAGGAATGGCAGCAGAAGCTTGAGGTCGAAACCCCGGCGGACGGTGACGGCGGCGATGATTTGGCCGGTGAGCGCCCCAAAGACCGCCATGGCAGCAGCAAGCTGGGGCTCCACGGTCCAAACCCAAAAAGACATGGCAACCAGGCTGAAAGCGAACCCGGACAGCCCCTGGACGAAACCTGCAACGACCGCCCCAATTGCAACAATATAAACAAGCGAATCCATGTAGTGCTGTTTCCCCGCAAAGTGATCGATGTGGCCGGTTGGCGTTGACCTGCATGGAAATCTACGATTTTCGCAACCTCCGTCCGACCTTGAGCGCCGGACAGTCCACACACCAGAGAGGTATGAATGCCCCCCTTGCCGAGCTTGGCATTTGTCACATGGTTTTCGGCTGACCCCAGATCAGCCGCGGCTTTCTATGCGAATTTCGGAATTGTCTTCAGGCAAGAGCAGCACGGCTCCGGTCCGATACATTTCGCGTTCCAAGGTCAAGGGCTCGCGATCGAACTCTATCCGGCAAACGAAGGAACGACGGCGGAAGGAGCGGGAACGATGATCGGCTTCGAGGTCACCGACGCGGACGAAGCGGCTTCTGCCGCGAAGGCCAATGGTTTTGGAATCATTGCGGATGTCAAGGCGACGGCTATGGGCAGGCGTGTGATCGTCCGCGATCCTGACGGCCGTCAGGTGTTTCTTTTCTCGACCACCTAAGTGACGCAACAATCCAACGGGAATCGGAAGGCACTGGTTCAGCGCAGGACGCGGCAGCGGCCGTTGTAGACCATCCAGCGGTCGAAGCCCGACACGCAGAATTCGACATTGTCGCCTATCGAGGCAAAGCCTTGGCCTTCCTCGATCAGATACCAGATGGTGCGGGCGTGGCCGTCGGAGAGGCTGACGGTGGCGCCGCAATAATGGCGGCCGATTGGCCAGGTGTCGTCGGCCGGCAGATAGCGATGCTGGTGGATGCGCTGGAAGTCGACGATCTGCACATCCGGCAGATGCGGCACGTGATGCACCTGATACGAGAAGCGGTCGGTGATTTTGTTCAGCACCCAGGCCTCGCCGCAGACGCCGCTGTCCTCATCGGTATAGATTGCAAGGTCGGCGGCCTGCACCGCCTGAGTAACGCCGAGAGGCGCAGCCAGCGGCGTGCAAACGGCGAGCAGTGCGGCAAGGGCGGATTGGGCGAAGCGAGTCATGGCAGCCTCTCAAGGTCGACTGCGCGCACTGTGCGGATTCGCTGACGCGCGGTCAAGCGGTTGTAGTGACGATGGTTACGGTGACGATGGTTGCGCTGAGGGAACGGCAAGGACCGCACCTCAAACTACTCTCCCGCCAGCCAGTCCAGCGTCCAATGCGATGGCTGCTCGACAGCAAGCAGCCGGTGCAGCGCCGGCAGCAGCGTCCGCAACTCGCCCTCCAGGGTGAAGGGCGGATTGACCATCACCATGCCGCAGCCGTCGAGGCTCGGCTCGACCGAGGCCGGCCTGATCTCAAAGCCGACGTCGAGCAGCCTGGGAATGCCCGTTTGCTTCAGCGCCTTTCGGAAGGCGGCGACCGCCTTGCGGTCCTTGAGCGGATACCACAGCGCGTAAATGCCGCCTGGCCAGCGCCGATGGGCTCTTTGCAGCCCGTCGACCAAGCGACCGAACTCGCCCTCTTCCTCGAAAGGCGGATCGATGAGCACGAGGCCGCGCTTCTCCTTTGGCGGCAGATGCGCGCCGAGCGCCAGCCAGCCGTCGAGCTCGATCACCCGGGTCTGGAAGTCGCCGTCGAACAGCGCCTTCAGCCTGGCAGCATCCTTAGGGTGCAGTTCGACTGCCGAAAGCCGGTCCTGTTTGCGCATCAGGTGCCGAGCGATCAGCGGCGAACCCGGGTATTTTTTCACGCCGCCGTCCGGATTGAGCGAACCGACGGCTTCAAGATACGGCGCCAGCAATGCCGCCGCCGGGGCGTCGAGGGCGGCATCGGCCAGCCGGCCGATGCCGCCTTGCCATTCGCCCGTCTTTTGCGCTTCGGTTGAGGACAGATCGTAGCGGCCGATGCCGGCATGGGTGTCGATGACCCGAAAAGCCTTGTCCTTCTGCTTCAGATATTCGATCAGCCGGCTGAGCACGGCATGCTTGACGACGTCGGCGAAGTTCCCGGCATGGTAGGCGTGGCGATAGTTCAATTGGAGCCCCTGCCCCAGCGCGGCGGTGGCGGCTGCGAGTTCGGATTTTCCGGCCGGCGGCCGCCGAAACGGAATGCCAGCACCAGCCCGGCCAGGCCGGCCGCCATCAGGGAAAAACCGACCGGCCGCGCCCGGCGGTCGACCTCGCCGGCAGCCGAGCGCAGGACGAGGTCGACGGCCCGCATCGGAATGCCCTCGGCGTCGCCCGGACCGACGGTGAAGATGTAGGAACCGGGGGTAACGCTCGGGATCAGGCCGGCCTCGTCGCGAAAGATCCTGTCCGGCAGCTGTGGGCTGACCTGGCGCGGATTGTCGGAGTGATTGAACTGCAGCGTCGAGGCGAGCACCGTCCTGCCGCCGGTGGCGGCGGACAGGGTCAGCACGGTGCGCTGCTGCGAGACGATGCGCTCGGCTCTTGCAGTAAGATCGACCAGCACGCGTAGCGGCCCGTCGCGTGCGCTCAGGGCCACCGTCACCGGCTTGAACCGGCCCTGGTCGTAAACCCGCCAGGTGCCGATCTCACGGCCGGAGAAATTGGTCATCGCCCAGGGATAGACGACGCCGATGCCGGTACCGATGAGCAGGATCAGAAGAAACAAAAAGCGCATGCGGACAATGCCCCGTTGATGCAACTACCTCGCATTGGCACCGTCGCGGATACGCTCCATCTCGTCCAGCAACATGTCGAGGCCTATATCGAAGGTCTTGTCAAAACCGGCTGTGCCGAAATATGCCCCGGCAGCCATGACGCTGGGGAAATCCCGCGCTAGCGCTTCATCGCTCACCGTGGTGACCGCCGAAGGCCCCTTGGCGTAGCCGGCCGTCTCGTCAAGGATCGCGCCCATCAGATAGTAGCTCGTGGCTCGGAACAACCGGGCGCTGAGTTCCAAACCGAAACCGCCGGCTTCGAACAGGCCGATCACGTCGTTCAGCTTGGCGAGACATGCCGGCGAATTCATGCGGTAGACCACAATGAACGGCGCAAAGGCCGGATGTTCGGTGGCGACCCGGCGGTATTCGTTCACGGCGACGTGGATCCGCTGGCGCCAAGGCATGCCGTCGTCAGGAATCTTGATCGAGCTGATCTGTCGATCGACCAGTGCCTCGTAAAGATGCGCCTGGGAGGGGAAATGATGGTAGATGCTCATCGCTTCGCAGCCGAGTTCTGCCGCCAGCTTGCGCATCGAAAAGCCGGAAAGCCCCTCCCTCTCGATTACCTCGAAAGCCGCATCCTCGATCATCTCGCGAGACAGCCGGCCGCGCGTTCGCTTTTTTTTGACTGATATGTCCATGGTGCCGCTTGACAACTTACGCTGTAAGGTTAATTTTCGACATTACCTTACATCGTAAGGCCAACAAAAACCAGAGGAGAACGCCATGAACAGCTTCCATATCGTTTTCATCCACGCCCTCTTCGCTTCATCATGCATCCTTGCTCGCCTCCACGGTCCACGCGCTGACCCTGACGCTGGCCTCCGCACCGGCCCGTGCCGACGACTATGACGCAACCATCAACGACATCCAGTCGACCATGGGCGCTTGGAGCTCTATCTTCAACGGCATGCAGGTCGATTTCGATACGTTCAGGAGGGAGACGGGCGGGCAGTAATGCTTTCGTTTTTGGAGCGGGATGCGTTCAAACTGAATTCTCCATCCCGCTCTAACTGTTTGTGTGATCCGCCAGCACCTCATTGATAACCCGCCACGATTTTTCCGCCTCGCGCTGGTTGCCGTCATGTCCCGAAGCGACGATCAGCGCCTTCCAGAGCGCCCAGCCCCGAGCGCGCGCCCAGCTGTGCTCGTCAAGGGAAATGGCGTCGCGGAACGCCTGGCGGCTCTCGCCGTAAAATTCCGTCCATGCGATCACCAGGTCACAGGCAGGATCGCCGATAGCCGAACTGCCGAAATCGACGACCGCGCAGAGCTTGCCATCTTCGACGAGCAGATTGCCTGAGGCAACGTCGCCATGGACCCAGACCGGCGGCCCTTGCCATCGCGAGCCGAGCGCGGTCGCCCACACCGCCTCGGCGGTTGCCTTGTCGATGCGGCCGCCGAGCGCCGAAAGCGCGGCTCGGGTCTGGGCGTCGTAGACTGAAAGCTGGCCACCGCGGTGGAAATTATGCTGACCTGCCGGTGGTCCGCCAGCGGCGTCGATCCGGTAGAGCGCAACCAGAAAGCCGGCCAGCGAACGAGCGAATTCATTGAGATCGGCAATCAGCCCACCAGCCGCCGGCCGGCCGCGAAGCCAGCGATAGACGGACCAAGGCCATGGATAGCCTTCACCGGGCGCGCCTCTGGCCAGTGGCACCGGTATCGGCAGAGGCAAGTGAGGCGCGAGGCGAGGCAGCCAGCGATGCTCCTTCTCGACCTGGGCAACATAGGCGGCAGCGCTGGGCAGCCGCACCGACATTCGATCGCCCAGCCGGAAGGTGCGGTTGTCCCAGCCGCCAGGCTCGACCGGCTCTACCGGCAGGTCCGCCCATTCAGGGAACTGCGCGGCAATCAAGCGGCGAACAAGTGCGGCATCTATCGATATGCTTGGTGTTTGATCATCAGGCGGCATCGGGCTTGCTCAGGTCTTCTAAGCCTTGCGTTCCCAGCGCCGGTCCGGTGTTTGCTGCCAGTAGGTCACGGTGTGGCCGGCCTCCTTCATTGTCTTCCAGTGCGTGCGTGCCGCCTCTAGCTGGGCTGCATCGTGGCCGTCGAACAGGAACACGGCGCGCTGGTAGCCGCCAAGCTCCGGCGGCACCGCGCCATCGACCAGGAAGCGTATCTGCGCCTGGTTCGGATTGTCAGGTCCGACGGTCAGAAGCACCGGCTGCTCGGCCGGATGGGCTTCGCGGTCCGTTGCATGGGCCAGGAACGAATCGTCCCGGAAAGTCCACAGATGCTGGTCCAGCGCGTCGCGCCGTTCCTCGGTGCCGGTCTGCACCACGGCGCGCCAGCCGCGATCGATGCTGCGCTCCAGGAGGCCGGGCAGCGCGTCCTCCAGGGTCGATTCGGTCAGGTGATAGAACAGGATTTCGGCCATGACTTCAGTCTAAATCATTTGGCGCGCCGCTCATTGCTCGTAATGATCGCGCACCAATCGGTCGAGCAATCTGACGCCGAATCCGGAAGCCCATGACTGGTTGATCTCGTTGGAGGGCGAGCCCATCGCGGTGCCGGCAATGTCGAGATGCGCCCAGGGCGTGTCCTTGACGAAGCGCTGCAGGAACTGCGCGGCGATGATGGCGCCGCCATAACGGCCGCCAATATTCTTCATGTCGGCATTCTTGGACTCGATCAGCTTGTCGTATTCGGCGCCGAGCGGCATGCGCCACAACCGCTCCTGCGTCGCCTGACCGGCCGCCGTCAGCCGGTCCGCTAGCTCGTCATTATTAGAGAACAGGCCGGCATAATGCTGGCCGAGCGCGACCATGATGGCGCCGGTCAGCGTCGCCAGATTGATCATGAATTTCGGCTGGAAGCGGTCGTTGCAGTACCACAGCGCATCGGCCAGCACGAGGCGGCCCTCGGCGTCGGTGTTGAGCACTTCGATGGTCTGGCCAGACATCGAGGTGACGATGTCGCCCGGTCGTTGAGCGTGGCCGTCGACGGCGTTTTCGACCAGCCCGACAATGCCCACGACATTGACCTTCGCCTTGCGCGCGGCCAGCGCGTGCATCAGCCCGGTGACGGCAGCAGCGCCGCCCATGTCGCCCTTCATGTCCTCCATACCGGAGGCCGGCTTGATCGAATTGCCGCCGGTGTCGAAGGTGACTCCCTTGCCGACGAAGGCGACCGGGCTTTCCTTGGCCTTGCCGCCGTCCCACCGCATGACGGCGATGCGGGCGCCACGCGGCGAGCCCTGCGCTACGCCCAGCAGCGAACCCATGCCGAGCTTCTTCATCTCCTTCTCGGCCAGGATCTCGACCGTGACGCCGAGCGCCTCCAGTTGGGCGATGCGGGCGGCGAATTCCACCGGTCCCAACACATTGGCCGGTTCATTGACCAAATCGCGCGCCAGCAAGACGCCGTCGATCACCGCCGCTTCATCGGCAAAGGCCTTCTTTGCGGCCGCCGGATCGGCCGTGTGAATGGTCACCTTTACCGGCTTTTTTGGCTCACGCTTGCCGTCACCATTGTCCTTTTTGGTCTTGTACTTGTCGAAGGAATAGCTGCGCAGCAGGATGCCCGCGGCAAGCTGAACGGCTTGCCTGCCGCTGACGGCGGCGCCGGGAAGATCGAGCACGACGGCCACTTCGGTTGCCTTGCGAAAGGATGCGGCAATCGTGCCGCCGAGCTTCAGCCAGGCGTAGTCATCGAGATTGGAGCCCTTGCCGGCGCCGACCGCCACCAGCCGCTCGAGCGACGTCCCTTCCGGTGCCAGCACTTCGACCTGGCTGGCGAATTTGCCGGTGAAGTCGGCGACGGGAAAGGCCCGCTCGAGGGTCTTTGCCGGATCGCAGGCCCTGACCGCATCACCGAGGCCGCCCTCGTCGGCCGCCAGAACGAAAACGCTGCCCTTTTTGGGCGCGGCGAATTTGGCGAAGGCGATCGAGGGTCTCGAATTCATCATGTCCTGCTTTCGGGGAAATGCGTTGGATTGTCGGGGAGAGGCGTTCGATTGGGCAGATCGGATCTAAGATGCCGTGTTATTGCGTCAGTGAGCGGCGGGTTGAAACAGCTCGATGACATTGCCGGATGGGTCTTCGAGCAGGGTCTGGGAACCGCCGACGCCCGTTATGATATCGTTGCGAAAGACAAGTCCAGCACTCTTGAGACGCGCAACCTCTTCTTTCAGGTCCGGCACCACCAGCAGGATGCGGTTCCAGCCTCCCGGCACCGGCTGCCGGCCGTCGGGCATCGCCCGAGCACCCGAACTGCCGGGTCCGCTTAGAAGGAGCCGTAACGCGCCGCGCGTGACGGAGGCAAAAGCCGGTCGCGCGTCCTGTTGGACGGCGAAGCCCAGATGTCCGCAATAGAAGTCGATCGAGGCGGCGACATCATCGACAATGTAGCGAATGCTGACTGGCGTCATGATCATTGACCTTTCGGTTCGAGCACGTTCCAACAAGGCGTGTCTATTGCGGGCGGAACAGTCGGCATAGTCCTGCTCATTATCGCCGCTTGACAATCCGCGCCGCTATCGCCCTAGCCTGAATGCGGGCATTGGCGAAACAACCGCGAATGCTCGGCCGCATGCCGGTAAACCACAGACCGGGCAATCGCGGGTCGGCTTCGCCGCCGTTGAAAAGCGGAACGCCCTTGCCGTCGAGAACGCCGAGCTTGCCGACCATCTGCTCCAGCCCGGTCCGGTAGCCGGTCGCTGAGATGACGATATCGGGCGTGATAAACCTGCCGTCGTTCAATATGATGCCGTCGCGAGTAAATTCTCGCAATGGCGGCACCACCACGATCATGCCTGCCTTGATGGCGCGAACCGCGCCGTCATCGGCTGCGATCGCGGTGTAGTCGGCGCTCAGACGGCTCGCACCTCCTATGGAGGCCGGCGGAAGCCCGAATTTCGTCAGGTCGCCGAAAACCAGGCGCTGGGTTGTCGCCATCACCGCATCGGCGATCCGTACCGGCAAGCGCGCCATGAAAGGCGAAAGCCTGTGGACGGCGATCTTGCAGATGCGTTTCGGCAGCAATGACGGACCATTGCGGGCCGACAGCCAGATGCTTTCGGCGTCTGCATCCGCAAGATGATTGAGGACGTCGAAACCCGAATTGCCGGCACCGACCACCAGCACCTTTTTGCCGGCATAGTCTTTCGCCTCGCCAAAATCTGCCGAATGGACGATCCGGCCGGCAAAATCCTTCATGCCTTTCCATGCGGGAATAAACGGCTGCCGGTCGCGCCCGGTGGCGACGACGACATGGCGCGCCGGACGGGATCCGGAATTGGTCTGTACGGTCCAGTGATCGCCATCGAACGTGATCTCTTCGACGGCAACGCCGAATGTGACAGGCAGCCGGTGCACTTGGCTGAAATCGTTCAGATGGCGAATGACGGCGGTTCTGTGCGGGAAGGCCGGGGTGCCTGCGGGATAGCCGATGCCGGGCAGCGTCGAGAGATCGCGATGCGTGTTGAGGTGCAGACGTTGGTGCCGCCGATGCCAGGGCTCGGCAAGCCGGCTCTCCTTTTCCAGGACGAGCGTCGGTACGCCGGCCTTCATCAGGGCGTGGGCGGCGGCAAGGCCGGCCGCGCCGGCGCCGATCACAATCGCGCCATCAAAGACCGCTTCCCAACCGGTTTGACTGCGCAATTTTTCCGCTTCCATGCTGGGGCTCAACAGATCCTGACCCGTCTTATCACGCCGCCGCGGCGGCGATCGGCGCGACATTTGGTCGTTTTGCCGCATTTGACAAGACTTTGGCCGAAATCGCTCCCATATGCGACATTGAACCATCCACGATTCGTCGCGGCACGGCCCCGCTTCCCGCCGCAACCTGTTGTTAACCAACAATGTTCGCCCTTTCTTATCCATTGCCGCCGACACTCCGGCCCAGCGGAATTTGCGATACGGGACAGAACCCAGATCGAACCGCCAAACTGAGCCAGTTGTGCAGCCGGCGCCGGACGACTACCTTATTCCAAGGCATGATGCCGTTCGAAACCGCCGAGAAAAGCCTTCATGAAGGTCGTTGAACGTTACATCATGCGCCGTGCTTTCGCGGTATTCGCGCTGGCGCTCGTTTGGACGCTGGCGATCGTCTGGACGACTCAGGTGCTCGCCCGCATCGACCTCGTCACCGATAGCGGTCAGTCGGCCCTCACCTTCTTCGAAGTCGCAGCGCTGATCGTCCCGTCGATCGTTCCGATCGTCGTGCCGTTCGCCCTAGTCGTCGCGGTCGCGCAGATCCTCAGCGTGATGAATTCGGATTCGGAGCTGGCCGTCATCAATGCCGCCGGCGCTTCACGCTGGACCATCGTCAGGCCGATCATGCTTCTGGCACTCGCAGCCAGCGTTTTTTCGTTTGCTGTCGACAATGGCGTCGACCCTTACGCACGCCAGAAGAACCGCGAGTTGATTGCTTCGTCGCGTGCCGATCTGTTGTCGTTGATCATCCAGGAAGGCACCTTCCGCAAGATCGATGATGGCCTGTTCCTGCAGGTTGGCGAACGGCTTCCCGACAATCGCCTCGGCGGCATCTTCGTCGCCGACTCGCGCGAAGAAGGCGTCAATCTCATCTATTATGCCAAGACCGGCAGCATCATCGAACGCGGCGACGAGAAGGTGCTGATGATGAATGACGGCGTCATCCATCGCAAAACCATGACCGGCGACCTCTCGGTAATCCGGTTCACCTCCTACGCCTTCGACTTGTCCGCTTTCTTGTCGGCGTCATCTGACATTCTGCTTTTGCCGAAGGACCGGACGACCCAGTACCTGCTCAATCCCAGTCCGAACGACAAGATGTACCAGCAAAAGCCGAACAGGTACCTGGCCGAGCTCAACCAGCGTTTTTCCGAGTGGTCCTATTCGCTCGTCTTTGCGCTGATCGCGCTTGCGGTCGCCGGAGATGCGCGCTCGCATCGCGAGGCGCGCGTGCACCCGCTGATCACGGCAATCGCGATCGCGCTGTTCGTGCGCTGGCTCGGGTTCTTTGCCGCCGGCAAGGCCGACAAGGTGCCGCAATATGCCTATATGGTCTACGGCGTCCCGATCGTGGCATCGGCGATCGCTATCTGGTTCATCGTTTCCAACCGGACGATGGAACTGCCGGTTGCTTGGGCCGATTGGATAACCAATCTTGCCGGCCGCTTCAATGACGGCTGGAGCGCCGTCAAGCTCCGCTTTGCCCGGCGTGGCGCATCCGGACAGGGAGCCGGCTGATGGGCTGGACTCTGGGTCGGTACTTCTTCTTTCGCTATGTGACGATCACCATCTGGTTCTTCATCGGCCTTTTGGCGCTGGTGTTCCTGATCGATTTCACCGAGCTTTCCGGCCGCACGACCGGCGTGCCGGGCTTCACCTACGCAACTGCGTTCGCCATTTCGGGGCTCCGGATGCCGATGATCATGCTGCAGACGGTGCCGTTCGTCGGCCTGTTCTCGGCGATGGCGACCCTGGTGTCGCTCAACCGCAAATATGAATTGGTCATCGCCCGTTCCGCCGGGGTTTCCGCATGGCAGTTCCTGCTGCCGTGCTGCATCGGGGCGCTGCTGTTTGGGGCCTTGTCGGTTGGCGTCATCAATCCGATAGCCGCGCACGCCTATTCCTGGTCCGAGCAGATCGAGACCCAGCTCCGTTCGGGCAAGTCGAACACCGTCTCGGCCGACGCCGCGCCCTGGATCAGGCAGAAAACCAGCTCCGGCGATACCATCATCGGCGCGCGCGCCATTCTCAATCAAGGCCTGGAGATGGCCGACGCGGTCTTCTTCAGTTTCAGCCCGCAAGGCGACATCATCGAGCGCAAGGATGCCGCGCACGCCTTTTTGCGGGACGGCTACTGGGAATTGCGGGACGTCAAGGTGTTCCGGGACGGCACCATCCAGTCGTTACCCAGCGATCGGCTGCCGACCGATCTCAAGCCGGAATTCGTGCAAGAGCGGTTGGCGCGCCCTGAGACCATCCCCTTCTACGATCTGCCCGGCAAGATCGAGGTGGCCCGCTCCTTCGGCCTCAAGGCAAATGCCTTCGCCATGCAGTTCGATTCCCTGATTGCGCTGCCCTTCCTGCTCGTCGCGATGACGCTGATTGCGGCAACGGTATCAATGCGATTTGCGAGGATGGGGCAGTCGGCGACGATGATTCTGGGTGGCATCGTGGCCGGCTTTCTGCTTTATGTCGTTTCGGTGCTGGTCAAGGCATTCGGCGTAGCGGGATTCGTACCCACTGCCGTAGCGGCTTGGGTCCCGGTTGTCGTGGCTATGTTCTTCGGGGTGACATTCCTGCTATACAAGGAAGACGGCTAGTGAGGGAGGCGGTTTTGCGCAGCCATAGGCACGCCGGTTTGGCACGCCTCTCTGCGGCGAGCGCCTTGGCATGCCTGCTTGCCGGCGCTGCCCCGGTTGCTCCGGTTTTCGCCCAGGACGTCAGTGAGCTGGCAACGAAGGTTCCGAGCGGCACGCAGATGCTGCTGGCAGCCGATACGCTGGTCTACGACAACGACAAGCAGACTGTGACGGCCGTCGGCGGCGTCCAGATCGACTATGGCGGCAACCGTCTCGTCGCCCAGCGGGTCGAATACAACCGCAACACCAAACGCCTCGTCGCCAGCGGCAATGTCGAGCTCGTCAACAGCGACGGCACCAAAATCTATTCGCAGCATGCCGACATCACCGACGATTTCGCCGACGGCTTCGTCAACGCGCTGCGTGTCGAGACCGTCGACAAGGCGTATTTCGCCGCCGAAAGCGCGGAGCGCATGGGCGGCGTGCTGACGACGTTCCACAATGGCGTCTACACCGCCTGCGAGCCGTGCGAGGACAAGCCCGACAAAGCGCCGACCTGGCGTATCAAGGCCAGGAAGATCATCTGGAACGGCGAGAAGAAGACGGTTCGCTTCGAGAATTCGAATTTCGAGTTCTTCGGCTTTCCACTGGCCTATCTGCCGGCTTTCGAGATCGCCGACCCGACGGTCAAGCGCAAGAGCGGCTTCCTGATCCCCGGCGTCGCCTACAAGAGCGATCTCGGCGTCGGTGTTAGAGTTCCCTATTATTTCGCGCTCTCGCCGACCTACGATCTAACTGTCACCGGCAGCGGCTATACCAGACAGGGTTTCCTCGGTGAGGCCGAGTGGAGGCAGCGCTTCAACAACGGTCAGTACAGCCTGAAGATTGCGGGCATCCGTCAAGAGAATCCCGACGCCTTCATCGACGACAATGGCCACAACGTCAGTTCGGGTACCGAGGGCGATCCGAACAGGTTCCGCGGCATGATGGGTACCCAAGGCCAGTTCGCCATCAACCCGCGCTGGGACTTCGGCTGGGACATCCTGCTGCAGAGCGACAAGAGTTTCTCGCGCACCTACGATATCGACGGCTTCAACGATAGCGTACACCGCTCCGAGGTGTACCTGACGGGGCTCAACGATCGCAATTATTTCGATGTGCGCGCCATGCACTTCGACGTTCAAGAAGACACCCTCGCTAGCGATCCGACCGCCCGCGCCGCCAAGCAGCCCTGGGTGCTGCCCTCGCTCGACTACGCCTATATCCCCGACATGCCGGTGGCCGGCGGGCAGCTGTCGTTCGACGTCAACGCGCGGATCATAGACCGCGACAGGCTCGATACGGCTCTTGCAGATTCGGGCATCCCTTCGTCCGTCAACAACGTCCGCGGCATCGACGGTCAATCCGGCCGCGTTACCGCTGAGGCCGAATGGAAGCGCACCTTCACCACCGATGGCGGGCTGCTGCTGACGCCGCTGCTGGCGCTGCGCGGCGACGCCGGCTATGTCAACGCCTCCTCGGCCTCGCTCGACGCCGTCAACCAGATGGCGACCAATCTCGGCGTTGACGACGACATGCGTTCGTCGCTTGCCCGCTACATGGCGACCGCCGGCCTTGAGATGCGCTGGCCGGTACTGTTCTCGATGACCAGTTCCAGCCATGTCTTCGAACCGATGGCGCAAGTGTTCATGCGTCCGAACGAGCAATATGTCGGCGGGCTGGCGGTCCCCAACGAGGACGCCCAGAGCTTCGTCTTCGACGCCACGACGCTGTTCGAGCGCGACAAATTCTCCGGCTATGACCGCATGGAAGGCGGCACGCGCGCCAATGTCGGGCTGCGCTATTCCGGCGCGTACGACAATGGCTGGAGCACCAATGCGGTGTTCGGCCAATCCTACCAACTCGGCGGCCAGAACTCGTTCGGCACGCCGGATCTGGTCAATGTCGGCGCCTATTCGGGTCTTGAAACCGCAACCTCCGACTATGTCGGCCTTGTCGGCTTCAATAGCCCCAGCGGATTTTCCGGCTCGGTCAGCGGCCGTTTCGACGAGCAAAGCTTCGAGGTCCGCCGCGCTGAGGTAAAGGCCGCCTTTTCAGGCCTGCCCGTATCGCTGAGCGCCAAATACGCCTTCATCCAGGCGCAGCCGCTCTATGGCTTCTCCACGGATCGCCATGAGATCACGCTCGGCGCCTCGACGCATCTTGCTGAGAATTGGCGCGTCTTTGGCACCGGCACGTATGATCTGGAGCAGAGCATCCTGGTCAAGGACGGGGTCGGCTTTGCCTATAGCGATTCGTGCTTTACCTATTTGATGACGTTTTCGGAAAGACGTGACCTGAACACCAAGGAAGTATCGCAGAACGTCGGCTTCAACCTGTCGTTCCGCACGCTCGGCGATTTCGGCTCGTCGCAACGCTCCATCGACACCATCCAATAAGGGGAGCAGCAGTCGGCAACGGGGCGGCTGGCGGACGACATTGTTTCGCCGCATAGAGCAGGCACGAATTTCCGCGGCCTGAACTGGGACAGGTTGGGCCGAATCGAGATGGAATTGGGATGCTTTCGATGAGGAAATACCTCTTTTCGGCAGGCTTCGCGCTGCTGGTGGCGGTCTCGATCACCGCAGTGACGCGGCCGGTTTTCGCCAGCGAGATCAAATACGTCGTCAACAATATACCGATCACCACCGGCGACATCCAGCATCGCGCGGCTTTCCTGCGCCTGCAGCACAAAAAGGGCGATGCCGGCCAGGAAATGATCGACCAGACGCTGCGCATGGCCGAAGCCAGGCGGCTCGGCATCCGCATCAGCGACGCGCAGGTCGATGCCGCTTATCAGCGTTTCGCCACGAGCAACAAGATGCCGCTCAAGCAGCTTGACGGCGCCATGGCGCAATCCGGCGTCTCCAAGGAGCATTTCAAGGAGTTTATCCGGGCGCAGATGGCCTGGAACCAGGCGCTGACCGCGCGTCACCGTTCTAGCGACGGCGGCGGCGCCATAAGCGAGCAGGACCTCGTCAAGCGCATGCTCGAGAAAGGCGGTAGCAAACCGAGTGCCACCGAGTACATGCTGCAGCAGGTCATTTTCGTGGTGCCGGCCGCCGAGCGAAGCGCGACGCTGGCCAAGCGCAAACGCGAAGCCGACGCCATGCGCGCCCGCTTCAACGGCTGCAACACCACGCGCGAATTCGCCAAGGGCCTGATGGATGTCACCGTTCGCGATCTCGGCCGGGTGCTGGCGCCGCAATTGCCGCTGGACTGGGCCGAGCAGATAAAAGCTACAAAGGTTGGCGGCGCCACCACGACGCGCGAAACCGACCGCGGCGTCGAATTCATCGGCATCTGCTCGTCGCGCGAGGTGTCAGACGACAAAGTCGCGCAGATGGTGTTCCAGAATGAAGGTTCGAGCGACAAGAACGCCGACGAGCTCTCGAAGAAATATGTCGAGGAGTTGCGGAAGAAAGCCCGCATCATCGAGCGCTGAAGTCGCGATAGCCGTGCCTCACGCAGAGCTTCCGCTGGCGCTGAGCGTCGGCGATCCGTCCGGTGTGGGGCCGGACATCGCCATCGCCGCTTGGCAGGCCCGCGATACCGCCGGCGTTCCGTCTTTCTATCTTCTTGCCGATCCGGCACTGATTGCCGCGCGGGCGCACAGGCTCGGCGCCGATATTGCGATGGCCGAGACAACGCCGGCGCTAGCGCCGGAGATGTTTTCGCGCGCGCTGCCGGTGGTGGCGCTTGCCGCCCGTTTCATCGACAGTCCCGGCCGCCCTGATCCAGCCAACGCCGCCGGCATCGTCGAGGCGATCGACCGCGCCGTCGCCGACTGCCTGGCCGGCCGCGCTGCCGCGGTCGTCACCTGCCCCATTGCCAAGAAGCCGCTCTACGATGCCGGCTTTCGCTTTCCCGGCCACACCGAATATCTGGCGCATCTGGCATCGCTTCATACCGGTACCGAGGTGACGCCGGTGATGCTGCTTGCCGGACCGGACCTGCGCACCGTGCCGGTCACCATCCACATCGCGCTGGCCGAGGTGCCGAAGGCGCTGACGACCGACCTGATCGTCACCACCGGCCGCATCACCGCCGCCGACCTTGCAAACCGCTTCGGAATTGCCAAGCCGCGGCTCGCCATTACCGGCCTCAACCCGCACGCCGGCGAAGGCGGCGCGATGGGCACCGAAGATGAGCGCATCGTACGCCCGGCGGTCGACAGGCTGAGGCAGGAAGGGATCGACGCCTTCGGGCCATTGCCCGCCGACACGCTGTTTCATGCTCGCGCCCGCGCCGGCTACGACGTGGCGCTCTGCATGTATCACGACCAGGCGCTGATCCCGGCCAAGGCGCTGGCGTTTGACGAGGCTGTCAACGTCACGCTCGGCCTGCCCTTCATCCGCACCTCGCCCGACCATGGCACCGCCTTCGACATCGCCGGCAAGGGCATCGCCCGTGCCGGCAGCCTGATTGCGGCGCTGAAACTCGCTCGCCTGCTTGCCGATACCGGGACAAAAACTGCAGGCCAATGAGCCCAATCCGATGATCCTAACCCAATGAGCCCAGCCCGATGAGCCCAGCCCGATGAGCATAGACGGGCTGCCGCCGCTGCGTGAGGTGATCGAGCGCCATGGGCTGCAGGCGAAAAAGGCGCTCGGCCAGAATTTTCTGCTCGACCTTAACCTGACAAGCAAGATTGCGCGGACCGCCGGCGACCTGAGCGACGTTACGGTTATCGAGGTCGGTCCCGGTCCGGGCGGGCTGACTAGGGCCCTGCTCCTCAACGGCGCCCGGCGGGTCGTCGCGATCGAGCGCGACGAGCGCTGCCTGGCGGCCTTGGCCGAGATCGCGAACCACTATCCGGGTCGGCTTGAGATCGTGGCCGGCGATGCGCTGAAAACTGATTTTGCAGCGCTTGCCAAAGGAGCGCCGGGAAGTGACGGGCCGGCGAAAATCGTCGCCAACCTGCCTTACAATATCGGCACCGAATTGCTGATCCGTTGGCTGACCGTGACCGAGTGGCCGCCTTTCTACACATCGATGACGCTGATGTTCCAGCGCGAGGTCGCCGAACGCATTGCAGCCAGCCCCGGCAGCGAGGCCTATGGCCGGCTCGGCGTGCTGGCAGGCTGGCGGACGGAGGCGAGGATTGCCTTCGACGTGCCGCCGCAGGCGTTCACGCCGCCACCCAAGGTGACGTCCTCGGTTGTGCATCTGGTGCCACGCGCCAGCCCCTTGCCGGCAGAGGTGAAACGGCTCAGCCGCGTCACCGAAGCGGCGTTCGGCCAGCGCCGGAAAATGCTGCGGCAGAGCGTGAAAAGCCTTGGCGGCGAGGCGCTGCTCACCCGCGCCGGCATCGATCCGACCAGGCGTGCGGAGACGCTCAGCGTCGAGGAATTCGTGCGGCTGACGAATGCGGTGTGAGGCTGTGATGCAGGAACTTGGAGTGGTCGCTCGGCTTTTCCCACTTATCGAGGCAGGCGAGAAAATATCCACCATACGCTGGCGCGAAATATCGATTTTGCCGGGCTATATGCGCTATGTTTGTGACGGCGATGCCAGCAGGATCGCGATTGTGTGGGTCACGCGCTGCACCGATCTGCGCCTGTCCGAGGCGGCAGCGTTCCTTGGAGAGAATCGGAATGGCCCCAAGAGGTCACGGGGATGCGAGAGCACTATCCGCAGATCGGACGGACCGACATTGTACAGATCATTGAACACTTGACACCCGCCCAGACAAAGCGTCGCCCCGACTACCCGCCTGAAGTCCGATAAAAGTGTGCTATCTGGTAAACTTCGATCGCACAGAGGAATGCCAGTCGTGACGCTGCAGGAGCCGACCAACACCCGCACGCTAGGTGGATCATGCCAGTGCGGTGCAGTCACCTATAAGGTGACGGACGAGTTCATATTTGCCGTGAATTGCCATTGCTCGATCTGCCGTCGCGCAACCGGCGCAGCGTTCAAGCCACTCGCAGGCATAGAGCGTGTCAAATTGCGCATCACGAGTGGGGAGGACAAAATCCAGATCGTCGACGGCAATAGCTGGCATGACGAGCGATGCAAGCTATGCGGGTCGTTCCTTTTTGCGGTTGTTCGTGACGGCGCGTTCGCCCACATCGCTATGGGGACCCTCGTCGACGACCCAAACATTCGCCCAAGCGCGCACATTTTCGTCGGCTCCAAGGCACCTTGGTTCACCATTACAGACGACCTGCCGCAATATGACGAAAATATTGTCGAAGACGGGAGCGAATTCACGGAAGCGTCGAGCTTCGTGTCGTTCCATCAGGAGAGCGATACCGCAAAGCCGCGTTGAACCCCCGGCCGTGCCATCATAGTCCCATACCAGCGCTCAACATTCGGAAATTCGGCAAGATCGACTTGATGCCGCTCGTGCCGCCATGCCCAGCCGAGAATAGCAAAATCGGCGATCGACAGCTCGCCCGAGAAATACTCGACCTCCGCCAGCCTCCGATCGGCGACTCCGTACAGGCGTCGGGTCTCTGCGCTATAGCGTGCCAGTCCGTAGCGGCGGTCCTGGTCGTCGGTCACGCCAAGAAAGTGGTGCACCTGGCCCGGCATCGGACCGAAACCACCCACCTGCCACATTAGCCATTCCAACACAGGGACTTGCGCGCTGAGTCTGGACGGCCAAAAGTGGCCGGTCTTCTGGCCTAGGTAAATTAGGATGGCACCCGACTCGAACACGCTGATCGGTCTACCGTCCGGTCCGGCGGGATCGACGATGGCGGGGATGCGATTGTTGGGGCTAATGCGCAGAAACCCAGAGGCATGCTGTTCGCCCTTCGTGATGTCGACCACCTTCACCGTGTAGGGCAGCCCCATCTCCTCGAGCGCGACGCTGATCTTTCGGCCATTCGGTGTGTCAAAAGCCCATAATTCAATCGGCATGCCAACTCTCTATCGCGTTTCATGCCGACGTTGATCGCTGGTACGAGGGCGTCTCTCTCGTCAACCAACATCGGCAAATGTCCGTTATCCCGACAAGTGGACACTATCTTCGTGTGCTCCCACATCCCGAAAGACGCCTCAGGCCGGACGCTTACGATAAAGGTGCTCAATTCGTCTTCTCATCGAGCAGCCCCGAGACGAAATCGAACAGGCCCGGCCGGCGATCGCGTCTGAGCCGTTCGGCCGTGACGATGCCGCGCACCTCGGCGAAAGCGCGGTCAAGATCGTCGTTGACGATGACGAAATCATATTCCTTCCAGTGCTCGATCTCATTACGGGCGTTCTTGAGCCGCGTCTCGATTACCGCTTCCTGGTCCTCCGCGCGACGCTTCAGCCGCGCCTTCAATTCCTTCATCGACGGCGGCAGGATGAAGATCGAGACGATGTCGGCGCGCATCTTCTCCTTGAGCTGCTGAGCGCCTTGCCAATCGATGTCAAACAGCATGTCGCGGCCTTCTGCCAGCGCCTGTTCGGCCGGCTCGCGCGGCGTCGCGTAGCAATTGCCGTGCACCTCCGCCCATTCGAGCAGCGCATCGGAATCGCGCAGCCGCTCGAACTCGCGCATCGTGCGGAAGTGGTAATGGACACCCTCGATCTCGCTGCCGCGGCGTGGCCGCGTGGTGACCGAGACCGACAATTCCAGGCTGGAATCGCTCTCCAGCAGGTTGCGCGCGATCGTCGACTTGCCGGCGCCTGAGGGCGACGACAACACCAGCATCAGCCCGCGGCGCCGAATGCGGGAACCCACATCCCTAGTGGTCATGGGGCTTGGCAGTCATGTGGCTTGG
Source organism: Mesorhizobium sp. M1403 (assembly GCF_040317695.1). Taxonomy (NCBI): domain Bacteria; kingdom Pseudomonadati; phylum Pseudomonadota; class Alphaproteobacteria; order Hyphomicrobiales; family Phyllobacteriaceae; genus Mesorhizobium; species Mesorhizobium sp. M1403. Next base: position 21,606 of record NZ_JAMYKY010000007.1, on the reverse strand, counting down.
CATCGGGATCATTCCAGATTCTGGACCTGTTCGCGAAACTGGTCGACGACCGCCTTCAGTTCCAGTCCGATGGCGGTGACCGCGGCAGCATTCGACTTGGAACACAGCGTATTCGATTCGCGGTTGAATTCCTGCGCCAGGAAATCGAGCTTGCGGCCGACGGCGCCACCGCCGGCGAGCAGCGCCCGGCCCGACGTCACGTGCGTCTTCAGCCGGTCGATCTCCTCGCGTATGTCGGCCTTGGTGGCCAGGAACGCCGCTTCCATATGCAGCCGGCTGGCGTCCAGATTGGCGGATGCGTCCATCAACAGCCGGATCTGCTCGGCAAGCCTTTCGCGGATCGTGGCCGGCTCGCGTGATGGATCGGCCTCGGCCCGCAGCGTCAGCGCCTCGATGGCATCGATATGGCCGGACAGCAGGGAACGAAGTGCGGCACCTTCGCCTTGGCGCGCTTGCTGCAGCCCGTCCAGTGCTGCTTCCAGCGCCGACAGTATCGCGGTATCGAGCGCACTGCGCGCCTCTTCGGTTTCGATGGCTTCGGGAATGTCGAGCACGCCGCGCAGCGCAAGCAGTCCGTCGGCCGCCGCAGGCGCTACTCCGAACTGCTCCTGCAGCCGCTTGGCTAACCCCGCCAGATCCTTCAGGAAAGCCTCGTTGACCACGGGTTGCGCTTGCGCGCCGGCGGCGCGGCCAATGGTCAGCGTCATCTGGAAATTACCGCGCCCAAAACGCTTTTGCACCGTCTGCCTGACGGCAGGCTCCAGCCGGTCGAAACCTTGCGGCAGTCGCAGCCTGACCTCGACGCTCTTGCCGTTGACGGACTTGGCTTCCCAGGCAATCGAAGTGCCTTCGTGTTCGGCGACACTGCGCGCAAAACCGGTCATACTCTGCAAGTTCATGTTGCCGTGCGTCCCCTTGCCGAATGCCCCTCAAGCCGGAACGATTGCTCCGGACAGGACCATGTGAATTTCAATGCCATAGCAGCCCTTGCACATCCACCCGGACATGCACAGGGCCGACCTGATGGCGTCTGGCCCTACTGGGCGGCGGTAGCCCCCGCATCGTCAACGATGGCTCCCGCCGGCGTGTCGGCTCCGGTATTGGTTGCCCCGGCCTTGGCGGCGTCCTGCGCCTGCTTTTTCAGCAGTGCCCGGTAGCGAGCGACATTCTCGTTATGCTCATCGAGCGTCGCGGCAAAGACGTGGCCGCCGCTGCCGTCGGCGACGAAGTAAAGATCGCTGGTCTTCGACGGATTGGCGACTGCCTCCAGTGCCGCACGGCCGGGATTGGCGATCGGCGTCGGCGGCAAGCCGTTGATCAGATAGGTGTTGTAGGGCGTCGGCTTCTGGATGTCCGACTGATAGATTGGGCGGTCGATTGGTTTGCCCTTGCCGCCGAACAGGCCGTAGATGATGGTCGGGTCCGACTGCAGCCGCATACCCTTGGCCAGCCGGTTGAGGAAAACGGCGGCTACCCGCGAGCGTTCATCGCCCTTGCCTGTTTCCTTCTCGACGATCGAGGCCAGGGTGACAAAATCCTCAATATTGGCGATCGGCAGATCCGGCGCTCGGCGCTGCCAGACTTCGTCGACCAGCCTTTTCTGGTCGGCCAGAAGCTTGTCGACCATCTGTTGGCGTGTTGCGCCGCGGGTGAAGCGCAGCGTGTCGGTGGCGAGGCTGCCCTCGGGTGGAGTGGTCGACGGCATATCGCCGGTCAGTGCGTCCTGCTCGGCGATCCGTTGCAGTGCCTGCTCGACCGTCAGCCCCTCGGGGATGGTCAGCGAATACATCACCGACTTGCCGCTCTTCAGCAGTTCCATGATATCGTGCATCGAGGCCTGCGGCTTGATCTCGTATTCGCCAGCCTTCAGGGCGGAATCATTGCCGAAGGCGCGTACGCCAAGGCGGAAGATGCGGGCGTCGCTGATCAGCCCTCGCCGCTCAAGCTGGTCGGCGATCTCCTGGACGCCGCTATTCGGCTTGACCAGGAAAGTGTCGCCATTGGCCGACGGGCCAGGCTCGTTGAATTCCTGCTTGCCGAAATACAGCGCAACGCCTGCCGCCAGGACCATCAGCATCACCGAAGAGATGACGAAGTTCATGAACACGACGAACTGGCTGCGCGAGGCACGCGAGCGCTTCGGCGGCGGCGTGCCGGCCTCGGGCCGCAACGCCTCGCTGGCCGTCTTCGGCACGATCGGGCCGGGGGTCGCTGGCCGTTGCCCGAATTCCCCGTTATCGGCCGGATTTGTGTTCATAGCGCCCTACCAATTGATCTTGCGACGAATCCCCTCGGGCAGAGTAGGGGCGAATATGGCAAAATTGACGGCAGACGCAAACCGGCGGAGCGGTCAGCCATTGTAGCGCTGGAAGACGAGCGAGGCGTTGGTGCCACCGAAGCCGAAGGAGTTGGACAGCGCCACGTCGATCTGCCGGGCTCGCGGCTTGTGCGGCACAAGGTCAATCGCCGTTTCGCGCTCCGGATTGTCGAGATTGATGGTCGGCGGCGCGATGTTGTCGCGAATGGCGAGGATCGAAAAGATCGCCTCGGCAGCACCCGCCGCGCCCAGCAGGTGGCCAATCGACGATTTGGTCGACGACATCGATATCTTCGAGGCGGCGTTGCCGACCAGCCGCTCGACGGCGCCGAGTTCGATCGTATCGGCCATGGTCGAGGTGCCGTGGGCGTTAATGTAGTCGACATCGGCGGGCGTCAGCTTCGCCCGGTTCAGCGCCGCCGTCATGCAACGGAAAGCGCCGTCGCCGTCCTCGGCAGGCGCGGTGATGTGATAGGCGTCACCGGTCAGGCCGTAGCCGGTGACCTCGGCATAGATCTTGGCGCCGCGGGCCTTGGCGTGTTCGAGCTCCTCGAGCACGACAACACCGGCGCCCTCGCCCATGACGAAACCGTCGCGATCGCGATCATAGGGGCGCGAGGCCGTTTGCGGCGCGTCGTTGCGGTCGGTGGAGAGCGCGCGGCAAGCCGCGAACCCAGCGATCGAAAGCCTCGTCACCGGCGCTTCGGCGCCGCCCGCGACCATAACGTCGGCATCGCCCCAGATGATCAGCCGGGCGGCATCGCCGATGGCGTGCGCACCGGTCGAGCAAGCGGTGACGACGGCATGGTTGGGGCCTTTCAGCCCATGCCGGATCGAGACCTGACCGGACACGAGGTTGATGATTTGGCCGGGGATGAAGAACGGGCTGATGCGGCGCGGACCGCGTTCCTTGAGGATCATCGCATTCTCGGCGATGCCTTCGATGCCGCCGATGCCAGAACCGATCAGCACGCCGGTGGCGCACTGTTCCTCATGCGTCTTCGGCTGCCAGCCGGAATCCTTGAGTGCCTCGTCGGCGGCCGCGATCCCGTACAGGATGAAGTCGCCGATCTTGCGCAGCTCCTTCGGCTCGAGAACGGCTTCAGGATTGAAAGTGGCATTGGAGCCGTCACCGCGCGGAATGACGTGGGCGACCTTGCAGGCAAGGTCTTCCACCTCGAATTCGGTGATGCGCTTGGCTGCACTGCGGCCGGTCAGAAGCTCCTTCCAGCTGTGCTCGAAGCCCATGCCGAACGGCGAAAGCAGCCCAAGGCCCGTGACGACGACACGCCTCATCGCAGGTCCTCCCCGGTGATGACTGCAAATAGCGTCAGGCGGAGGCCTTGTCGATGTATTTCACCGCATCGCCAACAGTCAGGATGGTCTCGGCCGCATCGTCGGGGATTTCGACGCCGAACTCTTCTTCGAACGCCATGACAAGTTCGACCGTGTCGAGGCTGTCCGCGCCCAGATCATCGATGAAGCTCGCCTGCTCCGTCACCTTGTCGGCATCGACGCCAAGGTGCTCGATGACAATCTTCTTGACGCGCTCTGCGGTGTCACTCATTTGGGCATCCTCGTCTTTTGGTTGTCTGTCTTCGTTAGCGGGCAGAATGCCGCTAATCAAGCTGAAAGATGGTCCTGCCGGAAACGCAGCGGAACAGGACCGGTTTTTGCCCGAACCGCCGGGTTGCGGGCGGCATTACACGAAAAATCCCGTGCATCCAAGACGGAATGAAGCGTTTTCCCAAGTGTTAGATCATTGCCATGCCGCCATTGACATGAACGGTCTGGCCGGTGACGTAGGCTGCCTCATTGGAAGCGAGGTAGGCGACGGCAGAGGCGACTTCGGCGCCCGTGCCCATGCGCCGCGTCGGGATCGCCGCCATGATCGCCTCTTTCTGCTTGTCGTTGAGCTTGTCGGTCATCGCCGATTCGATGAAGCCCGGGGCGACGCAGTTGACGGTGATATTGCGGGTGGCGATCTCCTGCGCCAGCGATTTGGAAAAGCCGATCATACCGGCTTTGGAGGCGCAATAATTGGCCTGGCCGGGATTGCCGGTGACGCCGACCACTGAAGTGATATTGATGATGCGGCCATGCCGGCGCCGCATCATCGGATGGGTAAGCTCGCGGGTCAGCCGGAACACGGCGGTCAAGTTGACCTCGATCACGCTATCCCAGTCGGCATCAGCCATGCGCACGAACAACCCGTCCTTCGTGATGCCGGCATTGTTGACGAGGATGTCGACGCCTTCGAGATCGGCCTCCGCCTTCTGGCCAAGCGCCTTGACCTCGTCGCGATTGGAAAGATTGGCCGGAAACAGCTTGACCCGGTCGCCCAGTTCGGCGGCCAGCGCCTCCAGTTTCTCGATACGCGTGCCGTGCAGGCCGACGATGGCGCCCTGGCCATGCAGCACGCGGGCGATCGCCTCGCCGATGCCCCCCGATGCGCCGGTGACGAGCGCCTTGCGGCCGGTCAATTCGAACATTTTTGTCTCCTGATCTGAGCGAACAGCCTTCGCACGGAGCGGGGTCAAATCGCCAGTTGATTATGCAAGCGCCGCCAGCGCCGCCTCGACATCCGCCGCGGATCCGATTGCACTGGTGGCAATATCGCGGTTAATGCGCCGCGCCAGCCCCGACAGAACCTTGCCGGCGCCTACTTCATATAGCGTCGCAACGCCATTCGCGCCGAACCACTCCACCGTTTCGCGCCAGCGCACGCGCCCGATCACCTGTTCGACGAGGCGGCGGGCGATCTCGTCGGGATCGCTCGTCGGGGTCACCGTAACATTGGAGACCAGCGGCACGGCCGGTGCACTCTTCGTCACGGCGGCCAGTGCCTCCAGCATGATCTCGGCCGCCGGCTTCATCAATGCCGAATGGAAGGGCGCCGAAACCTGCAGCATGAGCGCCCGCTTGGCGCCCTTCTCCGTGCATAGCTTCGCCGCCAGTTCGACCGCCGACCTGGCGCCGGAGATTACCAGCTGGCCGCCGCCATTATCATTGGCGATCTGGCAAACCAAGGCTTGCGCGGGATCTTTGGCCGCGCCTTGGGCAGCCTCTGCGCAGGCGGCTTCGACGTCGGCTTGTTCCAGCCCGATGATCGCCGCCATGGCGCCCTCGCCGGCCGGTACCGCCGCCTGCATGGCGTTACCCCGGATGCGCAACAGTCGGGCGGCGTCGGCGACCGAAACGAAACCGGCGGCCGCAAGTGCCGAATATTCGCCAAGCGAGTGGCCGGCGACATAGGTGACCTTGCCTTTCAGGGAGAAGCCGCGCGCCTCCAACGCCCGGATTGCGGCAAGCGACACCGCCATCAGCGCCGGCTGGGCATTGGCGGTCAGCGTCAGCGTCTCTTCCGGGCCTTCCCAGATAAGCTTCGATAGATTTTCGCCGAGCGCATCATCGACTTCCTCGAAGATCCGCCGCGATTCAACAAAGGTATCGGCAAGGTCCTTGCCCATGCCGACAGCCTGGCTGCCCTGCCCCGGAAAGGTGAATGCGATGGCCATCGGCGGCTCCCAGCTGCTGGTTCTCGTTGCCTGTGACGCAAGGCGTGCGGCCAAGTCAAGTCCAACCTTGACCGCGCAACGTCGGCCGAGTGCCTGTTTCGGCAGGCTTTTTGGCGATCACTCATGATGAAAACCGCTCACGATTTGTTTGCTGGCTCTTCTTATTTCCGCCACAGGCGCTAGCTTTGCGTGACAGTTCGATGACAGTCGAGTGACGCTTTTGTTGCGGGCCGGGGAACTATCGCAGTGGCAAAGACCAAGAAGAGCGCAGCCGAGGCCGCGCCACAGTTTCTCGAAGGCGATCCGGCCACCGGCTATCTGCCAGGGCGCAAATGGCCTGTCATCCGCTATGGCTTCATCAGCCTGTTGGCCGCGGCCATCCTGGTGTTCGCTATCGAATTGATCGTGCGCGGCAACTTTGCCGGCACCATCGACTTCTTTCTGCAGCCCTTCAAACCCGGCTGGACCACAATCATCATTTTTGCGTTGATCCTCATAGGGCTCGACGCCGTGCTCGGCCGCAGCCATCAGAGCCTGATGATCCTCGCGCCGCTGACGTTGTCGCTGGCGTTCGTCGGCCACCAGAAGTCGCTCTATCTCGGCGATCCGCTCTATCCGACTGATTTCCTCTATTCTCGGCAGATCGTGGCGCTGATGCCGCTCCTGGTACGCGATCGCCCGGGAACCGCCATTGCCCTGGCGATCGGCGTCGTCGGCGGGCTGTCGCTTCTCGTCTATGGCTGGCGGCTATGGCGCCGCCGCGTTCCGGCGCTCAGCCACAAGGGCCGCCTTGCCCGACTGACGCTGACAGTGCCGCTGATCGCCTTCTTCGTCTCCATCATGGACTATGCCACTTTCTCATGGACGCGCGACCGGCTGCAGATCATCCCGATCATGTGGGACCAGAAGGAAAACTATGCCTCGAACGGTTTTGCGCTCGCATTCGCGCTGAACGTCCCGATGGCCCATGTCTCGGCGCCGCCCGGCTATTCCGGCAAGGCGATCGAAGCGATCGGCAAACCGCAGGTGACGGCCTCGGTACCCGCCGAGAAGCCCGACATCATCGTCGTCATGAGCGAATCCTTCTGGGATCCGACCAAGCTGCCCGGCGTCACCATCACGCCCGACCCTATCCCCAATGTGCGGGCACTGCGCACGGGCTACATGTTCTCGCCCGAATTCGGCGGCATGACGGCCAACATCGAGTTCGAGGCCCTGACCGGCTTTTCCAACGCCTTCCTGCCGGCGGGCAGTATTCCCTACCAGCAATATGTGCGGACACCGACCCCGTCGTTGGCGACCTTCCTGAAAAGTCAGGGCTACCGGGCGCGCGCCATCCATCCCGGCACCAACTGGTTCTGGAACCGGGGAGCCGTCTATGCCGATTTCGGCTTCAACGACTTCAAATCCGAGGAGACGTTGCCGCCCATGCAAAAACGCGGACCGCTCGCGTCGGACGCAGCGATGACCGACGAGATCATCCACGAGGCCGATACCAGCGCCGAGCCGGTCTTCTTTTTCGCCGTCAGCCTGCAGAACCACGGGCCGTATGAGCCCTATCGCTATAACAATCCGACCCATAAGGTGCAGGCGCCGATCAGCCAATGGGCACGTGAATCGCTGTTGAGCTACGCCGAAGGCTCTTCCGACGCGGACCGTGGCCTCGAGCGGCTGATCGAATGGGCGAAGAAACGCCAGCGGCCGACGGTCATCGCCTTCTTCGGCGACCATCTGCCGCCGCTTGGGCCGGTCTACGTCGAGACCGGTTTCCTGAAGGACAATGTCGCGCCGCGCAAGGAGGCGGCCGACCTGATGCTGCTGCACCACCAGACGCCGCTGATCGTCTGGTCAAACCGCAGCGGCCCGGCCGAGGATCTCGGCGCCGTCAGCCCAGCCTTCCTGCCCTATCATATCCTGAAGACTGCCGGCATCAGTCATCCCTATTACACCGGCTTCCTCGGCCAGTTGCGGGAGCACTACCGCGTCATCGACCGCAATTTGCTGTTGGCACCGGCGGGCGACGCCACCCCCGATTGGTCGCGTCAGAAAGAGATCGACCCGGCAATCCGCGACTTCCGTCTGCTGCAGTACGACATGATGTTCGGCAAGCGCCATGCGGCGCCCGATTTCTTCCCCGAAACCACACGCAAAGTGGCTGCGCACACGAGTTGAGCAGCGGCGGCGGAACGGCCGTTGGGCGACTGACGTCGTTCAGTTCGTCAAGTGCAGGTGCGAAATCGAGCTTCCGATTTTCAGGAACACGCTTTCGAGCTGGGTGACGTCGTTGGTCGGGTAATAATCCGACGGCGACGACGCGCAGGCCTCGTAGAGCTTGCGGTTGGCTGCGGTGTCGGCCTGCAGCAGTACTGTGAAGATCTGCACGTCCTGTTTCTTCAACGTGTTGCAGACATTGGTTGTCCAGTCGTCGACATTGCGCGCGGCCGCGGTCTGGTCGCTGGATCCGAACCGACCCGAAGCCAGGAACCCGTAAGAACCATAGTCCGACTTCTGTGGCGTATCCTTCGCGCCATAGACAACATTTTCGCCGTCGGTGAGCAGCAGCACCGTTTTGGTCGTGCCTGACGCCCTGAACGGCGCGCCGTCACTGTAGGGCGGTTCCGGCGAGAGTACCCGCATCCCCCATGACAACCCTTCCGAAACATTGGTCCCCGAGCCGTTCCATTCGATCATCTCACTGACGGCCTTACGCAATTTGTCGAAATCGTCGGTCAGCGGCACTATCGGCGTCGGACAGGCCCGGTTTGGGCCGATGGTCAGGGGGCCTTTCTTGTCGTTGATCAGCTTCATCGTCGAAACACTGTACTTCGCGATGTCGCCGGTGAGGCCGGGAAGCAGGGTGATAACCGTATCGTCGAGATAGGAATTGTTGTAGCCGGTCGCCGAATTGCCATAGGAGCTGTTCGGATTTTTGGCGTTACCTGGATCGTCCGGCGCGAAATAGGGTACGAACAGGGTGTCCGGTTTGTTTTGGTCGGGCGAAATGTCGGAAACATTGTTGGTTCCGGGCCGCGCCTCGACGCAGCCTCTCCATTCGACGCCCAATTGCTTGAACAGGTCCATATGGTTGACGCGCTTGCCGCCGACCAAGGGGAAATTGGCGCCATTGTTCGGCGATTTGCCGGCCATGTCGATCCAGGCCGGATCGTAGTCCTCGCCCTTGACATTGACCGCGGTGACGAACGGCACCACTGCGACACGTACGCTGCGCGTCGGCGACTTCGCGGCTTGGAGCATATCGATCAAGCCCGTCGCCGCCGTCCGCAATGCGCCGATGCGGTCGTTGCTGGCCATCGACCCGGTATTGTCGAGCACCAGCACGACTTCGAGCTGATTGGTCGATTCGACGGCGCCGGCATCGACGGTGATGCGCTTGTCGTTGCCGAACAGGAAGGCGAAGTTCAAGTTGACATCGGCCGCGGCGACAGCCTTTGTCTGGATGTAATTGAGGCCCCTTTCGACGGTAAGCGTCGCTTCGGCGTTCCTCAACTCGCTGTGGCCGGCGACATTGGTCTGGAAGTAGCGGTCGAAGACGTCCTTGCGCGAAGCCTCGATGTCGCCGAGATGCGAAGATGCAAGGTTCGCGGCATCGAGCGCGTTCTGCAAGCTGACCTTGGCCCTCATCAAGGTGGACACGTCCACGGCAAAGGCGACGGCCGTCAGAACCGCAGGCAGCCCGAACGCCAGCATCAGGGCAAAGTTGCCGCTCTTCGAACGGCAGAATTTATCGAACAGCATTTTTATCCCCAAAACCGCCTTGCTGGCGGCCGCGCGCGAACTGTTCGTTTTGCATTCGCATGATGAACGGCGGGTTGCCGCCACGCCCGCCGGTGCTGGAACTTCGCATGATGGTTAAGGTCCGGTTTCAGGAAATCCGTAAAACCTTGCCATCGAGGTCCGTTGTGCTCTGGAAGATAGGGCGCTAGTCGAGCCGTTTGGCCTGTCGTTTGGCCTTGCTTTGCGGTCAAATTCCTGTATAGACGCCCGCAATCTGCCGGTCCTTGCTGGGGGCTGAACGGAGGGCCGGAGGTTTTCGAACCTTCGCGTGGAGCCAGAAGCGCTTCCGCCTCCCGTGTCTCCGCTCTCGACCGTCTCGTCATGCTCCTTTCTTCCCCGTCTTCGCAAGGATTGCGGGTCAGAGAAGTTGCAGAGGCTTTTGCCGCCGGGAACCGGGAGAGAAACGAAGAAAGGCACGAACACTATGGCTCTATACGAACATGTGTTTCTTGCCCGGCAGGACCTCTCGCAGCAGCAGGTCGATGCGCTTGTCGAACAGTACAAGGGCGTCCTCACCGCGAATGGCGGGTCCGTCGGCCGGGTCGAGAACTGGGGACTGAAGTCCCTCACCTACCGGGTCAACAAGAACCGGAAGGCATATTATACACTCATGGACATCACCTGCCCGCCGGCCGCGCTCAATGAGATGGAGCGCCAGATGGGCCTGTCCGAGGACGTGCTGCGTTTCCTGACCATCAAGGTCGATGCGCATGAGGAAGGCCCGTCGGCAATGATGCAGAAGCGCGAAGAGCGCTCGGAACGCGGCGGCTTCGGCGACCGCGACCGTGGCGATCGTGGCCCGCGCTCATTCGGCGACCGCGATCGCGGTGACCGTGCTGATCGTCCGCCGCGCAGCTTCGGCGATGGCGGTGCCGATCGTGGCCCGCGCCGTCCGCGCGAAGGCTTTGAAGGAGCCGCAGAATAATGGTCGACATCAACCAGATCCCAACCCGGCGCCCCTTCCACCGTCGCCGCAAGACTTGCCCGTTCTCCGGCGCCAACGCGCCGAAGATCGACTACAAGGACGTGCGGCTTCTGCAGCGCTACATTTCCGAGCGCGGCAAGATCGTGCCGTCGCGCATCACCGCCGTCAGCCAGAAGAAGCAGCGCGAACTCGCCAAGGCGATCAAGCGCGCCCGCTTCCTCGGCCTGCTGCCCTACGTGGTCCGCTAAGACTGATTAGTTGACCATGATCTTATCCGAAAACCGGTTTCCAGTTTTCGGGATCATGGTCTAGCCAGCGGGCGGTTCGCCGCCCGCTTTTTTCACCGGCCACGACGGGCGTAGCTGGATCGAACACCAAATCCCGGGTTGGATTTCGACAAGAGATCCTAACTGCCGCGACAGGCAGGACAGCGACACAGGCGGCGACGCCCCAGCTTCCTGACCTGTTCCAGACAATTCGGCGCCGATCCTGAGGATAGGTGCCCAAGCGAAGGAACAAAACCATGGAAGTCATTCTTCTCGAACGCGTTTCCCGGCTCGGCCAGATGGGCGACACCGTCAAGGTCAAGGACGGGTTCGCCCGCAATTTCCTGCTGCCGCAGGGCAAGGCGCTGCGCGCCAACGAAGGTAACAAGAAGAAGTTCGAAGGACAGCGCGCCCAACTCGAGGCCCGCAACCTGGAGCGCAAGTCCGAGGCCGCGCAGATTGCTGAAAAGCTCGACGGCAAGAGCTTCATCGCCGTGCGCTCGGCCGGCGAGACCGGCCAGCTCTATGGTTCGGTCTCGACGCGCGACATCGCCGAGCTGTTGACGGCGGAAGGTTTTTCGGTGAACCGCAACCAGATCCTTCTCAATCAGCCGATCAAAACCATCGGCGTCACCAACGTGGCGATCGCGCTGCACCCGGAAGTCGAGGTCACCATCACGCTCAACATTGCCCGCACGGCCGACGAAGCCGAACGCCAGGCCAAGGGCGAAACGCTGACCACCGCCGAAGCCATCTACGGCGAAGACATCAACGACAATGCGCGGCCGGAAAATTTCTTCGATCCGAACGCGGAGTTCGAGGGCGGCGAAGACAACGGCTGATCGTTGTTCGCCGGCATTCGTCGGCTAATACCTATCTGGACCAATGCCCGGGCCTCGCACCCGGGCATTTTTATGCCAAATGGAACTTTTCGAACCCCTATATCTTGATGCAGAATAGGACAGCATGTCTGGCCGAGAGGGGACAATTGGTCATGAATATTCTGCTTAAGCGCGTTCTCGACCGCCTGGTCCGCACAGGCAATCTCAAGGTGACAGGGCCGCAAGGCTCGATGGTGACTTTTGGTGACGGCAGCGGCGAGCCGGTGCACATGCACATCAAGACAAGGCATGCCGAGCGCGCCATCACTTTCGATCCGATGCTGGCGGTGCCGGAAGCCTACATGGACGGTGAACTCGACATTATCGAGGGCGGCGTGCTGGGGGTGATGCGCATTGCGTTCCAGAACATGGGCAGCGGCGGCATCGATGCCACCTGGTCGAAGGCGATCGAGGGTCTGCGCCACGCCTTCCGGCGCCTGCAGCAGATCAACACGGCGTCGCGGGCGCGCCGCAACGTGCAGCGCCACTACGATCTGTCGGGCGACCTCTATCACCTCTTCCTCGATGAGGACATGCAGTATTCCTGCGCCTATTTCGAGCAGCCGGACATGACGCTCGATGAGGCCCAGGCGGCCAAGAAGCGCCATATCGCCGCCAAGCTCAGGCTGAAAGCGGGCCAGACGGTACTCGACATCGGCTCCGGCTGGGGCGGGCTTGGGCTCTATCTAGCCAAGGCGTTCGACGTCGACGTGCAAGGCGTGACGCTGTCGACCGAGCAGCACGCCGTCGCCACCGACCGCGCGCACGCGCAAGGCCTGCAAAACCGGGTGCATTTCGACCTCAAGGACTATCGCGAGCTCAATGAGCGTTTCGACCGCATCGTCTCGGTCGGCATGTTCGAGCATGTCGGCGTCAATCATTTCCGTACCTTCTTCGACAAGTCGGCGACGCTGCTGAAGCCGGACGGTGTCATGCTGCTGCACACGATCGGCCGTTCCGGTGTGCCGTGGGCGACCAGCGCCTTCATTCGCAAATACATCTTCCCGGGCGGCTATATCCCGTCGCTCTCCGAAGTGATGCCGGCTATCGAAAAGTCGGGGCTCGTCGTCACCGACATCGAGGTTCTGCGGCTGCATTATGCCGAGACGCTGAAGCATTGGGGCGAGCGCTTTGCCGCCAACCGCGACAAGGCCAAGGCGATCTATGACGAGCGCTTCTGCCGCATGTGGGAGTTCTATCTTGCCGCCTCGGAAGCTGCCTTCCGATGGCAGGATCTGGTGATCTTCCAGATCCAGATCGCCAAGAAGAACGACACGCTGCCGGTGACGCGCGACTACATGGCCAGTTGCGAGAAGGCGCTGGAGATGCGCGATCTTGGACGTCGTGAAAAGGCTCCTGCCGCCAAGCCCACTCGCCGCCGCAAGGTGGCGGATCCGGAGTAGACTGCCGGCGATCGCGCCATTGCCGCTTGCCATTGCCGGCTGGCACGCTGAAAAAGGTCTCGTCAACGCGGGACCTTTTTTCATGACCTACCTCCTCTACGTCGCCGCCGCACTTGCCGAGATCGCCGGCTGCTTCTCGTTCTGGGCGTGGTGGCGGCTGGATAAGTCGCCGCTGTGGTTGGCGCCCGGTCTCGTCTCACTGGTGCTATTCGCGTGGCTGCTGGCGCTTGTCGACGCCAGTGCGGCGGGCCGGGCCTATGCCGCCTATGGCGGCATCTACATTGCCGCCTCGCTGGTCTGGCTATGGTTGGCGGAAGGCGTGCACCCCGACAGTTGGGATCTTGCCGGTGCCACGATGTGCATCATTGGCGCCTCGGTCATCGTGCTCGCACCTCGGGCTGCGTAGACCATGGAACTGCCCGCCCCGCTTAGACAAGGCGTCGACCGCCTTCTCGAACAGGTGCCGTTGCCGATGATCAAGCAAGCGGCCAAGACGCTGTCGGACCGCTACCGCGCCGAGTTGCGCGATGGCCGCCTGCACATGGCCGAAGAAATGGCGGTTAAGGCCTATCTGGCAACGCGGCTTCCGGCGACCTATGCGGCCGTCCGTGCCAGCCTCGATGCGGTGGGCGAGTCTCGGCCCGACTATGCTCCGAAGACCTTGCTCGATGTCGGCGCCGGCCCTGGCACGGTGCTTTGGGCCACAATCGATCTCTGGCCCGATCTCGAACAGGCAGTGCTGCTCGAGGCCGGTGCCGCGGTGCGGCGGGTCGGCGAGGCGCTTGCCGCCGAGGCAATCCATGCCAAGACCGCCTGGCTGACCGGCGACGTCACCATCGACCTGGTCGATCTGGAGCCGGCCGAACTGGTGACTTCGGCTTATGTGCTGGATGAGATCGCGCCGGCATCGCTGGCAAAACTAATCGACCGGCTCTGGCAGCTGACCGCCGACACGCTGCTGGTCGTCGAGCCAGGCACGCCGGCCGGCTGGCAGCGCATCCTTGCCGTGCGGCGGCAGCTGATCGAGGCGGGGGCGCACGTGCTCGCGCCCTGCCCGCATGAGGCGCCCTGCCCACTTGTCGCTCCCGACTGGTGCCATTTCGCCCGCCGCGTCGCCCGCTCGCGCCTGCACCGTCTGGCCAAGGATGCCGAGGTGCCGTGGGAGGACGAAAAGTTCATCTTTGTCGCCGCTTCCCGTCATCCGGCCGCTCCGCCCCGCGCGCGGGTGATCGCACCGCCGAAATCGGGCTCCGGCAAGGTCTTGCTGAAGCTTTGCCAACAGGATGGTCATGCTGCCGAGCGACTGTTCACCAAGCGCGACGGCGAGACGTTCAAGGCCGCGCGGCGACTGGACTGGGGTGACCCCTTGCCGGAATGATCGGCAGCTATTTTCCTGTTTTGTTCTCGCCCAAGAACGGTTAGGCTCGCCATCTTGATTCGAGTCAATCGAGATTCTTTCCACCGAAGTATCTTGGCTGTGAATCGCGGGCATCAAAGTTGGTTGGTTGGGGACTGATGCAGATAAGTCATCACCGACTTGTCTCGTTCTGATATCGAGAGACCGGGATCAGGACCGGGGACATCATGGCAGAGGCAGCACGAAAATTCGGCGTGGCGGAAACACCGCTCTATCGCGAGGCGCCGAACAACATCGAGGCCGAGCAGGCGCTGCTCGGCGCCATACTGGTCAACAACGATGCGTTCTACCGCGTCTCCGACTTTCTGAAGCCTGGCCATTTCTACGAGCCGCTGCACAGGAAGATCTTCGAGGTCGCGGCCGAGCTCATCCGCATGGGCAAGATCGCGACGCCGATCACGCTGAAGACCTTCCTGCCGGCCGACGAGAAGGTCGGCGACATGACGGTGGCGCAATATGTCGTGCGGCTGGCGGTCGAGGCCGTCACCGTCGTCAACGCCACCGACTATGGCCGCGCCATCTACGATCTGGCCACGCGCCGCGCGCTGATCACCGTCGGCGAGGACATGGTCAACATCGCCTATGACGCGCCGGTCGACATGTCGCCCTCCGACCAGATCGAGGACGCCGAGCGGCGGCTGTTCGAACTGGCCGAGACCGGCCGCTACGACGGCGGCTTCGAGAGCTTCACCGACGCTGTCAAGACGGCGGTCGACATGGCCAATGCCGCCTATATGCGCGACGGGCATTTGTCGGGCGTCGCCACCGGCTTGCGCGACCTCGACCGTCGCATGGGCGGCCTGCAGTCGTCCGACTTGATCATCATTGCCGGCCGCCCCGGCATGGGTAAAACCTCGCTCGCCACCAACATCGCCTTCAATATCGCGGAGGCGTATGTCCCGGCGCAGCAGGCCGACGGCTCGTTCAAGGCGGCCAATGGCGGCGTCGTCGGCTTCTTTTCGCTCGAAATGTCATCCGAACAGCTCGCCACCCGCATTATTTCCGAACAGACCGAAATCCCGTCGTCGAAAATCCGCCGCGGCGAGATCAGCGAGATGGATTTCGAAAAGCTCGTCGCCTGTTCGCAGACCATGCAGAAAATCCCGCTGTTCATCGACCAGACCGGCGGTATTTCCATCGCTCAGCTGTCCGCCCGCGCGCGTCGCTTGAAGCGCCAGCGCGGCCTCGACGTCATCGTCATCGACTATATCCAGCTGATGCAGGGATCGAGCGCGAAATCATCGCAAAACCGCGTCCAGGAAATCACCGAGATCACCACCGGGCTCAAGGCACTGGCCAAGGAGCTGGCGGTGCCGATCATCGCGCTGTCGCAGCTGTCGCGCCAGGTCGAGAGCCGCGACGACAAGCGCCCGCAGCTTTCGGATCTGCGCGAATCGGGCTCCATCGAGCAAGACGCCGACGTGGTGCTGTTCGTCTACCGCGAGGAATATTATCTGAAGAACCGCGAGCCGAAGCCAGGTACCGACGAATACATCAAGTGGGAACACGAGATGAACGAGATGCGCGGCAAGGCCGAGGTAATCGTCGCCAAGCAGCGCCACGGCCCAACGGGATCGGTCAGCCTCGCCTTCCAGGGCGAGTTCACCCGCTTCTCGGACCTCGCGGAAGAGCATCATTTGCCGGATCGGTTCGAGTAGCTTGTTGGCCAACCGTCGCGTTCCGTCACACCCCCCTCTGGCCTGCCGGCCATCTCCCCCGCAAGGGGGGAGATCGGCAGTTTTGTCGCCGGCTCTCTTCTTGCGGCATCGGCGATTGGCGAAAGCATCAATGACAGCCAATCTCCCCCCTTGCGGGGGAGATGTCCGGCAGGACAGAGGGGGGTGGGCAGGATCGACGAGCCTCGGCAATTGGCAAGCGACGCGACGCTGATGGCCAAATCCCGTATCCAGTTCATCTGTCAGAATTGCGGTTCGGTGCATCAGCGTTGGGCCGGCAAATGTGATGCCTGCGGCGAGTGGAACACGCTGGTCGAGGAAGGCACGTCGGGCGGCATCGGCTCCGGCCCGGCCAACACCCGCAACGCCCGCAAGGGCCGCGCGGTGGTGCTGACCAGCCTCTCCGGCGACATCGAGGACGCCCCGCGCATCGTCTCCGGCATCGGCGAACTCGACCGCGCCACCGGCGGCGGCTTCGTGCGCGGATCGGCGCTTTTGGTCGGCGGCGATCCCGGCATCGGCAAGTCGACGCTGCTCACCCAGGCTGCAGCCGCACTGGCGGCAAAGGGCCACCGCATCGTCTACGTCTCCGGTGAAGAAGCGGTCGCCCAGATCAGGCTGCGCGCCCAGCGGCTCGGCGTCGCCGACACCCCGGTCGAACTCGCCGCCGAGACCAACGTCGAGGACATCCTCGCCACCATTGCCGATGGCAAGCGGCCGGACCTGGTCATTCTCGATTCGATCCAGACGCTATGGACCGACATGGCCGATTCAGCGCCCGGCACGGTGACCCAGGTGCGTGCCGCCGCCCAAGCGATGATCCGCTATGCAAAATCCACAGGGGCGGCGATCGTTCTGGTCGGCCATGTCACCAAGGAGGGCCAGATCGCCGGCCCACGCGTCGTCGAGCACATGGTCGACGCGGTGCTCTATTTCGAGGGCGAAGGCGGCCACCACTACCGCATCCTGCGAACGGTCAAGAACCGCTTCGGGCCAACCGACGAGATCGGCGTCTTCGAAATGTCGGACAAGGGCTTGCGGGAAGTCGCCAACCCGTCCGAGCTTTTCCTCGGTGAACGTCACGCGAAGTCGCCGGGTGCCGCGGTTTTCGCCGGCATGGAAGGCACACGGCCGGTGCTGGTCGAGATCCAGGCGCTGGTAGCACCTTCGACGCTCGGCACGCCACGCCGCGCCGTCGTCGGCTGGGACGGCGCCCGGCTGTCGATGATCCTGGCGGTTCTGGAAGCCCATTGCGGCGTTCGCTTCGGCACGCACGACGTCTATCTCAACGTTGCCGGCGGCTACCGCATTTCGGAGCCGGCGGCCGACCTGGCGGTGGCGGCGGCACTGGTTTCCTCGCTCACCGGTCTTGCCCTTCCCGCCGATTGCGTCTATTTCGGCGAAATCAGCCTTTCGGGGGCGGTGAGGCCGGTTGCGCATGCGCAGCAGCGCCTCAAGGAAGCCGAAAAGCTGGGTTTCGGAAGCGCGGTTCTGCCCTTGGGCAGCGAGGAACTTGTTGGTGGTAATGGGGCCGGGGGGATCGGAGCCGGCGCTTTCCAGCCCACCGAGCTTGCCGATCTCGTGGCGCGCATAGCCGGCACTCGGCGCAGCCGCGCCGATGAGCAAGATTGATGCGGCTCGTCGAGTCGTGAAAAAGAGATCGGAGCGGGGCGAAAAACATGCCGATTACGCTGCTTGACGGAATTCTCGTCGGCTTCACCCTGGTCTCGGCGATGCTCGCCATGGTTCGCGGCTTTTCGCGCGAGATCCTGTCGATCATCTCCTGGGCAGCTGCCGCTGCGGCGGCCTTCTTCTTCTACAAGCCGGTGCTGCCTTACATTCAGCCCTATATCGACAACGAAAAGGCAGCCATGGCGGCGGCGGCCGGTATCGTCTTCATTGTCGCGCTGATCGTCGTTTCCGTCATCACCATGAAGCTCGCCGACTGGATCATCGATTCCAGAATCGGCGCGCTCGATCGCACACTTGGCTTCCTCTATGGCGCGGCGCGCGGCATCCTGGTGGTCGCGGTCGCGCTGCTGTTTTTCAATTGGCTGGCCGGGGCCAAGGCTCCAGGCTGGATTGCCAACGCCAAGTCAAAGCCGCTGCTCGAATCGATCGGTGCCAAGCTCGAAAGCCTGCTGCCCGAGGACCCGGAAAACGCCATCCTCAACAAGCTCAATCCGAATCAGCCGGCCACCGAGACGCCTCTGGCCCCCGACGCGCCTGCAGCGGAAGCACCTGCCGCCGGCGACGACGCCACTGCTCCGGCACCCGATGACAGCGACGCTCCGCCGGCCGACAATGCGCCGGCGACGCCGGCACCTGCAAACCCGGCGCCGGCAAACTGATTTCGGCAGACTTGCTCGCCTCGAGACTGTCGATCATGTGAACGTCGCACGACGTGCGTTGCTTTCGATGCGCTATGACCTTATATGGCGACTTTAGCGGAGCTTGAGCCCCCAATGGCAGCCTCAGTGGCAGACGCAGACGACGTGCTTTCCGCCGAAGCCGACGACCATTTCCACGACGAATGCGGCGTGTTCGGTATTTTCGGCCGGCAGGACGCCGCAGCCATCGTCACGCTCGGCCTGCATGCGTTGCAGCATCGAGGCCAGGAAGCGGCCGGCATCGTTTCCTATGACGGCACCCAATTCCATGTCGAACGCCATGTCGGCCTGATCGGCGACACCTTCACCAAGCAGCGTGTCATCGACAGCCTGCAAGGCAACCGTGCCATCGGCCACACACGCTATGCCACCACCGGTGGCGCTGGCTTGCGCAACATCCAGCCTTTCTTCGCCGAACTTGCCGATGGCGGCTTTGCCGTCGCCCATAACGGCAATCTCACCAACGCCATGACCGTTCAGCGCGCCCTGCAGAAGCAGGGCGCCATCTTCTCTTCCACCTCCGACACCGAGACACTGTTGCATCTGGTCGCCACCAGCAAGGAGCGCGACCTCAATTCGCGCTTCATCGATGCGGTGCGCCAGGTCGAAGGTGCCTTCTCGCTGGTGGCAATGACGTCCAAGAAGATGATCGGCTGCCGCGACCCGCTCGGTATCCGGCCGCTGGTGCTTGGCGATCTCGACGGCGCCTGGATTCTCGCCTCCGAAACCTGTGCGCTCGACATTATCGGGGCGCGTTTCGTGCGCGACCTGAAGCCCGGCGAAATGGTCGTCGTCACCAGCAAGGGAATCGAGAGCCTGTTCCCGTTCGAGCCGCAGAAGACCCGCTTCTGCATTTTCGAATATGTCTACTTCGCCCGGCCGGATTCTTCGGTCGAAGGCCGCAATGTCTACGAGGTACGCAAGCGCATCGGCGCCGAGCTGGCACTGGAGAGCCCGGTCGAGGCCGACATCGTCGTGCCGGTGCCGGATTCGGGCACACCGGCGGCGATCGGCTTTTCGCAGGCCGCGGGCATCCCGTTCGAGCTCGGCATCATCCGCAATCACTATGTCGGCCGCACCTTCATCCAGCCCGGCGATTCGATCCGCCACATGGGCGTCAAGCTTAAGCACAACGCCAATCGCCGCATGATCGAAGGCAAGCGTGTGGTGCTGGTCGACGATTCGATCGTACGCGGCACCACCAGCCAGAAGATCGTGCAGATGGTGCGCGATGCCGGCGCCAAGGAAGTGCATATGCGCATCGCCTCGCCGCCGACGCGCGCCTCCTGCTTTTACGGCGTCGACACACCGGAAAAGTCGAAGTTGCTGGCCTCGCGCATGTCGGTGGAGGAGATGGCCGAGTTCATCCGCGTCGATTCGCTCGGCTTCCTCTCGATCGACGGGCTCTACCGGGCCGTCGGCGAAGCCGGCCGCGACAATGAACAGCCGCAATTCTGCGACGCCTGTTTCACCGGCCAGTATCCGACCCGGCTTGCCGATTTCGAAGGCTCCGACAATGTCCGCACGCTGTCGCTATTGGCGGCAGGCGGGTCGTAAGGTTGCCGGATCGCCATTTGTCTTCGCCAGGTTACCCCCCTCTGCCCTGCCGGGCATCTCCCCCTCAAGGGGGGAGATCGGCTGAACTGTCGACTTTCGCCAATCGCGACGGTCGCAGAACAGGCGCTGAGTCTGATGAGGGCCAATCTCCCCCCTTGAGGGGGAGATGCCCGGCAGGGCAGAGGGGGGTGCCTCACGCCGACCTCATGGAAGTTCAAGCATGACCCTCGATCTCTCCGGCCGCGTTGCGGTCGTCACCGGCGCCTCGCGCGGTATCGGCTATTTCATCGCCACGGAGCTTGCCGCCGCCGGCGCACATGTGATTGCGGTTGCCCGCACCGTCGGAGGGCTGGAAGAACTCGACGACCAGATCAAAGCAGGCGGCGGACAGGCGACGCTGGTACCGCTCGAACTTGCCGACATGGCGGGGATCGACCGGCTGGGCGGCGCCATCCACGAGCGCTGGGGCAAGCTCGACATACTGGTCGCCAACGCCGCCGTGCTCGGCGTCATCGCTCCGATCGGCCATGTCGAGGCCAAGACCTTCGAGAAGGTGATGACCATCAACGTCACCGCAACATGGCGGCTGATCCGCTCGGTCGACCCGCTGCTGAGACTCTCCGATGCCGGCCGCGCTATCGTACTGAGTTCCAGCCTGGCCCACTCCGCACGCGCCTTCTGGGCGCCTTATGCGGCGTCGAAGGCGGCGGTCGAGGCCATGACGCGTTCGTGGGCGCATGAGACCGAAAACCTGCCGCTCAGGGTCAACGCCGCCGATCCCGGGGCAACGCGCACCGCCATGCGGGCGCAGGCGGTACCCGGCGAGGATCCGGAGACTCTGCCGCACCCTTCGGAGATCGCCAAGCGTATCGTGCCGTTGGCCAGCCCTGCGCTCAGGGAGACGGGGCTGATCTTCCAGGCCAAGCACAACCGCTTTGTCGCCTACCGGCAGCCGGAGTAAGCGGCCTGACATCACGCGGCTGTGATGCCGTGGCTTAACGCCGCGCTTCGGCCCAACTTTCGCCGCTTGGCCGGAGTTGCTAGGATCGCACCGACTCCCAAAACAAGCAGAGCGAGGAAATACTCATGGCGGCACCGAGCGTAGCGTTGGTCTGGTATCTGGTGATCGCCGGCCCGCAAGGCGGCATGGTCGTGCTGCCCAGCACCTTCGACACCCGCGAACAGTGCACCTCCGCCGTCACCGAATACCAGAAGCAGCCGACGCCGGCCGGCTGGTCGGTGCAGTGCGTGCCGAGTGCCTCGCCGTTCGCGGACGAGGGCGACGCCGAGGAGCCGTCGGCGCAGTAGGAGCGTCATCTCCTCCCTTGAGGGGCCTGTTGCGTAATTCGCTGATTGTGATTCTCTGAGGTGGACGCTCTGAGGGAATCGCGATGGCAGTGAAGCAGACGGGCCAGTTGAGCTTGGCGGAGGCTTTTCTAGGCACCAAGCTTGTGGGCGGCA
>NZ_JAMYKY010000006.1:0-259109 GCF_040317695.1 Mesorhizobium sp. M1403 | reverse complement strand
GTCCGTCCGTAATCGGCCGGATGAGCCGATTATCCTGAAAAATGCCGCGCTGAACGGCCAAGCAGCGCTCTCCGACGCTCAAAAAAGCATATATGCCTCAAATCGCATATCTATGCGCCTTCTCTGCAAAGGCCCCCCAAGGGGAGAAGGGGGAGCTTGTGCCACCTTCACCTTGCCAACTCCGGCTCTTCTGCCCTATTCTTCCCGCTAAAATAATTTCACGCACAGGCAAACTTGTTTCTCGAAACCAGGGTTGAGATGAGCCAGTCGCCCTACCCCGTAATCGCCGCCGGACCGCCCCGGCCGAGTCTGATCCTGCGGCCAGGCCAGATCGCGCTGCCGGCCGGGATGGAGCGCTATTCGGTTCAGGGCAATGGCGCGGTGCTGATCGAGGTCGAGGCCGGCGACAGCATCACTGTGCGCAATGTCGAGGGCGGGCAGGCCTGCGAGCTGCTGGTATGGGACAGCACCGGCGTAACCGATCCCGGTATTCTCGGCGAAAAATCGAACAGCAATGCCGCCGGCATTAAGGCGCTGCTGGCCGATAGCGACGATAGCCTCGCTTCCTTGCGCCGAGGCCTCGAACGTCGCCAGGTACAGCTAGATCAGGCAAAGGCGGTCCGCGTCTTCGGCGGCTCCACCCCTGCCGGCACCGAACAGAGCTTTGCGATCGCCCGCGACGGCTCGATGCTCGTCGCTGCACCCGGCGGTCCGATGCTGGTCGACGGCCACGATACCGCAACGCCGCTCAGCGTCATCCTGCGCCGCGCCACGATCCGTCCAGCTGCGAAGTCGCGGCTTGCCGACCCGCTGGCCGATCCGGTGCTCGATCTGCGCATCCATTCGGCGACGGCGGAAGCCTATTTCGTCAAAGCCGGCGACTATCTGCAGATCATCGATGTCGACGGGCGCCAATGCACCGACTTCCAGTGCCTTTCGGCGCGCAAGCTGGACAAGGGCCGCGATCATCCGCTCGACGTGACGACGACGCGCACGCTGATGGGTTCGAGCTATCCGATGCCCGGGCTGCACTCGAAATATTATGACCAGGACATGGAGCCGCTGGTCGAGGTTATCCAGGACACTTGCGGCCGGCACGATGCATTCGCGCTCGCCTGCGCGGCCAAATATTACGACGACATCGGCTATCCCGGCCATCCCAACTGCTCGGAGAATTTCAACCGCGCGCTGGCCGACAAGGGTGTGACGCCCCGCGCCGGCTGGATGGCGATCAACTTCTTCTTCAACACGGCCATCGACGCGCATGGCGTCGTCGTTTCCGATGAGCCGTGGTCGCGGCCGGGCGACTATGTGCTGCTGCGGGCGCTCACGGATATCGTCTGCGTCTCGTCCGCCTGCCCCGACGATACGACGCCGGCCAATGGCTGGAACCTGACTGACATCCATGTGCGGACCTATGCCGGCCAGCACAAATTCTCGCGAGCGATCGCCAGACGCATGACGCCCGATTCGGAACCGAAAATGACCCGCGAGACCGCCTTTCATTCGAGCTTTGCCAAGCACACCCGCAACTTCGTCGAGTACAAGGGCTATTGGCTGGCCAATTCCTTCGCCAGGCAAGGCCCGATCGACGAATACTGGGCCTGCCGGCAGGATGCAGTGATCATGGACCTGTCGCCGCTGCGCAAGTTCGAGATCACCGGCCCGGATTCGGAAGCGCTGCTGCAATACACGCTGACCCGCGACATCAGGAAGCTCGGCGTCGGCCAGGTCGTCTATTCCGCCATGTGCTACGAGCATGGCGGCATGATCGACGACGGCACGCTGCTTCGGCTCGGCAAGGATAATTTCCGCTGGGTTGGCGGCGACGATCTATCCGGCGAATGGCTGCGCGAAATGGCGACGAAACTCGGCCTTACCGTGCTGGTGCGTTCATCGACCGACCAGATGCACAATGTGGCCGTGCAGGGACCGAAAAGCCGCGACATTCTCAGGCAGATCATCTGGACCTCGCCGCTGCAGCCGTCGATCGACGAGCTCGAGTGGTTCCGCTTTGCCGTCGCCCGCATCGGCGGCGGCAACGGCATTCCGGTCGTCGTTTCGCGCACCGGTTACACCGGCGAGCTCGGCTACGAGATCTGGTGCCATCCGCGCGACGCCGAAAAGGTGTTCGACGCCATCTGGGAGGCCGGCCAGCCGCACGGCCTGAAGCCGATGGGGCTGCAAGCGCTCGACATGGTGCGCATCGAGGCCGGGCTGATCTTTGCCGGCTACGAGTTCTCCGACCAGACCGACCCCTTCGAGGCCGGCATCGGCTTCACCGTGCCGCTAAAGACCAAGACCGACGATTTCATCGGCCGCGAGGCGCTGATCCGCCGCAAGGAAAACCCCCAGAAGAAGCTGGTCGGCCTCGACATCGACGCCAATGTCGCGGTCGGCCACGGCGACTGCGTGCATGTCGGCCGCGCCCAGGTCGGCGTCGTCACCTCAGGCATGCGTTCGCCGGTGCTGAACAAGAATATCGCGCTGGCCAGGCTCGACGTCGCGCATTCGGCGATTGGCATCGAGGTCGAGATCGGCAAGCTCGACGGCCACAGCAAGCGGCTGCCGGCGCGCGTCGTCGCCATTGCCCACTACGATCCGCAGAAGACCAGGCCGCGCTCCTGATCGACGCTGCCTGGTTCTTCCCTTCTCCCCTTGTTGCGGGAGAAGGTGGATTGGCGCGCAGCGCCAAGACGGTTGAGGGGCGCTGGACGAAGTGCGGTTTTGCCAAGCTGGAACACCCCTCATCCGACCGAGCTACGCTCGGCCACCTTCTCCCACAAGGGGAGAAGGAAAGACCGCACCCGTTGGCAGCGCCAACGAAGCTCGACTGTTTCACAAGCGCAATGTGCACAGCGTCACAAACCGCTTGACGTGAAAGCGCGTTGGGTCAATCTTCACTGCTAAGAATAAAATACTACTGAGCGGAAAACGCCTGGGCAGTTCAACGTGAGCGTCGATGACGCCTCGCGAGATTGCGGCTGTTGCCGATAGGGAACATCAAAAATGGGGAATCCACGTAAATGAGCACGATAGTCACCACCTTGGTGCCGCCTGCCGAAGGGCAGCTGCACCGGAACATCGATTGGCGCGGCGCCTTTTGGGTGGCAAGCGGCGTTCCGGCCCTTGTCCTGTTTTCGATCGGCGGCATTGCCGGCACCACCGGAACGCTGGCCTTCATGATCTGGACCGCATCCATGATCATGGGCTTCCTGCAATCCTTCACCTATGCGGAAATCGCCGGCCTGTTCCCGAACAAGTCCGGCGGCGCCTCGATCTATGGCGCCACCGCGTGGCTGCGCTATTCGAAATTCATCGCGCCGCTTTCGGTGTGGTGCAACTGGTTCGCCTGGTCGCCGGTGCTGTCGCTCGGCTGCTCGATCGCCGCCGCCTATATCCTCAATGCGCTGGCGCCGGTGCCGCTGTTCACCGACACTTCGCCGGAAGTCGCCGCCTATATCGCGGCCCATGCCGGAACCAGCGCCGCCGACGCCATCACCGCGGTCACCACTGCGGCGACGCCGGCGATCCGCAACTGGACGCTTTACGGTCATACGCTTGGCCCGGTTTCCTTCACCTTCAATGCCACCTTCTTCATCGGCGCGGTGCTGATGCTGATCATCTTCTCCATCCAGCATCGCGGCATCCTTGGCACCGCCAACGTGCAGAAATATATCGGCCTGCTCGTCATCATCCCGATGCTGATCGTCGGCGTGGTGCCGATCGTCACCGGCCAGATCGACTGGGCAAACTTTTCGCCGCTGGTCCCGCTCGCGGCAGCCTACGCGCCGGAGCCCGGCGCGTGGAACATCGCAGGCTGGACGCTCGTTCTCGGCGGCATGTTCATCGCGGCATGGTCGACCTACGGTTTCGAGACCGCCGTCTGCTACACCTCCGAGTTCAAGAACCCGGGCACCGATACCTTCAAGGCGATCTTCTATTCCGGCCTTCTGTGCATGCTGCTGTTCATCCTGGTGCCGTTCACCTTCCAGGGCGTGCTCGGCTTGAACGGCATGCTGGCGACGCCGATCGTCGACGGCTCCGGCGTTGCCGATGCGCTGGCTGGCATGGTCGGCGGCGGACAGCTGATCCACAGCCTGCTGGTCATGCTGATGATCCTGGCGCTGGTGCTCTGCATCATGACGGCGATGGCCGGCTCTTCGCGCACGCTCTACCAGGGTTCGGTCGACGGCTGGCTGCCGCGCTACCTCAGCCACGTCAACGAGCACGGTGCGCCGACGCGGGCGATGTGGACCGACTTGATCTTCAACCTGATTGTGCTGGCCATCGCTTCGGCCGACGCGACGAGCTTCTTCTTCATCCTCGCCGTGTCGAATTGCGGCTACATCATCTTCAACTTCCTCAACCTCAATGCCGGCTGGATCCACCGCATCGACAATGGCCACATTGCGCGGCCATGGAAGGCGCCGAGCTGGCTGCTCGGCCTCGGCGCTATCTTTGCCTATGTCAACGCGGTCTTCATGGGCGCCGGCGCCAAGGTCTGGAACCCGATGGCATTGTGGGCCGGGCTGATCACGGCCGCCTTGATCATCCCGGTGTTCTGCTTCCGCCACTACATCCAGGACAAGGGCAAATTCCCCGACCACATGCTGGCCGATCTCGGCATGAGTTCGTCCGACCTTACGGTTCGAAAGGCGGGCATGCTGCCCTATCTGACGCTGATCGCCGGCGTCGCGGTGATGCTGCTCGCCAACTGGCTGTTCGTCATCTGAGGCTTGCCATGAGGGATCGGGCGCGCAATGCGCGCTCGATCCCCGCATTTTGTTCTTGCTTTGTGCCGGCAACTATGCTACTAACATCGCTATGGTGCTGATTCGCCCCGAGACCCGCCGCTGAGGCGGGTTTTTCGTTTCTGGGCCTATTCCGGCTCAATCTATCTTGATGAACACGCCCTTGGTGTTGAGATATTCGTCAAGGTGTTCGGCGCCGCCCTCGCGGCCGTAGCCGCTCATCTTGTAGCCGCCGAAGGGCACGGCCGGATCGATGGCGTGATAGGTGTTGACCCAGACCGAGCCGGCGCGGATCTTTTGCGACAGCCGGTGGGCGGTGGCGAGATTTTGGGTGAAGACCCCTGCAGCCAGGCCGTAAGGCGTGTTGTTGGCCCGCTCGACCGCCTCGTCCAGCGTATCGAACGGCAAGGCTGAAATCACCGGCCCGAAGATCTCCTCGCGGGCGATCTTCATATCGTCCGAGACGCCGGCAAAGACAGTCGGCGCGACGAAATTGCCGGCGGCAAGCGCGCCTTCCACAAGCCGGGTGCCTCCGGTGACGAGTTTCGCCCCTTCTGCAGTACCGGCCTCGAGGTAACCGGTGACCCGTTGCAACTGCTTTTCGGAGACGAGCGGGCCGATCTCGGTCGCCGGGTCGATGCCGTCGCCGACCCTGAGACCCTTGGCGTATGCCGCGAGACGCTCGATGAACTCGTCATGGACGGCGCGTTCGACGAAAAGGCGCGAACCGGCGATGCAGATCTGGCCGGAATTGGCGAACACCGACATCGCGGCCACCGGCACCGCTTTGTCGAGATCGGCATCGGCGCAGACGATGACCGGCGACTTGCCGCCAAGCTCCAGCGAGACGCGCTTGAGGTTGCCGGCCGAGGCGCGCACGATCGACTGGCCGGTCGCCGTCGAGCCGGTGAAGACGATTTTGTCGACGCCCATGTGCTCGGCGAGTGCGGCGCCCGCCTCGGTGCCGGTGCCGGTGACGATGTTGACGACGCCTTCCGGGACGCCGGCCTCGTTCATGATGTCGGCGATCAGCAGTGGCGTCAGCGGCGCCTCTTCCGATGGTTTCAGCACGATGGTACAGCCGGTCGCCAGCGCCGGGCCGATTTTCCAGATCGACGCGGCGGTCGGCGCGTTCCAGGGAATGATGGCGCCGACGACGCCGACCGCCTCCTTGCGGGTGAAGGAGACGATTTCGCCGGGCAGCGAGTTCTCGATCGTCTCGCCGTGCAGCGCCGTCGCCATGCCGGCATAATAGCGCAGCATGCCGATGACGCGGTTGCGATTGGCGCGGGTGCGCACGATCGGCATACCCATGTCGGTGGTGTCGGAGAGGCTGATCTCTTCCCAGTTCTTTTCGAAGAGATCGGCGATCCTCAGCAGCAGTACCTGCCGCTCGTAAGGTTTGAGCCGGCTCCACGGTCCCTCGAACGCCTTGCGGGCGGCAGTCACCGCCAAGTCGATGTCGAGGCGGTCGCCGCGCGGCACCGTGGCGATGACCGCGCCGGTGGCAGGATTGCGGGTCTCCATGGTCCGGCCGGAGCGGGCATCGACCCAGCCACCGCCGATGAACATCTGGCGATGGCGTCCGTCGATCGGCAGCCGCAGCGGTGCCTGAGCTATGGTCATGACGGTCCTCCTCCGGCACCTACGCCTGGTGGGCGGATTAAACCGCCGGAGGTCACATTTGCCAACAGCTCTATTCGGCCGCCAGGGCCAGTTGCGGCCTTTCGTTCTTTTCTTCCGTCTCGGCCGGCTGCTCCACCACCTTCTTGGGCTCCCGGCCGAAGAACAGCGCGTAGGCTGCCGGCAGGACAAGGATGGTCAGCACCGTGGCGACCAGGATGCCGCCCATCATGGCATAGGCGAGCGGCCCCCAGAAGACGCCGCGCGAGATCGGGATCAGCGCCAGCACCGCCGTCAGCGCCGTCAGCACGATCGGCCGGAACCGGCGAACGGCCGAGCCGATGATGGCCTCGGAGCGCTCCACGCCGGCGGCGATGTCCTGGTCGATCTGATCGACCAGGATGATCGAGTTTCGCATGATGATGCCGAGCAGGGCGATAACACCGAGGATGGCGACGAAGCCGAACGGCGCACCGCTGATCAAAAGTGCCGCCGCCGCACCGATGATGCCGAGCGGACCGGTCGCCAGCACCAGCATCGCCTTCCCGAAATGCTGCAGCTGGATCATCAGCAGCACGACGATGACCGCCAGCATGACTGGAGCTTTCGCCGCAATCGAGGCCTGGCTTTCGGCCGCATCCTCGGCGCCGCCCTGGATCTCGATCTTGTAGCCGGGTGCGAGGCCGGCGCGCAGGCCCGACATCTCGCCATAGATTTTCATGGCGACATCGTTCGGCTGCACGCCATCCGGCAGCGTGGCGCGTACGCTGATGGTCGGCAAGCGGTCGCGCCGCCATTCGACGCCTTGCTCCAGCACCGGGACAATCTTGGCGACCTGCGACAGCGGCACGGAGCCACCGAAATCCGTCGGGATATAGACGGAATCGACCGCCGACAGCAGGTGACGGCTTGCCTCCGGTTCGCGGGCGACGATCGAAACCGTCTCCTCGCCGTCGCGGAAGTCATCGAGCGGCGCTCCCGACATGGTCGCCTGCAGCATCTGGCGGATGCGCTGCGAGGTGACGCCGAGCGCACGGGCGCGATCCTGGTCGATCACCAGCTTCATCGCCGGCACCGGCTCCAGCCAGTCGTCGTGGATGGCGCCGAGCAGCGGATTTGCCTGGAACTTCGTCTTCACCTCGTCGGCGATGCGGCGCACCTCCTGGCGATCCGGACCCATGACGCGCATCTGCACCGGCCAGCCGGTCGGCGGACCAAGGAACAGGCGGTCGACCTTGGCGCGGATCGACGGGAAATCCTCGGCCAGGATGGTGCGCAGCTTGACAATCAGCCGCTCGCGGGCCGGTTCGTCATTGGCCATCACCAGAAGCTGGGCGAAATTCGGATTGCGAAGCTGCTGGTCGAGCGGCAGGAAGAAACGCGGCGCGCCTTCGCCGATATAGGTGGCGATGAAGCGCTTGTCCTTGTCGTCCATCATCCTGGCTTCGAGCGCCTTGGCCTGTGTCTCGACTTCCTTGATGCTGGTGCCTTCCGGTAGCCAGAGGTCGACAAGGATTTCCGGGCGCGACGATTGCGGGAAGAAATTCTGCGGGATGAACTGGAACGCCCACAGGCTGGTGGCAAAGGTCATCATCGTCATCACCAGCACGATGATGCGATGGCGCACGGCCCAGGTCACGGTCGAGCGAAGGCGACGGTAGAAGCCCGTGTCGAAGACATCGTGATGGCTGCCGGCGTGCTTGCGCTGCTTCAGGATCATGTGGCCGAGCCATGGCGTGAAATAGACCGCCGCGAACCAGGACACGACCAGCGCGATACCGACGACGTAGAACAGGGTGCGCACATATTCGCCAGCCGTCGAGGCGGCGAAACCGACGGGGATGAAGCCGGCCGTGGTGATCAGCGTGCCGGTCAGCATCGGGAAGGCGGTCGAGGAATAGGCGAAGCTCGCCGCCTCGACCTTGACCAAGCCTTCCTCGAGCTTTCGCTCCATCATTTCGACGACGATCATCGCGTCGTCGACCAAGAGGCCAAGGGCGATGATCAGCGCGCCGAGCGAGATGCGCTGCAGGTCGATGCCGAGCTCGTACATGATGGCGAAGGTGGCGGCCAGGACCAGCGGAATGACGATCGCGATCACCAGACCCGAACGCCAGCCGATCGACAGGAACGAGACGACAAGCACGATCAGCAGCGCTTCACCGAGCGCTTCCATGAACTCGGCCACCGCATCCTTGACGACTTCCGGCTGGTCGGAAACCTGGTCCACCGACACGCCATAGGGCAGCGCCTCCTCGAAGCGCTTGTAGGTCGCTTCGACGTCCTTGCCGACATCGGTGACGTTGAAGCCCTTGGCCATGACGACGCCGAGCTGGACGCTGTCGTGGCCGTTGAAGCGGTATTTGCGCTGGTAAGGGTCCTCGAGGCCGGAGGTCACGGTGGCGATGTCGCCGAGGCGCGTCACCTGGTTGCCGGCGCGCAGCCGAAGCTCGCGAATGTCGGCCGCCCTGGCCACGTCGCCTTCGACCGAGATACGCACCGAACGCTGGCCGGTGTCGACCGAACCTGCCGGGTCGACATTGTTCTGGCCCCTGATCGCATTCTGCAGGTCGGTCAGCGTCAGGCCGCGTTCGGCAAGCACCTTGGACGAAACGTCGATGTAGAGCTTTTCCGGCTGGTCGCCGATGATCACGGCTTTCTCGACGCCGGGCGTCGTCAGCAGCATGTCGCGTGCCTGGATGGCGAATTTCTTCAGCTCGGGATAGCTGTAGCCGTCGCCGCTGATCGAATGCAGGGTGATGAATGTGTCGCCGAATTCGTCGTTGAAGTAGGGCCCGAGCAGGCCCTGCGGCAGTTCATTCGAGATATCGCCGACCTTCTTGCGCACCTGATAGAACGCATCCGCGACCTGCGCGGGACTGGTGTCGCCCTTGACCTGCAAGGTGATGATGGCGCTGCCGGCGCGGGTGTAGGAGCGGACGAAATCGAGATGCGGCGTTTCCTGCAGCTTGCGCTCGATCTTGTTGACGACCTGGTCCTCCATCTCCTTGATCGAGGAGCCCGGCCAGATCGCCTGGACGACCATGACGCGGAAGGTGAAATCGGGATCTTCCTTCTGGCCCATGCGCATCAGGCCGAGCGCACCGGCGACGATGATCAGCCCGAACAGGAAACGGGCAATGCTCGGATGGCCGATTGCCCAGCGCGAAAGATTGAAAGACCGCTTTTCATTGGTGTCGGTGGTCATCGGCGTCAGTCCGTTTCAATTTTGATCAACAGAGCACGCGCTTTCGCATGCCCAAGGAACTTCCGATGTGGGCTTCCGGGCGGCGAGGCCTTCCGAGTTGAGAGATCTACATCGCGGTGGGACGCGAGGATCGACGTGGGGGTTACATCGACCTGAGATCTCGAAAATCGGGGGTCGCCAGCCGCCCGGAAACCGTGAATTGCCTGGCCGTCAGCGCACGCGCCTTGCGGCGTCATCATCGGCCGAGGCCGACTGTTGTGCTGCATCGCCGGTCAGCTTGACTTTCAGATTCTCGGTCATGAACTGCGTGCCGGCAGCGACGACCACATCGCCCGGCTTCAGCCCGTCGGCGACACTGACGCCGTCGGGGGTGAAGGCGGCGACCTTGACCGGATGCGCATGAACGGTACCGCCACTGCGGTCGACGGTCCAGACGATCGATTGGCTGTCCTTTTGCGCCAATGCGCTCAGCGGGATCGACACCAGCTGCTGCTGGTTGTCCGCCGCGGCTTCGATGGAGGCCGTCATGCCAAGCAGCACGCGCGGATCGTTGGGCAGGCTGACGCGAACGGCAAAGGTGCGCGACTGCGGATCGGCGCTGCCGGCCACTTCGCGGACCTTGCCTTCGAGCGTCAGCGCCTCGTCGGACCAGAAGCCGGCCTTGACGGTCTTGCCCGGCTTGAATTCGGCGATATCGGTTTCGGGAACAGCGATCAGGACTTCCTTCTCGCCGTCGATGGCAACGGTCACCACCGGCGTGCCTGAGCCGACCACCTGGCCGACATCGGCGGCAACCGCAGTGACGATGCCGTTCTTGTCCGCCTTGAGATCGGTATAGCGGACCTGGTTCTGCGCCTGGGCAAGCTGCGAGCGGGCGGAGTCTCGCGTGGCGACCGCCTGATTGTAACTGAGCGTCGCCTGCTCGAGCTGCGACTTCGGCGCGAAATTCTTGGCGTAGAGCTGTTCGGCGCGCTTGCGCGTAAGCTCGACTGTCTCGACCTGACGGTCGGCAGCATCGAGGCTGGCCTGAGCGCTTCTCACCGAAAGCTCGTAGTCGGTGGGATCGATGCGGGCGAGAACGTCGCCCGGCTTGACGCGGTCACCGATGTCGACAAGGCGCTCGGTGATCTTGCCGTTGATGCGAAAGCCGAGATTCATCTCGGTGCGAGCACGCACCGATCCGGAATAGGAAAGCTGACGGGTATCGCTCGCCTTGGCGATCTCGACCACCTTGACCGGGCGGATGATCTCGGTGACCTCGGCTTTCTCCTGCGAGCAGCCGGCGAGGCCGAGAGCGGCAACGATAATCAGTGCCAGGCCGGCGGCCGGTCGCCTGTAGGTGATGGACTTGGACAAAGACACTTTTCGTACTCCCGAACTGTGGGGATGAATTGCCGACATCACCGCCCGACGGGCGGCAACGGTCATTTCTTCAAGGCTCTGATGGCAAACTCGGTAAGCTCGTCCGGCGTCGCCCGGTTCTTCTTGGCGAGGCACTGGGCCATCATCTGCGGATGACAGAGGCTGATGATGGCGGCACCGAAACACCGGGACGCGATCACCGGATCCTGATCGACGAACTCGCCGGTGGCGATGCCCTCGCGGATCACTTCCGCGACCAATTCGTGGATGCTGTCGATGTGCTTTTCGATGACATGCCAATCGCGTTCGATGGCGACGATGACCATCTCGTGCACTTTCTCCTGGTCGATCATGGTCTCGAGCGTCCACTGATAGTGCGTATGCACATAGCGGCGGAGCTTCTCGCTGGCGGTGCCGGGACCATGGCAGGCTTCGTAGGTCAACCGGTAGCAGGTGGCGAGCATACGGCCGCAAACCGCCTGGTGAATTTCCACCTTGGAGGCGAAGAAGCGATAGATGTTGGCGGTCGACATGCCAAGTTCGCGCGCTATGTCGGCGACGTTGGTCTTGCCGTAGCCGTAGTGGCGGAACAATCGCTCCGCGCAATCCAGGATGCGCGTGACATTTTCCTGGCGGGCGGAATCGGCGGTGGTGTCTAAGGTTTCAAGCATCTCGTTGGCCAAAATTTACGACTGACGAATTTAGAATTTCGTCACTCGTAAATTGAAAACCATCACCTGTCAAGACATGATTTCGGCCAGCTGACGCCACTGATGACAGATGGTGACATCTCTGGACGGAGTTGGCCCATGAAGCGCATGTGGTTCCCGCCGGGCACGCCTGCAACACCGCGCGTCTTTTTGAACGCACAGGATTTTGAAATGATGCCTCCCGAAATCGGTTCCGTTTTCGGGTCAGGCGCTAAGGCTGCTTCGCCATCTCCCGCAGCCGGAACTTCTGGATCTTGCCCGTCGAAGTCTTGGGGATTTCTGCAAAGATCACCGCTTTCGGCACCTTGAAGCGGGCGAGCAGCGCGCGGCAGTGCTCGATGATTTCGGCCTCGGTTGCCGCCTTGCCCGGCTTCAGCTCGACATAGGCGACCGGCACCTCGCCCCATTTGTCGTCGGATCGGGCGACAACGCCACAGGAAGCAACGGCGGGGTGCTTGTAGAGCGCCTCCTCGACCTCGATCGAGGAAATATTCTCGCCGCCGGAGATGATGATGTCCTTGGAACGGTCCTTGAGTTGGATGTAGCCGTCCGGATGCATGACGCCGAGGTCGCCCGAATGGAACCAGCCGCCGGCAAAGGCCTCGTCGCTCGCCTTGCGGTTCTTGAGATAGCCTTTCATGACGATGTTGCCGCGGAACATCACCTCGCCGATCGTCTCACCGTCGGCCGGCATCTCTTGCATCGTCTGCGGGTCCATCACGGTCAGACCTTCGAGCGCGGCATAGCGCACGCCTTGCCTGGCCTTCTTCGCCGCCCTCGCCCCCTTCGCAAGCCGGTCCCACTCGCCATGCCATTCGTTGACGACGGCCGGGCCGTAGGTTTCGGTCAGGCCGTAGAGATGGGTGACGGCAAAACCCGCATCGGCCATGCCCGACAGCACCGCCTCAGGCGGCGGCGCCGCGGCGGTGTTGAAGGTGACGGTCTGCGGAAACTGCCGCTTGTCCTCGTCCCTGGCGTTGATCAGCACCGACATGACGATCGGCGCACCGCAGAGATGGGTGACGCCATGATCGGCGATGGCGTCGTAGATCGGCTTCGGCCGCACCCAGCGCAGGCAGACATGGGTGCCGGCCTGTACGGCAAGCGTCCAGGGAAAGCACCAGCCGTTGCAGTGGAACATCGGCAACGTCCACAGATAGACCGGGTGTTTGCCCATCCCGGCATGGATGGTGTTGGCATAGGCCATCAGTGCCGCGCCCCGATGGTGGCAGACGACGCCCTTCGGATTGCCTGTGGTGCCGGAGGTGTAGTTGAGCGATATGGCGTCCCATTCGTCGTCCGGCATCGACCAGGCGAAATCCTCGTCGCCGCCGGCGACAAACGCCTCGTAGTCGAGCGTGCCGATCCGCAGGCCCTTGGCATAGGGCGCGTCGGCGGCGTAATCGGGATCGTCGTAGTCGATCACCAGCGGCTTGACCTTGGCCAGCGTCAGCGCTTGTCGAACCACGCCGGCGAATTCGCGGTCGACGATCAGCACCTTGGTTTCGGCATGGTCGAGCTGGAAGGCAATGACCGCGGCGTCGAGGCGGGTGTTGAGCGAATGCAGCACCGCCTTGGTCATCGGCACGCCGAAATGCGCTTCCAGCATCGGCGGCGTGTTGGACAGCATGACGGTAACGGTGTCGCCCCTGCCGATGCCGCGCTTCGCCAGCGCCGAGGCAAGCCTCAGCGAGCGCTTCCAGAAATCGCGATAGGTCGTGCGCTGGCGGCCATGGATGATGGCGGTCTGGTCGGGAAAGGTCTTTGCCGCCCGCTCAAAATAGGTCAGCGGGCTCAGCGGCTGGTGGTTGGCCGGGTTCCTGTCGAGATCCTGTTCGTAGGGATTGCCCATCCCGTCCTCCGCAATGTGTTCGTCGAGAACTTTAGCTACCGGCTTCCGGCGCGTCACCACCAACGATGCCACGACAGACCGCATTTGGAACAACAATGACGATCTCGATTCGACGGGCGCAAGAGCATTACCTGCCCGCGCCCAATTTGACTTTTGTCGAGAGCCGTGAATAATGTCAGCAAGGAGATGGCATGGCGATCCGACCGGCAGAACAGCTCATCCATAAGGCCGCCTGGCTTTACTATGCACACGGCCTGCGCCAGGACCAGGTGGCCAGCCAGCTCAAGATTTCCCGTGCCTCGGTGGCGATGTATCTGCGCAAGGCGCGCGAGACCGGCATCGTCAACATCTCGACCTCGACCCAGCTTTTCACCGACGACGTGCTGGCACGCAAGCTGGAAGACGCGCTTAAGCTCGACGCGGTCTGGATCGCGCCGGAAAACGGCTATGTCGCCGATCCGTCGACCGACATCGCGGTGCTGGCGGCAAGCGTCTTTCTTGAGTTGGTCAGGAAGGGCGACCGTATCGGCGTCGCCTGGGGGCGGACCATCTACACGATCGCCGACATCATGTCCTATGCCGACCTGCAGGACGTGACGGTGGTGCAGCTCTGCGGCAATCTGGGAGCACCCTATTCGTACCGGCCGGACCAATGCACGATGGAAATCGCGCGCCGGCTCAATGCCAAGGGGCTGAATTTTTACGCGCCGCTGGTGCTGACGACGGAAGAACTGGCACGCGGCCTGCGCGCCGAACCGGTGATCCGCGAGCAGTTGTCGGGTATCGGTGACTGCGACCTGGCGCTATACTCGGTTGGCTCGGTGGATACCGACAGCCATCTGGTCAAATGCGGCGCGCTGACGCCAAGCGAAATGGCTGCATTGCGCAAGGCGGGTGCAGCCGGCGTCATTGCCGGGCAGATCATCGATACCGAAGGCCAGGCGCTCGACTGCAGCTACAACCGCCGGCTGATTTCGGCAGAGCTGTCATCGCTGCGCCAGATCGAAAAGCGCCTGGTGGTGGTGCAGGAAGAGAGCAAGTTCGAACCGCTCGTCGCGGCGATCGCCGGCGGGCTCTGCACCCATCTCGTCGTCGGCGCGCGCATGGCGCGACGGCTGCTCGACCATGCCGGAGCAGTAGCAGAAAAGGTCGCCTGATACCTAGTTTCAGTCGCCGACGCATTGTCATCAGGGCGTCGCGGCATTCCTGTTCACAACAAAAGAGAAATCGGACGAAGCTGACATGAAGAACCTGTGGAATGACGGCGACGCGGAGAAGCTGGTCGCCGACTATGCAAAGAAGGGTGTGGCCCGCGACCTGGCGCTGCGCGTCTATACGACCAGGCTGCTGGGCGGCGAGCCGCGGCTCGTCCTGCATGGCGGCGGCAACACCTCGTGCAAGACCAAGGCCACCGATCTTGTCGGCGACGAATGGGACGTGCTCTGCGTCAAGGGCAGCGGCTGGGACATGGGCGTCATCGAGCCGCAGGGCCTGCCGGCGGTCAAGCTCGGCGCGCTGTTGAAGGCGCGGTCGCTGAAGAAGCTCTCCGACGAGGACATGGTCGCGCTGCAGCGGGCGAACCTGATCGATCCGTCCTCGCCCAACCCTTCGGTCGAGACGCTGCTGCACGCCTTCCTGCCGCACAAATTCGTTGACCACACGCATTCGACCGCAATCCTGGCCATCGTCGACCAGGAGGACAGCGAGGCGCTGAGCAGAAAAGTGTTCGGCGAGAAGATGGGGTTCGTGCCTTACATCATGCCGGGCTTCGATCTGGCGAAGGCTGCCGCCGATGTTTTCGACGCCGACCCGACGGTCGAAGGCCTGATCCTCGACAAGCACGGCATTTTCACCTTCGGCGAGGATGCCAGGCAGGCCTATGACCGGATGATCCATTATGTGAACGTCGCTGAGGATTTCATCGCCAGCCACGGCAAGCCGCGCACCGAAAAAGCGGCCTTGCCGGCCAGATTGGCCAAGCCTGCGGACATTGCGCCGATGCTGCGCGGCGCGGTGGCGGTGGCGCGCGGCGAAGGCCGCTTCGACCGCATGGTCAGCGATTTCCGCACCTCGGATGCGATCGTCGATTTCATCAATTCGGCTAGAATTGCCGACTATGCCGGACGCGGCGTGTCGACGCCCGACCTGTCGATCCGCATCAAGACCGGACCGATGGCACTGCCGGCGCCCGACGCGGACAATGTCGGCGACTACAAATCCGTCATCCGCCAGCATGTCGAAAAATTCGCCAAGGACTATCGCGCCTATTTCGAAACCAACGATGCGCTCGACGACGTGAAGCGCACCATGCTCGACACGATGCCACGGCTGACGCTGGTGCCCGGCCTCGGCATGTTCGGCCACGGCCGCACGCTCAAGGACGCGAAGATCGCCTCCGACGTCGGCGAAATGTGGATCGAGGCGGTACGCGGCGCCGAAGCCGTCGGCGATTTCCGCCCGCTCTCCAAAGCCGATCTGTTCCCGCTCGAATACTGGTCGCTGGAACAGGCCAAACTCGCCGCCAACAAGCCGAAGCCGCTGACCGGCCAGGTGGTACTGGTCACCGGCGGCGCCGGCGCGATCGGTGCTGCCACGGCAAAGCTATTCGCCGACAACGGTGCCCATGCGGTGGTCGTCGATGTCGACGGGTCAAGAGCTGCCGAGGCCGCCAAAAAAGCCGGTAACGGTTCGATCGGCATTGGCGCCGACATCACCGATCCGGAGCAGATGCGCGCTGCGTTCGACAAAGCCGTCGCCGTCTTCGGCGGCCTCGACATTCTCGTCTCCAATGCGGGCGCAGCCTGGGAGGGCCGGATCGGCGAGCTCGACGACGCCACTTTGCGCAAAAGTTTCGAACTCAATTTCTTCGCCCACCAGTCGGCGGCGCAGAATGCCGTGCGCATCATGCTCGAACAGGGCACCGGCGGCGTGCTGTTGTTCAATACCTCCAAGCAGGCGATCAATCCGGGACCGAAGTTCGGCGCTTACGGCATCCCGAAGGCGGCAACGCTGTTCCTGTCCAGGCAATATGCGCTCGACTACGGCGCGCAAGGCATCCGCTCCAATGCCGTCAACGCCGACCGCATCCGTTCGGGGCTGTTGACCGACGCCATGATCGCCAGCCGCTCGGGCGCGCGCGGCGTATCGGAGAAGGAGTACATGTCCGGCAACCTGCTCGGGCAGGAAGTGACGGCCGAAGACGTCGCCCAGGCCTTTCTGCATCAAGCGCTGGCCGATCGGACCACAGCCGATGTGACGACGGTCGACGGCGGCAACATCGCGGCGGCGCTGCGGTAGGCGGAACCGGCCGAGACAGGCACGCAACTCGGAATTTTGCGACACGGCCATGGAAGGCATTCTCGAACTGCTACTACAGCAGGCCTCGGATGCCTTCCCAAGCCTTTCTGCCCAGCTTTGAATCGGCCTCGTCATTGCCTCCATGTGCGTGCAATGTCGAGCGTGGTGTGCTCTCGCCTGGCAACAGAATGCGGTGTCCCGCATCCGGCGACGAAATGAGATGAGTGACCTTACCTGCTTCGCCGCGCCGCCTAATAATATCTCGGGCGAACGATAGGGAAGGCCACAGCGCATCGTTGCCACCGGCGACAAGCAGAAGCTCGGCCGATATGGTCTCAACGGGGATGGTCGCCGCATTCGCTTCGCTCTTGAAGGTTTTCAAACAGCATTCGAAAAGCCCCCTGTAAGATACCAGGCCATCCACATACTCTCGTGTCCAATCTGGATCTGCCGGCACAAACGGCAGCGCGATACCGTTGAGCGACCATGAGGATCGTTCAGGCCAACTGGCACCATCCCGGCCCGCACCGATATTCCCCCAAACTACCGATGACGGGCTGATCGCGACCACCGCGTTGATTCGCTGGTCATGGACCGCGGCAAGCAATGAGGCCTCGGCACCTTTGGATGTGCCGACATAAACGATGCGACGGCACCCTGTTTCAATGAGATAGTCTGTTGCTGCAAAGAACGTTTCCAGGGGAATTTCACATATTCCCGGAATCTGGCCCTCGCCGCCAAACCACTGCAACGCCAAGGCCGACGTACCGGCATCTGTAAAAAGCCGCGCGCGCCCGACATCAACACGACCACTCGATCCACCCAACACCACAACGCCCGTGGTGGCCTGCGAGCGTCGAAAAAATGTTCCGGCGACGACACCGGTCGGACTTTCCTCTCTTACCGCATGCGCCTCCATGTACCCGTCGAATCCTGGGTTCAACCGTCCAATCGGCCTGCAAATCGGAGACTGCGACAATTGAAATTCGGCAGTCCGGCGCGCCAGACATCTTCGACAAAAAAGCCGCCTGCAGCAAGCTGCTGCAGGCGGCTATTGTTTTGCTCGTGCCGAAAGTTACTTCGCGTTCGGGTTCGGCATCCAGGCCGGCATGGCGACATCGGCATGGGCGAACTGCGGCAGCTTGGCCGAGAGGTCTTCCATGTTCTTGATGTCCTTGTCGAGCAGGTCCTTCTGGGTGATCAGCGTCGGTGGCACGATGACGTTGTGGCCGGGATCTTCGCCGGCCAAGAGCTGCGCCAGCGCACGCACCGAGACCTGGCCGACGACGGCCGGGTTGGTGGCGGCGGTTGCCGCCCAGGCGCTGTCGGGCTCGCGCATCGCGGCGATGTCGGAGGTCGAGATGTCGGCCGAATAGATCTTGATATCCTTGTTCAGCCCGGCCTCGTCGACGGCGATCTTTACGCCCTTGGCGAATTCGTCATAGGGCGCGAACATCACCTTGATGTCGGGATGAGCCGACAACACCGAGCGAGCCTGGTTGGCAACCGAATTGGCGATCGGATTGTCGAGCGTGCCGAACATGGCGGCTTCGTTGATGCCCGAATATTTCTTCTTGAATTCGACCCAGGTCTCGTTGCGGCGATCGAGCGGGGCGATGCCGGCGACATAGACATAGCCGGCCTTCCAGCTCTCGCCATTGTCTTTGACCGCCTGTTCGAGCGCCAGGCGCGCGAGGTCGCGGTCGGACTGTTCGATCTGCGGGATCTTGGGGTTTTCGACATTGACGTCGAAGGCGACGACCTTGATGCCGGCATCGACGGCACGCTGGGCGGCGTCCTTCATCGATTCCGTCAATCCGTGCTGGATGATGATGCCCTGGACGCCGAGCGCGATGGCCTGGTCGACCATGTCCGCCTGAAGCGCCGCGTCCTGACGGCTGTCGAGCACGCGCAGGTCGACGCCGAGCGCCTTGGCCTGCGCCTCAACGCCGGAGAGATAGGCCTGGAAGAAGTCGCCGGTCGAGAGATAGCGGACCAGCGCGATCTTGACGGCACCCGGCTTGTCGAACGGCGCCGGCCTGTCCTGCGCAATTGCCGGCAACTGCATCAGCAATGTTGCGCCGGCAAGCCCGAGCGCTGCTTTCCCCAAAAGTCTTCTTGTGATGTTCACGTCGTTTCCTCCACTTGTTGAACCCAAAATGTGACCCGGTCGAACCCTATCTCCTGCCCCTGCCGGACAGGGCGAAGGTGAAGACAAGGGCGACCACGAGAACCACGCCCTTGACGAAATCCTGCGTGTAGTAAGGCGCGTTCATCATCGTCAGGCCCTGCAGCAGCACGCCGACAAACACCGCGCCGACGGCCGTGCCGAAGGCGTTCGGTTTGGCGGCGCCGAGAACCGCGTAACCGATGAGTGCCGCAGCCACCGCGTCGAGCAACAGATTATTACCCGAGGCGATGTCGCCGCGTCCAAGCCGGGCGGCGAGCAAAATGCCGCCGATCGAGGCAAAAACCCCAGAAATAACGTAGGCCCAGATTTTGTATGCCTTGACAGGCGCGCCGGCGAGTTCGGCAGCGCGCTCGTTGCTGCCGACGGCGTACATCATGCGGCCGAAACGGGTGTATTCGAGAAAGAACCAGATCAGCACCGCCAGCACGAGCAGGACGACGACCGACACCGGAATGAGGTTCGGGATGAAGAAATCGAAGCGATGGCGGCCGAGCGCCAGGAACGCGGCGCCGAAGCTGCCGTTGGCGACCGAGCCGTCGGGCATGGTCATTCCGGTGGCGATCGAACGGCCCTCGGTAGGGATGCGCTGCAGGCCGACGAGCAGGAACATCATGCCGAGCGTCGCCAAAAGGTCCGGCACCCGCATATAGACGATCAGCCAGCCATTGATGAGGCCGACAACGGCGCCGATCACAAGACAGGCGACGACCGCCACGACGGCATTCTGCTCCAGCACCACCATGACGTAGGCAGCCGCCATCATGGCGCTGGTGGCGACCGAGCCGATCGACAAGTCGAAGCCGCCGACGACCAGCGTGGCGGTGACGCCGAGCGCCAGAACGCCGGTGATGGCGACCGACTGGAAGATGAAGACGGCGCTTTGCGGCGACACGAAGCCATCGGCGGCAATGGCGAAATAGGCGATCAGACCGAACAACAGGACGATGAAGCCATACCGGATGGCACGGTCGCGCAGGATCATTCAGCGCTCCCGCACGCTGGCACTGTCTTTACCCAACCTGAACTCATGCCCTCTCCATTCCAATTCTCATCGTCTTCCTGCCGTCAGGCTACGCTGTGCAACGGCCCGCCCGCCACTTCGGCCAGCAGCCGCTCGAGATCGACATCGGTGTTGCGGTGCTCGCCGACGATCGTCTGCTCCGACATCACCAGAATGCGATCGGCCGTCTCCAGGGCTTCGTCCAGTTCGGTGACGAACAGCAGCGTCGCGCGGCCGCTGGCGCTGGCCCGCAGCTTGGCAGCGATATCGCGCCTAGCCGAAATGTCGACGCCCTGAAACGGCTCGTCGAGGATGAAAAGCCTTGCGGTCTGCGACATCCAGCGGGCGACCATCACCTTCTGCTGATTGCCGCCCGAAAGCGACGACATCTCGTCCTTCTCCGAGCGGCAGACGATGCCGAGTTCCTGGATCTGCCGGCGGGCAATGGCGCGTTCGATGCGGCGCTTGAGGACGCCGAGACGCGACATGCGCCTGTGGAACGGCAGGCTGATATTTTCCTGGATGTTGAAGCCGCCGACGATGCCGTTCTCGCCCCGGTCCTTGGCGACGAGAAACACGCCGGCGGCAATCGCTTCGCCGGTCGACGCCGGAGCATAGGGTTTCCCGTTCAGCACCATGGTCCCGGACAGCGGCTGGCGCAAACCGAACAGCGTCTCGGCCAGCGCGGTCTTGCCGACGCCGACGAGGCCGGTGATGGCGACGACCTCGCCGTCGCCGAGCGTCAGCGAAATCGGCCTGGCGCCTTCGGCAATCCGCAAACCGTCGGCAGTAAAAATTGCTTTGGCCGAATTCCTGGCGACGATCCGCTCGAGTTGGATCTTGCGGCCGAGCATGGCGTTGACCGCACCTTCAAAATCCAGCGGCTTCCTGTCGAAGATGCCTGAGATGACCCCATCGCGCATCGAAATGATGCGGTCGGCAAGCCGTCTGATGTCAGACATACGGTGCGAAATGTAGAGAATGGCTACGCCTTGCTGGCGAAGCCGGTCGAGCAATGCGAACAGCCGGTCGGCTTCGGCACTGGACAGCGAGGAGGTCGGCTCGTCGAGGATCAGCACTTTCGGCCGGTGCGCCATCGCGCGGGCGATCGCCACCATCTGACGATCGGCCAGCGAGAGATGGCTGATGCGGGCCTTGAGGTCGATGGCCAGCCCCATGCGGTTGGCAACCGCCTTGGCCTCACGGCGCACCCGGCCCGGCTTGAATAGCGTCGGCACGCCGCTGCCGCTCAACCTGTCGAGGGTGAGGTTGGTGGCGACGTCGAGGTCGGCGACGACACCGTCATTGATGTTCTGATGGACGGTGACGACGCCGGCGCGGATCGCCTCGGCCGGCGTTTTCGGCGCGAAGTCCTGACCGGCAAGCGAGATTGAGCCGCCGCCATGGTCGTAGACGCCGCTGATGATCTTGACGAGGGTGGATTTGCCGGCGCCGTTGGCGCCCATCAGCACGGTCACTTCGCCGGCATGCAATTCGAGCGAGACGCCGCCAAGCACCTCGATATGGCCAAAGGATTTCCTCAGGCCGTCGACGCGGAACACGGCATCATTGCCCATTCGTTCCTCCCTGACCGTGACGCTATGGGCTATATCGGCAATTGTCAACACGATTGACAATTGCCAGCAGGCTTCCTAGCTTGGCCCGACCGCCATGGCTCCGCTATCATCGGAGCACATAAGCGGGAGGTGAGGATGATTGGAAAATCGCCGTTCGAAGCACTGTCGGTCGAGACACTGGCGGGTCGTCTCCGTGCCAACGGGGCCCTGTGTTCGC
This sequence comes from Mesorhizobium sp. M1403, assembly GCF_040317695.1. NCBI lineage: Bacteria > Pseudomonadati > Pseudomonadota > Alphaproteobacteria > Hyphomicrobiales > Phyllobacteriaceae > Mesorhizobium > Mesorhizobium sp. M1403. Next base: position 237,318 of record NZ_JAMYKY010000006.1, on the reverse strand, counting down.
AGATCGGCAAGGATACGAGCCGCTGGAAGGTTCGTGAAGTCGGCGACGGCAATCTGAACCTGGTGTTCATTGTCGAGGGTGCTGAGGGTGCGGCCGTGGTCAAGCAGGCCCTGCCCTACGTCCGGCTGGTCGGCGACAGCTGGCCGCTGCCGTTGAAGCGCTCCTTCTTCGAATATCATGCGCTGACGCGGCAACAGGCGCGGGCGCCGGATTCCGTGCCTGATATCTATCACTTCGACGAAGGCCAGGCGCTGATCATCATGGAATATCTGTCGCCGCACATTATCCTGCGGCGGGCGCTGATCGAGGGCCGGCAACTGCCCAACATCGCGAAAGACATCGGCCTGTTCATGGCCCGCACGCTGTTTCGCGGCTCCGACCTCAGCATGGCGACCAAGGACCGCAAGGCCGATCTGGCGCTGTTCGCCGACAATGTCGAACTCTGCGACATCACCGAGAACCTGGTTTTCTCGGACCCGTATTTCGATGCCAAGATGAACCGGCACACCAGCCCGCAGCTCGATGGCATTGTCGCCGAACTGCGCGCCGACCGCGACCTCAAGGTCGAGGCGCAGCGGATGAAGCACCTCTTCGCCGCCAATGCCGAGACGCTGCTGCATGGCGACCTGCATTCCGGCTCGATCATGGTCACCGACACCGAAACGCGGATGATCGACCCCGAATTCGCCTTCTACGGGCCGATCGCCTTCGATGTCGGCATGCTGCTCGCCAATTTCTGGATGGCGTTCTTCTCGCAGCGCGGCCATGAGCAGAATGGCAAGCGCGACGCCATGCGCGCATATCTGCTCGACGTCACGGTCGAGACATGGTCGGCATTCCGCGCCGAGTTCTCGCATCTGTGGCGAACCGAGCGTGACGGCATGCTCTACCAGAAGAGCCTGTTCGAGGATCAGGGCGACAGGCTTGGCGCCGAGCAGGCGCTCGACCACATGCTGCATTCGATCTGGACCGATCTGCTCGGCTTTGCCGGCGTCGAGGTTCACCGGCGAATTCTCGGACTTGCCCACAATGCCGATTTCGAGACCATTGCCGATCAGGATCTGCGCGCCAGATGTGAGGCAAAGGCGCTGAAATTCGGCCGTCACCTCGCCGTCAACCGGCGCCAGATCCACAGCATCGACGAGGTCAACCAGTTGGCCGCGCTGATCGAACGGGAGAGCAGGATTTGAACGTCGGTGACCGCCACTACCGCACGATCTGGCCGAGTGACGACGGGCGTTCGGTGGAGATCATCGACCAGCGCTGGCTGCCGCATGATTTCCGCATCGAAAAGATCGATACCGTCGCCGGCATCGCCACGGCAATCCGCGACATGTGGGTGCGCGGGGCGCCGCTGATCGGCGTCACCGCCGCCTATGGCGTCGCCATGCAGATGGCCGACGATCCGTCGGATGCGGCGCTCGACGCCGTCTGGGCAACCCTGCACGAAACGCGCCCGACGGCGATCAATTTGCGGTGGGCGCTGAATGAAATGCAGCGCTTCCTGCTGGCGCTTCCCCTGGCAGAACGTGCCGCAGCCGCCTATCGGCGTGCCGGCGAGATCGCCGACGAGGATGTCGGCCTCAACCGCGCCATCGGCGCCCATGGGCTCGAAATCATCAAGACGATCGCGGCGCGCAAGCAGCCGGGCGAACCGGTCAATATCCTGACCCACTGCAACGCCGGCTGGCTGGCCACCGTCGACTACGGCACCGCCACCGCGCCGATCTATCTGGCGACGGAAGCCGGCATTCCAGTCCACGTCTATGTCGACGAAACGCGACCGCGCAACCAGGGCGCCCAATTGACCGCCTGGGAGATGGCCGGCCACGGCGTGCCGCACACGCTGATCGTCGACAATGCCGGCGGCCATCTGATGCAGCGCGGCCAGGTCGACATGGTCGTCGTCGGCACCGACAGGACCACCGCCGACGGCGATGTCTGCAACAAGATCGGTACCTATCTCAAGGCACTGGCCGCCGCCGACAACGACGTGCCGTTCTATGTCGCGCTGCCGTCGCCGACGATCGACTGGACGGTGGGGGACGGGTTGGCCGAAATCCCGATCGAGCAGCGTTCGCCCGACGAGGTCTCGCTGGTCTGGGGCAAGACCGCTTCCGGCGAGATTGCCCAGGTCCGCGTGTCGCCGGAAGCCACGCCGGCGGCCAACCCTGCCTTCGACGTGACGCCGGCGCGGCTGGTCACCGGCTTGATCACCGAACGCGGCGTCGCCACGGCCTCGCGCGAAGGCCTGAAGGCGATGTTTCCCGAGCGCGGATGATCCGCTTTGGAGTGCCAGGAGGAGCCCTGGATTTTGCCTGATCTCACGATTTCTTGAACACGGCGCGGTTAAAAACGTCCGTTGCCTGTCCCAGATGGACGGTCGTATGCGTAGCGGCGGGGCGGCGCAACGCTCAAGCCGGGGCTGACCACGGCTCGGCGAGTGAACCAGCGGGATGCCGCGATGTCATTCAGACCGCTGCTTGGTGACGGACGGGTTCGGAGCCAGGAGGAAAAGTCGGAGCCCCTGCAAACCGCGTCATGGGTCAGCTCCTCGATCGTTTTCGACAACCGGCGGTGGGCGTGCCGGGAGGCGGAGCTCCGCTGGACAGCCCCTCATCATCTGATCGTGCTGACCGAAGAAGGCGGCACGTCCCATACGTCTATCCGGCACGAGGCAAGATCCCTCTACGACGGAATGGATCGTCCCGGAGCCCTCACCTTCGTCCCGGCAGGCGCGGAGCGACAGGGCTTCTATCGCGATGTAAACCTCTCATATTCAGCCCTGTGGATCGATCCCGATATCGGGCTTCCCGGATGCGAACGCCTGAGGAACCTGCCGATACTGGTAAACAAGAAGGACGCGGTCGTCGCCACGCTGCTGAGTTCGCTTCGCGACGAGATGGCCCTCGGTCACAAGCCGGACACTGCCTATGTCGAGCATCTGGTGGCCCTCGTCAGCCTCCGCGTGGCCAACCTGAGCCGGGAGCAACAGCCGCTCGTACGTCACGGCTGTCTCAGCCGCCGAGCACTTGGTCGAGTTCGGGATTATATCGATGCACGTATGAATTCCGACATTTCGCTAAGCGAGCTTGCAGCTGTCGCCGACTTGGCGGTCGACAGTTTTGCGCGGCGCTTCAAGGCGACGACCGGTCTTGCCCCCTATGCCTATGTAATCGAGGAACGGGTGCGGCGAGCGGAGGCACTGTTGCGCGAAACGGGTTTGTCGATCAGTACCATTGCCTTTCGGCTCGGCTTTTCAAGCCAGAGCCACTTCACCACGACGTTCCGGCGTCTCAGGGGCATGACGCCTCGTGCCTATCGGGTGAATTCTTCTCCAGAATCCTGATAGTGCCGCCGGTTTCTTGAAAGAAAGCCGCTGCGTGCGCCCCCACCTCCAGTGTCGATGACCGAACCCGAGGGTCCGCTGTCGGGGTCAAATTGCCGTCTGCATCCTTCATTGCGACTGGGAGATCTTGCATGGCCAAAACAGACAACAGGAGGGGGCCAACGCGTCGAACCGTGTTGGAGGGCGGGGTGGCGACCGGGGTGCTCCTGGCTACCGGGATACCGGTCGGCGCCGAGCCGGCCGACACCGTCACGGCGACGGCATCTGGCACGCCGGTACCGACGATGCCGATATCGTTGCGGATCAACGCGAAGGACCTTGCCGTCGAACTCGACCCGCGGACGACGCTGCTCGATGCCCTGCGCAACCATCTCGGCCTCACCGGCTCGAAGAAGGGCTGCGATCACGGCCAGTGCGGCGCATGCACGGTGCTTGTCGATGGACGCCGGATCAATTCCTGCCTGACGCTTGCCGCAATGCATGATGGCGACGAGATCACCACGGTCGAGGGCCTTGCCGAGGGTGACCGGCTGCATCCGGTGCAGGCCGCCTTCATCGCCCGCGACGGTTTCCAGTGCGGCTACTGTACGCCAGGCCAGATCTGCTCGGCGGTCGGTATGCTGGGCGAAGCCAAGGCCGGCTGGCCGAGCCATGCGAGCGCCGACGTGGCAGCGGCTTCCGTGGCTCTCAGCGATGCCGAGATCCGCGAGCGGATGAGCGGCAACATCTGCCGTTGTGCCGCTTATCCGAACATCGTCGCTGCAATCCGCGACGCGGCAGAGGAGGCATGAGCAATGCAGTCCTTCACTTATGAACGTGCAACGAGTGCCCAGCAGGCGGCCGCCGCGGTCGCGGCCCGGCCGGACGCCAAGTTCATCAGCGGCGGCACCAACCTGCTCGACCTGATGAAGCTCGATATCGAGCGCCCAGCGCATCTCGTCGACATCAGCCGGCTGCCGCTTGATCGGATCGAGGAGACGGCAGAAGGCGGGCTTCGGGTCGGCGCCCAGGTCCGCAACAGCGATCTTGCCGCCGACCCGCGGGTGAGGTCCCGCTATCCGATGCTCACACAAGCGCTGCTGGCGGGAGCGTCCGGCCAGATACGCAACAAGGCCTCGACCAGCGGCAATCTCCTGCAACGCACGCGCTGCCCCTACTTCTACGACCGCAACATGCCCTGCAACAAGCGCCAGCCGGGTTCGGGCTGCGCGGCGCTTCAAGGCTTCAACCGCATGCACGCTGTACTGGGCGCGAGCGAAGCCTGCATCGCGGTCCATCCTTCGGACATGGCGGTCGCCATGTCCGGGCTCGACGCCAGGATCGAGACCGTTTCGCCCGGCGGCGAGACCCGCACGATCCCGATCGGCGATTTCCATCGATTGCCCGAGACGATGCCCCATGTGGAGACCGTGCTCGGCCACGGCGAAATGGTCGTCGCGGTTACCCTGCCGCCGCCACCACCCGGCCGGCAGCTTTACCGCAAAGTGCGCGACCGAGCTTCCTACGCCTTCGCGCTGGTGTCGGTGGCAGCAATCGTCGAAAAAAGCGGCGATCGTATCCGAAGCGCTCGGATCGCCATGGGCGGCGTGGCAGCGAAACCCTGGCGCGCGACGGAGGCGGAGCGCGGGCTGGCAGGCGCAGCGGCGTCCGACGATACCTTTGCCGACGCTGCCGAAGCCGCGCTCGCCGGAGCCGTTGGGCATGGCGCCAATGACTTCAAGATCCCGCTGGCGAAACGAACGGTGCGGCACACACTCGCTGCTGCCGTCGAGAGTGCGTGAGGCGACACGATGACAGAGACGACGACCCCGAACAGCGGTTCCCAGATGCAGGCGACGAGCAGGAGATCGATATGAAACTCACGCGACGCGCCGTTGCCGCCGCGGGTGGCGGCCTTTTTGTTTCTGCCGCCGCAGCTTGGGGCGCCACATCCGACCCGGGAGCTCGTCACGTGCTCGAGGCCGCCGTCGACGCCTTCTTTGCCGGCTGGGCCTCCGGCGACTGGACGGCATTCCTTGATTGTTGCGATGAGACGATGACCTTCCAATTCCCTGCCGGCGAGCAACGAGGCCGACACGGACCGCCAGAAGGCAAGCCGGCACTCGCAGCCTGGACCGCCGCGCATCAAGCGCAAGGAAACAGGATCACGAAATCGACCGTCGATCTCAAGCTCTTCGCCGCCGACTGGGTCATCGTCTGCGATCGCGGGAGCGGGACAATCAGCGGCGCGCCCTACACTGGCCTGCATGCGATCTTCATGCGCGCCGGCCCGACAGGGAAGCTGGTCGAGTTTCGCGAGTATTTCGGCGAGATCGCCGCGTGAGCTCCGGCCGCTGCGCGACGAACATGAAGGTGCTAGGAAAGAGGCGTCGTCGCGGCCTCGATGCTTCCGAACTCCAAATGAAAATCTTTAGGTGACTTATGAACGAGACCATACCCGGACTGCCCGGCTCCGCCACCCATTCAAGAGTGAAACCGCGTCCCGATGCTGGCATCATCGGGCGGCCGATCGACCGCATCGACGGTCCGCTCAAAGTGACGGGCAATGCCACCTACGCCTACGAGAATGTGCTGGAAGGTACAGCCTATGGCTATGTTCTCGGTGCCGCCGTCGGCAAGGGGCGCATCGCCGAGATCGACACGGCCGAAGCCGAACGGGCGCCGGCGGTGTTGCTCGTCATGACGCACCGGAATGCGCCGGCCCAGCCGGATTTCGGCCCGGCGGTCACGCCGACGGTGCCGGAGGTCTTCACCCGCGCCCGTCCCGCGCTCAACAGCGATCGGGTGCGGTATTACGACGAGCCCGTCGCGCTGGTCGTCGCGGAGACGTTCGAGGCTGCACGCGCTGCTGCGGGCCTCGTCAAAGTGCGCTACGACAAGGAGCCGGGCCTCTACGATCTGACGGGGCATAAGGCCGACGCCTATGCACCAAAGCGGACAAATGCCGGCTTCGAGACCGACAGCGTGGTCGGCGACTTCGAGAGCGCCTTTGCGGCCGCCCCGGTCAAGATCGATGCCGCTTACCGGACTCCCTTCGAACATCACAATCCGATGGAGCCGCATGCGACGCTCGCCGCCTGGTCAGGCAACGGGCTGACGATCCATACATCGGCGCAGACCCTCGCGAACTTCCGGGCCGGCGTCGCCAGCACGCTTCGCATCCCGCCCGAGCGGGTGCGCATCGTGAGCCCCTTCATCGGCGGAGGCTTCGGCTCCAAGCTGATTGTCCATGCCGATACGATCCTGGCCGCGCTTGCAGCGCAGGCCCTGCAGCGCCCCGTGAAAATCGCGCTGACGCGGCAACAGATGTTCGCCAATGCCGGTCACCGTGCAGAGATGATCCAACAGGTACGTCTCGGCGCGGATACCGATGGGCGGCTCACCGGGATCGCGCACGATGTCTGGTCCGCGACGTCCAGCTTCGAGGAGTACTGCGAACAAACGGCAGTTTTTGCGCGCTCGCTCTATGCGGCGCCGAACCGTCTCACCCGCCATCGCCTGGTTCCGCTGGACATCAACCGCGGCGAATGGATGCGCTCGCCCGGCGAAGCGCCCGGCATGCTGGCTTTCGAATGCGCAATGGATGAACTCGCCGAGCAGGTCGGCCTGGACCCGATCGAACTCAGGATCCGCAACGAACCGGCTCAGGATCCCGAGCGCGGAGTGCCGTTCTCCACCCGCAATCTCGTCGCCTGCATGGAGGAAGGCGCCCGCCGTTTCGGTTGGGAGCGGAGAAACCCGACACCGGGCCGAACCCGGGAGGGCCGGAAGCTCATCGGCTACGGCATGGCGGCGGCGATCCGTCCGAACTACATCGGCGCGGCGACGGCGCGGGTTGCGATCGACCGGGACGGTCGGGTGACGGCGCGGCTCGACATGACCGACATTGGGACCGGCACCTATACGATCCTGACCCAGATTGCTGCCGAGAGCCTCGGCGTGCCGATCTCGTCCGTCAAGGTGGAGCTCGGCGACAGCCGCTTCCCGCGTACCGCCGGCTCCGGCGGGTCCTGGGGCGCGGCGAGCGCGGGTTCGGCCCTGTATAATGCGTGCAACGCCCTCAAAGGACGGATCCTGGACGCGGCGCAGTCGAGCGAAGCGTCACCGTTGCGCGGCGCGAACGCCACCGAGGCAAACTTTGCCGACAGCGAGGTCAGGATCGGCCAGCGATCGGCGAGCCTGGCCGATCTCATCGGGAGGATCGCTCCCGACGGGTTCGAGGCCGAAGGCTCCGTAGCCGCAGGCGCCACCACCGAGTCGTACAAGACTTATTCGCAGCATTCGTACGGAGCGCATTTCGCCAAGGTCGCTGTCGATTGCGACACCGGTGAAATCCGCATGCGCCGGATGCTGACTGTGGTCGGCGCGGGCCGTATCCTCAACGCCAAGACTGCACGCTCGCAAATCATCGGCGGCATGACCTGGGGGATCGGTGCGGCGCTGATGGAGCAGACGGTGCTCGATCCGCGCTATGGCCACTTCGTCAATCACGATCTTGCCGAATATCACGTCCCGGTCAATGGCGACGTCCCCGAGATGGAAGTCGTCTTCCTCGAGGAAGATGACGACAAGGCCAATCCACTTGGCGCGAAGGGTCTCGGCGAGCTCGGCGTCTGCGGTGCGGGGGCTGCCGTCGCCAACGCCATCTACAACGCGACCGGCGTGCGAGTGCGTGAATTCCCCATCACCTTGGACAAGGTGCTGCCCGCCTTGCCCGTGATCGCCATTTGACGCTGCAACTTATCAGCGCCTCCCTCGCCCTCAAAGTGACCAAGTCGGAACGGATCGCCATTTCTGCGCCATCGGCGACGACGTCGGCGGTTGACAGCGCTATCCGGTCCTTCCATACAAACGCCGTCAATGTTCTCAGGGCGGGGTGAAAGTCCCCACCGGCGGTAAGGGTCTCGGCCCAAGCCCGCGAGCGCTTTCCGGTTAGCCGGAGGGGTCAGCAGATCCGGTGAGATTCCGGAGCCGACGGTCACAGTCCGGATGGAAGAGAACGAATGGAAGACGGTCCGCTTTCGCGGTTCGGACTCCGTATCGTGCGTCCTGATTCTGGTTGGAAACGGAAGGATGGACCCATGAATCAGCATTCCCAGAACGACTATGAAACGATCCGCGTTGCCGTCATTCGGGCGCGCTGGCACGCCGATATCGTCGACCAATGCGTTGAAGCATTCGAGGCGGAACTGGCGGTTGTCGGGGAGAAACGCTTTGCCGTCGATGTCTTCGATGTGCCGGGCGCCTTTGAGATTCCCCTGCATGCAAAGATGCTTGCCGAGACCGGCCGCTATGCCGCTATCCTCGGCGCCGCGTTCGTCGTCAATGGCGGCATCTACCGGCATGAGTTCGTGGCGAGTGCGGTCATCGACGGCATGATGAACGTGCAATTGTCGACTGGCGTGCCGGTGCTTTCGGCGGTGCTGACGCCGCACAACTACCATGACAGCGCTGACCATCACCGCTTCTTCTTCGAGCATTTCAGGGTCAAGGGCAAAGAGGCGGCCGGTGCCTGCGTGCAACTGCTGGCGACACGCGAACGCATCGCGGCGTGAAATCTCCGTCGCCGGGTGGAAATCCCGGTAAGGCGCTGTAGTATCTCACGAAAACTAGGGAGGATGCCGGTGCAGACCAAGAAGATCATCAATGACGGCAACCGCTCCGTCGACGAGATGCTGGAGGGCATTCTGGCCGCGCATCCGCGCCATCTCCGAAGTGCGGACGGCAGCCCCCGCTCCATCATCGCCCGCGACGGGCCGCGCCCAGGCAAGGTCGGCCTTGTCATCGGCGGCGGCTCGGGCCACGAGCCGACCTTCCTTGGCTTCGTCGGCAAGGGGCTTGCCGACGCGGCCGCGATCGGCAACGTTTTTGCCTCGCCGCCGCCGGACCCGATCCTCGAATGCGCCAAAGCGGCCAGCGGCGGTGCCGGTGTGCTGTTCATGTACGGCAACTATGCCGGCGACGTGATGAATTTCGACATGGCCGCCGAAATGGCGGCGATGGACGATATCGAGGTGCGCACCGTGCTGACCACCGACGATGTCGCCTCGGCGCCACGCGACCAGAGGCAGAAGCGGCGCGGCGTCGCCGGCAATTTCTTCATCTTCAAGGCTGTCGGTGCCGCATGCGACCGGATGCTGACATTCGATGAATGCGAGCGTATCGCCAGGAAGGCCAACGATCAGACCTTCACTATGGGCGTGGCGCTTTCGCCCTGTTCGCTGCCGCAGACCCGCCGGCCGAATTTCGAAATCGGACCGGACGAGATGGAGATCGGCATGGGCATCCATGGCGAGCCGGGCATCGCACGCGGAAAACTAAAGACGGCCGACGAGATCACCGACGAGATGCTGGACAAGATCCTCGACGAAATGGCGCCGACGCGCAGCGACAAGGTCGCCGTGCTGGTCAATTCGCTCGGTTCGACGCCGCTGATGGAGCTCTACATCATGAACCGGCGGGTCAAGCAGAGGCTCGACGACATCGGCGTTTCCGTCCACGCGACCTGGGTCGGCAATTATTGCACCTCGCTCGAAATGGCCGGCGCCTCAGTGACGCTGATGCATCTCGACGGCGAATTGCAGGAGATGCTCGACCATCCCTGCGACTGCGCCATGTTCCGCGCCGGCTGAGAAAGCATCATGACCTCGATCGACTCAGCCGGCTTGAAAAGAATGTTCGATGAGATCGCGGCGGCGATCGACGCCGACAAGGACAGGCTCTGCCAACTCGACGGCGTCATCGGCGACGCCGACCACGGCATCGCCATGGCGCTCGGCTTCGGCGCGGTACGCGAGGCACTGGCGCAACTCGACCTCGCGGCGACCGGACCGACGGCGCTGCTCAATACCGCGGCAAAGTCGTTCCTCAACGCCGTCGGCGCGTCGTCAGGCCCACTCTATGCGACCGCCTTCATGCGCGCTGCCGCCGCCGTCAAAGGCAAGGCAATTCTGGAGGATGCTGACATCATCGCCATGCTCCGGGCGATGGCGCAAGGCATCCAGGATCGCGGCAAGGCCGAGCTCGGCGAAAAGACCATGGTCGACGCCTGGCTGCCGGCAGCACAGGCAGCGGGCGCCGCGCAGGAAGCCGGCAAGACCCTGTTGGAGAGCTTGGAAACTGCACTCGCCGCAGCCGAACGGGGCGCCGAGGCAACCAAGAACATGATCGCCGCCAAGGGCCGCTCCTCGCGGCTCGGCGAGCGCTCGCTCGGGCATATGGATCCCGGCGCCGCGTCGGCCGTCACGATCATCAAAGCGATACGGGAAAGTCTGGCTTAACGGACCTTCGCTGCGTCGAGCCTGTCGATGGCCTGGACATTGCCGGCCGACGGTCCCTTCTCATCGAATTCCGATGCGAGCCATGCATCGACGATCGACTTGGCAAGTTCCGGTCCAATAACGCGGGCGCCCATGGTGATGATCTGGGCGTTGTTGGATTTTGCAGCGCGCTCGGCCGAATAGGTGTCGTGGGTGAGTGCGGCGCGAATGCCCGGGACCTTGTTGGCGGAAATGGAAACGCCGATGCCAGTGCCGCAAAAAAGGATGCCGCGATCGTTCTCGCCGTCGATTATGGTCTGGGCGAGCTTCTGCGACAGGTCGGCGTAGTAGCCCGCCTGGCTGAGATCGCTGACCGTGAGGCCGGGCTTGGTGGCCAGGTGAGCGGCAATGACATCGAGCAGCGGTTTGCCGGCGCTGTCGGCTCCAATGGCTATTTTCATGTTCGGTTTCCTTCCTGTTCGATGCTTCAGATCGCCGCTGAGGCGCGTTTGAGGATGTCTATATAGCCGTCCGCCTGCCAGGCGGAACGGCCGATGAACAAGCCGTCTATATGAGACTGTCCGATCAGTTCGGCGGCATTTTGCGGATTGACGCTGCCGCCATAAAGCACCGGCGGCACAACCGGCAGCAGGTCGCGCGCGATTTTCTTGATCAGCGCCTGCTGTCTGCCGGCATAGTCCGAGCTTGCCGGCACGCCCTTGTCGCCGATCGCCCAGACCGGCTCATAGGCAAACAGGATCGTCGCCGCCCTGGCCGCGCCTTCGAGAAACTGCAGCGCGCCGTGCACCTGCAAGGCCAGCACCGTATCCGCCTGCCCGCTGTCGCGTTGAGCCAAAGTCTCGCCGACGCAGATCAGTGGCACGAGACCGTGCTTCACCGCCGCTGCGGTCTTCAGCCCGACAGCCTTGTCGGTCTCGCCGAAATGCTCGCGCCGTTCGCTGTGGCCCAACTCTACCATATCAAGTTCGCAGTCTTTCAGCATTACCGGCGAGATCTCGCCGGTCCAGGCGCCGGCGTCAGCCCAATGCATGTTCTGCGCGCCGACCTTGATGCGCGTCGGCGACAGCGCTTTCTTGACCTCGCGGACCGCCGTGAAGGGTGGGATGACGAAGGGCTGGATGCGCTCGTCGAAACCGGGGACGAACTCGGCCAATGCCCTCGTGAAAGCCATCGCCTCGGCGAGCGTCTTGTTCATTTTCCAGCTGGTGCCGACCCAGTAAACCATGCGTGCTCCTCCTACTCTGCGACCACTGTCAGCGACACGCCGGCACCATCCAGCGCCGCACGCATCTGCGGCTGCGGCTCGCGGCCGGTGAAGACGGTATCGAAAGCCTTGAGATCGGTCAGGAAATGCAAGGCTGTGCGGCCGAACTTGCCGTGATCGACCAGCAGATATTTGCGCGCCGCAGCGGCCATCATCAGCCGTTTGGTCTGGACCACTTCCTGATCCTGGTGAAAGGCGGAAGCGCCGTGGATAGCCGATGACGACAGGAAGGCGACATCGGCGCGCAATGATTTCAGCGTGTCCTCGGCGAGCAGGCCGAAGAAGCCGTGAAACTTCTTGCTGTACTGGCCGCCGAGCGCAATCAGGTTGATGCCGGCAACGCCCGCCAAATCCTGGATGACAGCCAGATTGTTCGAGATCACCGTCAGCGGACGCAGATCGGCGAGATGCCGAGCAACGCCGCCCGCGGTCGAGCCGTCGTCGATGATCACCGTCTGACCCGGTTCGATCATCGTCACGGCAGCGGCGGCGATGCGCTTTTTCTCGTCGCCGGCCAGTCTCTGGCGGTAGCGGAAATCGCTCTCGAAAAGGCTGCTCGGCTGAATCGAGGCGCCGCCGCGTACCTTGCGCAGGAAGCCGCTTTCCTCGAGCTCGTCGAGGTCGCGGTGGACGGTCATCTTGGAGACGCCGAAGCGCGAGGCAAGATCGTCGACACTGGCGGTGCCGGTGTCCATCAGAAAATCCATGATGCCTTGCCGACGGCCGTCGCTCTTCATTTCCGCGGCTTCCTCGTGCAACCCGCACGCACGTTCCGAGATATAACAGGAAACGTCGCATAGCCACCAGTATTTTTGTGATAATGTTATATCTGCCTGGGATATCATGACGCTTCTGACGGCGTGCCGTAACAAGAATTGCTGTCGGCCGGGCGTCCAGCGGTTGCGGTGCAGCGGAAATCCGGCCAGAAGCTTTAGCGGGCTCGACAATAGCCGAACAGCCCGCAAACACTGGCTCGAAACCGGATACGGGAGACTACTGAGTGGCTCGCATCACACTGAGACAATTGCTCGATCATGCCGCCGAATACGGTTATGGCGTGCCTGCCTTCAACATGAACAATATGGAACAGGGCCTCGCCATCATGGAGGCAGCCGAGGAGACCAAATCGCCGGTCATCCTGCAGGCGAGCCGCGGCGCGCGGGCCTACGCCAACGATGTCGTGCTGGCCAAGCTGATCGACGCGCTGGTCGAAATCCATCCTGATATCCCGGTCTGCATGCATCTCGACCATGGCAACAACGAAGCGACCTGCGTTACCGCAATCCAGTACGGCTTCACCTCGGTGATGATGGACGGATCGCTGAAGGAAGACGGCAAGACGCCGGCCGACTACGCCTATAATTCCGGTATCACCCGCCGCGTCGTCGATATGGCGCATTGGGGCGGCGTGTCGGTGGAGGGCGAGATCGGCGTTCTCGGATCGCTGGAGATGGGCGGCGGCGAACAGGAGGACGGCCATGGCGTCGAGGGCGTCATCAGCCACGATCAGCTGCTGACCGACCCGGTTCAGGCCGAACAGTTCGTGCGCGACACCCATGTCGATGCGCTGGCCGTCGCCATGGGCACCAGCCACGGCGCCTACAAGTTCAGCCGCAAGCCGGACGGCGCGGTGCTTGCCATGAACGTCATCGAGGAAATCCACCGCCGCTTGCCGAACATGCACCTCGTCATGCACGGCTCGTCCTCGGTGCCGGAGGAGCTGCAGGAGATCATCAACAAATATGGCGGCCAGATGAAGCCGACATGGGGGGTGCCGGTCGAGGAAATCCAGCGCGGCATCAAACATGGCGTGCGCAAAATCAATATCGATACCGACAACCGCATGGCGCTGACCGGCGCGATCCGCAAGGTGCTGACCGAGAACCCGAGCGAATTCGATCCACGCAAATATCTGACGCCGGCGATGGCCGCCATGCGGAAGCTGTGCAAGGAGCGTTTCGAGCAGTTCGGCACCGCCGGCAACGCTCCCAAGATCAAGCCGCTGCCGGTCTCGGAAATGGCCAAGCGCTACAAGTCGGGCAGTCTCGATCCGAAATTCGGCTGACATATTCCGGTTCTGAGCAGGAGCCGCGTCGGCACCTGCTCATCCCATCATGCTTTCGGCAAAAGACCGGCCCTGCCGGCCTCGATGAAGGGCGCCCAATAGTCGACCGATTCGCGGATCATGGCGACGACCTGGTGGTCGACGGGCTCGCGTTCGCGGAACGACAATTCGAGGCAGATCTCATTGTCGACGCCGCCGCCACGCCGAACAGTGTCCAGCAGCTTTTCGGGCGTGATGCGGCCGTCCTTGTTGTAGGCGGCAATGAACGGCCAATGGCCACCCTTGTTCATTGAGGATTGCTTGACGTGGATGATCGGCGATTCCTTTGGAAAGGCTTCGGCCCAGGCATAGGGGTCGATGTCGTCCGGATTGCTCGACGTCACGTCGCCATGGTCGATATCGACCATCATCTTGAGCGGGATCGCCATGCCGGCCGCATCGATCTCGCTCTGCAGCGTCCGGCAGCTTTCGATCGTATGGCCGAACTCGCGGCCGACCGACATCGGCTCCCAGAACAGGTAGGTCAAGCCGGCCGCTTTGGCGTGCTCGGCGACCGCGCGCCAGCATTCCAGCGCGATCTCGAAAAGCCGCGCGCGACGCTCGGGATCGTCATAGTCACGATGAGTGAAGATCGCGAATTGCGTGCCCATGCCGCGGGCGCCGAGCTCGGCCGAAATTTCGGCAAAGGTCTTGAACCAGTCGACATAATAGCGCCGCACGTCGGCATCGGGATGGCCGAAATGATTGAGCCGGCCGTAGGGGCCGGTCATCGCGGAGGTCACACGCACGCCGGTGCGGTTGAGAGCGGAGCGGAACAGGCGGATGAATTTGGCGATCGTCGCCGCCGGCCAACCGGGATTGACGAATTCATGCGTGAGCTGCACGTCGCGGATGCCGATGTCGTAGGCGATCGCATCGATCAGATCGTCCGGTTCGGCGAAACGATTGACCAGCGGGTTGGTGTTGAGGGACAGCGTAAAGGCCATCAGCCTGCCTTCGCCAGCCGGCTCGAGCACCAGTCTTCGAAGGCGGTTCTTTCTGCGGCGGACAGATGCAGTCCGTGTTTGGTGCGCCGTTCGAGAATATCGGCGGCCGTCTCGGCCCATTCATGCTCGAACAGGTAATTGGCTTCGCGCTCGAACAAATCCTTGCCGAAGCGCCGCCCCAGTTCAGCGAGCGAACCGGCCGCGCCGACCAGATCACGCGTCCTTGTGCCGTAGAGCCGGCCATAATGCTTGACCAGCGAGGCCGGCATCCAGGGATATTCGTGGCCGAGGTCACCGAGGAACTGCTCGAAATCGGCATTGGCGATATCGCCGCCTGGCAGATGTCCTTTCGAGGTCCACGGCTTGCCCATCTTCGGGAAGAACGGGGCGATGCGGTCGAGCGCGTGCTCGGCCAGCTTGCGGAAGGTGGTGATCTTGCCACCGAAGACGGAAAGCAGCGGCGCCTGTCCCGCCGCCACGTCGAGCTCGAAAATATAGTCGCGGGTGACCGCGCTCGGATTGTCGGCATTGTCGTCATAAAGCGGCCTGACGCCGGAAAACGAGTAGACGACGTCGCTGCGCGCAAGCTGGCGCTTGAAGTAGCGGTTGACCACCTTAATCAGGTAGTCGACCTCGCTGGCGTCGGCGGTCACGTCTTCCGGCCGCCCGTCATAAGGAATGTCGGTGGTGCCGATCAGCGCCAGATCGTTCTGGTAGGGATTGATGAAGATCACGCGCTTGTCGCTGTTCTGGACGAGATAGGCTTGCCGGCCTTCCCAGAATTTCGGCACGACGATGTGGCTGCCCTTGACCAGGCGCACGTTGCGCCTGGAATTCTGGCCAGCCACGCGGTTGATGATATCATTGACCCAGGGTCCGGCGGCGTTGACCAGCGCCCGTGCCCGAACCGTGGTCCTGACGCCGGTTCGACCGTCCCGCATTTCCACCGACCACAGGCCGTTTTCGCGGCGGGCGGCGGTGCAGGCAGTGCGGGTGAATATCCTGGTCCCACGCTCCGCGGCGTCGAGCGCGTTGATGACGACCAGGCGGGCGTCGTCGACCCAGCAGTCGGAATATTCGAAGCCGCGTTTGAAGCTGTCCTTGATCGGCGCGCCCTCGGGTGCGGTGCGCAGGTCAAGCGTGCGAGTGGCCGGCAGCCGCTTGCGGCCGCCAAGATGGTCGTAGAGGAACAGGCCGAGCCGGACCAGCCAGGCCGGCCGATCATCCGGGCTGTGCGGCAGCACGAAGCGCATCGGCCAGATGATGTGCGGTGCGGATTCCAGCAGCACCTCGCGCTCGATCAGCGCCTCGCGCACCAGGCGGAACTCGTAATATTCGAGATAGCGCAAACCGCCATGGACGAGCTTTCCTGATCTAGAACTGGTGCCTTCGGCGAGATCGTCTTTTTCGCAAAGAATGACCGACAGCCCCCGGCCTGCCGCATCGCGCGCGATGCCGGCGCCATTGACGCCGCCGCCGATGACGAAGAGGTCGACGATTTCGCTGTCACCGCTCATCTCGCTCTATGCCCTGTCGTCAGCATGGATTGGCCGGAGGCAGGCCGGCGATGAAGCGGCGCACTTCCTCGGCCGCCTGCTCGGCTGCGTAGGTCACGGTGCGTACCGACGCGCCGGCGATATGCGGCGTCAGCGTCACATTCGGGAGCTGCAGCAGCGGCCAGTCGACGGGCACCGGCTCGACGGCGAACGTCTCCAGCATGGCACTGCCGATCTGCCCCGAGACGAGCGCCTCGTAGAGTGCATCGTAGTCGACCAGCGGTCCGCGCGCGGTATTGACGAAGATCACGCCGGGCTTCATCCGGGCGATGGCGTCCTTGCCGATCAGGCCGCGCGTCTCCTCGGTGACCCGGGAATGCAGCGTGACCACATCGGAGCGCGACAAGAGATCGTCCAGCGCAACCAGCTCGACGCCGGCACTGCGATCCTCGGCGCTCAACTGCACATAGGGATCGGAGACCAGGATGCGGCAGCCGAATGCACGCAGCAGCCGAACCAGCCTGGTGCCGATATTGCCATAGCCGATGACGCCGACGGTCATCTCGTTGAGCTCGCGGCCGGTGCGGTCGGCGCGGTAGAGATCGCCGCGCCACTCGCCCTTGCGCAAGGCTTCGTGGCCGACGCGGATCAGCCGCGTCTCGGCGAGAATGGCGCCGATGGTGAACTCGGCCACCGCGCTGGCATTGCGACCGGGCACATTGACCACGGTGATGCCATGGGCCTTGGCGGCAGGCATGTCGATGTTGATCGGCCCGCCGCGCGACACCGCAACCAGCTTGAGCGTCGGCAGGCGCTGCATCATGGCTTCGGAGAGCGGCGCAAGCTGGGTGACGAAGATTTCGGCATCGCCGATGAAATCCACCACTTCGTCGGGATCGCCGAAATATTCCTTGATTTTGTCGAGGCCGAGCGCCGCATTGCCGAATTGCATCGGCTCGTCGGGCCATGCGGTCTCAATGGTGCGGATGTCGAGATTATCGCCGCAGGCCGCTTCGATTTTCTCGCGAAACACTTCCGGAAGCATGAAGCGGTCGCCGATGATCGCAATTTTGTTGGGCATGCTCTTCTCAATTCACGTCAGTTTGTCTGGATGCGGCCAGCGAACGCCAGACCGGCCGCAGCGCCTCATGCGCCAATGTGTAGGACGGAACAATCGCCTCGTAGGCAGCGGCAAGTTTTCGGTCGCTAGGTTCGGCCGCACGGAGCAAAGGCGTGACCCATTCACTGACGCAATCGTCCATTGATGCGTACTGGCCGACGCAGACCGCAGCAATCATCGCAGCGCCCGCAGCACCGGCCTCCTCGCGCTCGCTGGTGCGAATGTCGGCGCCGACCGCAGCACCCAGGATCTTGCGCAGAGCCGGGCTCCTGGCCGCTCCGCCGGTCAGGCGGATTTCCTTGGGCAGCGGCCCCATGGCGGCGTAGCAATCGCGTGCCGCGAAAGCCAGCCCCTCGAACACCGCACGAACCATGTCAGCATAGCCGTGCCTGGACGAAATGCCGACGAAGCCGGCCCTGGCATTGGCATCGACGAACGGCCCGCGCTCGCCCGCCTCCGAGACATAGGGCTGGTAGAGCAGCGACCCTGGCTCGGACGACGATATCCACTGGTCGACCAGCGCGATCATCTCGCCATTGGTCCGCGTGATACCTTGCGAGGCGAGAATGCCGGAGGCGAGGCCGAGAACCCAGTCGATGTTGAGCGTTGCCGCCATGTTCGACTGCATCTGCGCAAAGACGCCTGGCGCCGGCATCGTCATCGTGTAGCCGGTTGCAGCCTCGTTGAGCAGCACCTCGTCCGGCGTCTCGGCAAGCCGCATATGCATGCCCGTTGAGCCGATGATCGAGCAGCCGGACTTGCGCTCGCGATCGAACAGGCCGGCGCCGAGCGCGGTACAGGCGACATCGACATAGGCCAGAACGACCGGCGTGCCGGAGAGCAGTCCGGTCGCCTCTGCCGCTGCCGCCGACAGCCCTGTGCTTTGCCTGGTGCCATCGATGATGGGCGGCAGCAGATGCCTGAGATCAGTGACGCCGAGCACCTCAAGCACATCATCGCAATAGCCGCGCGTGCGGAAATCGCCGAAGGTGAAGGTGCCCTCGGACGGGTCGGTGGCGCGTTGGCCGGTCAACTTGAAATAGAGCCAGTCCTTGCAGTGGAACGCCGTCGCTGCATTGGCAAGCATCGCGGGCATGTGGCGCTTCATGAAGACGAACTGCGATCCCTGCTGGCAGGCAGCAAGCCCGCTGCCGGTCTTTTCGAAGCGCAGCCGGTCCTCGGGCCGCGCGCGGATCTCCTCGACGACCGCGGCAGCGCGCGCGTCGAGCCACAGCCAGCCCTTGGCCACCGGCTCACCATCCTTGTCGATCAGCCAGGTGCCGTCGCCTTGGCCGGTCACGGCAATGGCAATGGTCCGGCTGGCTAGGTCCGGCACCTTGTCGGCGAGTTGGCGCAAGGTCGTCGCGGTATCGGCCCAGGTGCGTGTCAGGTCCTGCTCGGCGCCGCCGCCCGGTAGTGTCTCGTATTTGTTGGGCAGCGCGGCGACCGCGATCTGCCTGCCCGCCGTGTCGAAGGCGACGGATTTGATGACAGACGTGCCGGCGTCGATGCCGATCAGCACATCCCGCATCAGGCAAGCTCCGTACCGTGCGAAATGGCGTTGCCGCTCGCCTGATCGAAGACGTGCAGGTTTTTCGGATCGATGCTGACCTTGATCGGCGCACCGAGCTCCAGGCGGGTCCGGTCATGCTCGACCAGAACCAGCGAACCGCCGGCGAAATCGGCGGCGATATGGGTCTGATCGCCAAGCCATTGATTGGCCGAAACGGTGGCCGGCACGCCATCCTTGGAGCGGCGGACAGCATAGGGCCTGACACCAATGACGACGCGCTGCCGGTTGAGCAATTCGTCGCGAACCGGGCCGCTGAAGGCATCCTTGTCGTAGTCGAGCGAAAGACCGTCGGGCAGCTTGAGATTGATCTTGCCGGCAGCCGTGCCGACATAGGCCTCGAAGACATTCATCGGCGGCTCGCCGATGAAGGTGCCGGTGAACAGGTTTGCCGGCCGCTCCTTGAGCCTGTCGGGCGTGTCGAACTGCTGCAGCACGCCGCCTTCCATGACAGCGATGCGGTCTGCCAGCGCGTTGGCCTCGGTCTGGTCGTGGGTGACCAGGATCGCGGTCAGGCCGCGCTCCTTGATGAAGTGCTTGATGCGGCCGCGCAGCACGGCGCGGAGCTGCGGCTCGAGCTGGCCCATCGGCTCGTCGAGCAGATGCAGGTCGGCTTTGCGGATCAGCGCCCGGCCAAGGCTGGCGCGCTGCTGCTGGCCGCCGGAGATCGAACTCGGATAGCGCTCGAGAATGTCCTCGATCTCGAGCAGCTTGGCGATGCTGGCAACTTTTGCATCGACCTCGCTCTTCGGCAGCCTGGCCGCCTTGAGGGCGAAGGCCATGTTCTCGCGCACGGTCAGCGGCGGATAGAGCGAATAGCCCTCGAACGCCATCGCCACGTTGCGCTTGACCGGCGGCAGTGTGTGCACCTTGCGGCCGGCAACCGAGATCGTGCCACGCGAGACCTCTTCGAAACCTGCGATCATGCGCAATGTCGAGGTCTTGCCGCAGCCGGACGAGCCGAGCAGCGCCACGATCTCGCCCTTGGCGATTTCCATCGTCAGGTTCTTGACGGCGTGCACGCCGCGGTCGATCGGACCGTAGAACTTGTCGACGCCTGAGAGGGTGATTGCGCTCGGGCTCATGCCGCTTCTCCGCTGCGCAAATTGACGACGTTTTTCGAGCCGATACGCTCGCCACGTGCCCGATCGAACAGCAGGGCGCTTTTGCTGTCGACGGCGATATGGGCCCTGCCCTCGGATTGGCCCGGTGTTCCGGACGGACGCGAGACCAGGATTTCACGGCCACGCACGGTGCGCACCAGGGTGACGATCTTCTCGTTGAGCGGCGTCTCAGCCTCGACCGTCACCGGGATGGCGCCGGGCGTGCCTTCATCAACAAACGCCAGAGCCTCCGGCCGCAGGCCGATCACGCAATCACGGCCGACCGCCGCCTCATGCGCGCCGGCAAGATGGACCTGGACGTTGGACAGGCCGACATAGATGCCCTTGGCGTCCCGCGACGGCTTGACGTCCAGAAGGTTGATGGTCGGGTCGCCGAACAGCCGGGCAATCTCGACATTGGCCGGCTCGCGATAGATCTGCTCGGGCGTGCCGAGCTGTTTGACGACGCCTTGCGACATCACCGCGATGCGGTCGCCGAGCGCCATCGCTTCCTTGTAGTCTTGGGTGACGTAGATGACGGTCGCGCCACGATCGGCGAGCAGCCTTGGCAGCTCGAGGCGCATTTCGAAGCGCAATTTGGCATCGACGTTGCGCAAGGGATCATCGAGCAGCAGCAGCGGCGGCGAGCCGACCAACGCGCGGGCAAGCGCGGTGCGTTGCTTCTGGCCGTTGGACAGCGCCCGCGGCTTGTGGCTGAGCACATGGCCGATTTTCAACAGCTTAGCGACGCTCTCGACGCCGGTCTTTATCGTGCCCTGCGATGAGTGCTTCGCCTGCAGAGGCGTGGCTATGTTGTCGAACGCCGTCATATGCGGGAACAGCGCGAAGTTCTGGAATGCCATGCCGACGCCGCGGAACTCGGCGTCGAGATCGGTTATGTCCTCGCCGCCGATGAGGATCTTTCCCTCGTCGGGGTCGATGACCCCGGCCACCAGCCGCAACAGCACCGTCTTGCCGGCGCCGGACGGTCCGAACAGGACCAGCGTTTCGCCGTCGGCGACGGTCAGCGACAGATTGTCGAGAACGGTCTGGCTTTTATAGCGCTTGACGATGTTTCGCAGTTCGAGGCTTGCCATCGGACTATCCTTTCACCGCGCCAAGCGACAGGCCTTCGACCAGATAGCGTTGCGCATAGAGCGCGAGCGCCAGGGTCGGCGTGATCGACAGCACGATCGCCGCCGAAATCTGGCCATACTGGATGCCGGAGGACGTGATGAAGGCGAGCGCGCCGACCGTCACCGGCTGCTTGTCGGCCGAGGCGAGCACCAGCGCAAAAACGAAATTGTTCCAGGCAAAGATAAAGGCGAGCAGGCCGGCAGCGGCAATGCCTGGGCCGGCGAGCGGCAGCGCGATCTTGCGGAAGGTAGCAAACCAGGAATGTCCGGCAATGCGGTAGGCGTATTCGATGTCGGCCGGTATATCCTCGAAATAGCCGCGCACGATCCACAGGATCAGCGGCAGGCAGATCAGCTGGTAGACCCAGATCAGCCCGATATAGGTATTGGCCAGCCCGAGCTTCTGGAAATAGAGGGTGAGCGGCAAAAGCACCAGCAGCGCCGGCGCGAAACGGAACGACAGCAGCGTGAAGGCAATGTCCTCCGAGCCGCGAAACTTATGCCGCGCAAACGCATAGGCGGCCGGCACGCCGAGCAGCAACGCGACGGCAACCGAGGTGACCGACAGGAAGACGGAATTCCAGAGATTGCGCATGAAGGCGATGTCGAGCGTGCCGGCCGCCGTCATCAGCTTGCCGGTGATCAAGGCGGTGTAGTTGGCGAGCGTCGGCTCGAAGACAAGCTGTGGCGGAATCCGCAGGATTGTCTCGTTGGTCTGGAATGACATCATCAGGATCCAGACGATCGGGAACATGAAGAAGATCACGACCAGCGCTAGGGCTATGCCGCGCAGGATGCGTTCGAGAAGGGAGGTATGTTCCATGCCAGCCTCCTATGCCTGGCCGCGGGCGCGTTCGCGCAGCCGCAGCCAGTTCTTGATGAAGATGTTCGAGAGGAAATAGGTGATCGCCCACAGGATGATCATCAGCGCCGCCGAGCGGCCGACATTGGTCGACTGGAAGAAGTTGAGATAGGCCTCGACCTGGAACACGGTCAGCGTGTCGCCCGGACCACCCTGGGTCATGGCGTAGATGATGTCGAACTGCTGGATGGAATCGAGCAGGCGGAACAATGTCGCCGTCAGGATATAGGGGGTTAGCATCGGCAGGGTGATGCGGAAGAACACGAAACTGCGCGGCACGCCGTCAAGTGCTGCCGCCTCGAAGGGCTGCGTCGGCAGGCTGCGCAGACCGGCAAGCAGCAGGATCATGATGAAGGGCGTGTAGACCCAGATGTCGACAAGCACGACGGTGAGCAGTGCCGTCGAGGGCGACGAGGCCCAGCGGAAATCCTGCAGCCCGATCAGGCTGGCGAGATAGCTGAGCACGCCAAAGCCGGGATTGGTCATCAGCTTCCACATCAGCGCGGCGAGCGCTGGCGCCGTCATCAGCGGCATCAACAGCATGATCGAGATGAAGTTGTTCAGCGTCGAGCGCTTTTGCAGCAGCATGGCGATGCCGAGACCGAGAAGCAACTCGAGCACGACGGTGATGCCGGCGTAGAGCAGCGACACCTGCAGCGTGTTCCAGAACTTCGGGTCGGTGAAGAACGAGATATAGTTGTCGCCCCAGTTGAATTGCCGCGCCCAAGGCTGGCTCAATCGGTAGCGCTGGAAAGAATAGACCACCGATGTGAAGAACGGGATCAGGATGCCGATGCAGACCAGCAAGGCCGGCAAGCTAAGGAGATAGGGCAGCACCCGCTTGCTGATCCTGAAGCCCGACGGCCTGTTTCTTTGTATTGTCGCCGCAGTCATCTGCTGCTCCGTCATTCTGTTGCTTCGCCGTCCCGGCCGCCCAAGGGAGCAAGGCGGCCGGTCGGGCGAGCAGGCGGTACCGCTCGGCACCGCGTCGCAAACGTATCACATCTCAAAGGCTGACCCGCGGACGGGCCAGCCTTGGCCGCGGCTTTAGCCGAGCCCGGCTTCCTTGAGCTGGCTGTTGATGCTCTCGGCCAACTTGTCGAGGCCTTCGTCGACCGGCACTTCCTTGGCCACCATCTTCTGCAGCGTCGCCGCCCATTCGGTGGTGAGATCGAAGAACAGCGGCTGCGGTGTGAACTTGATGCTGGCGCCCGGCGCCGAGACGTCGAACATCTCGACGTAGCCCGGATAGCTCTTGTTCAGCTTCTCGCGGAACATCTCGTCGTTCCAGACCGACTGACGAACCGGATTGACGAAGTCCATCTTGGTCGCACCGAACAATGCATGCTCGGGTCCGGATGCCCATTGCATGAAGTACCAGGTGGCGTCCTTGTCCTTCGAGAAGTTGGACATCGACAGCGACCAGATCCAGATATTGGGCGTCGGCGCCTTGGCGGCCGGGTTGGCCTTGAACGCCGAAAAGGCGAGCTTGCCGGCCATCTTGTTGTCGCCGCCATTCATGAAATAGCCGAGGATATCGGCGTCGAAAATCATCGCCGACGCACCTGCACCGAGATCGGTGCCGACCTGATACCAGGTGTAGGTCGACCAGTCCTTGGGGCCGCTCTCCTGGATCATCTGCACCCACTGCTTGTGGAAGGCCTTGGATTCGGCGGTGCTCATGGCGGCTGACAGCTTGCCGTCAGCCGAGACGTTCAGATCCTTCTGGTCGAAATTGGCGTAAGCCGACAGGAACCCCGGGTGGATCGTTGCCCAAGAGCGCGAGCCGCGCACGCCGATGCCGTAGACGCCGCCACCAACATCCTTGGTAAGCTTCGCCGCCGTAGCGACCATTTCATCCATATTGCCGGGAACGCTGACGCCGACCTTGTCGAACATGCCCTTGTTGTAGGTGATGTTGTTCTGCTCGAAACCCCACGGAATGCACCATTGCTTGGCGTCTTCCGAACCGAGCGCGCCGCCCGGCTGGCCGTTCCAGGCGCAAGAATTCTTGACGCCGGGCAGGAAGTCGTCCCAGGCATATTTCGGGTTGGTCTTGGCCGGATCCTTGATCCATTCGTTGAGATCGGTGATCCAGCCGGCCGGGCCGTAGGTCCAGGTCATGTAGGCGCCGGTCATGAAGGCATCGTATTCGGGCGAGCTGGCCGACAGCGCGGCGGTAACCTTGTCGAAATAGACGTCTTCGGGGAACACGTCATAGACGACTTCCATGCCGGTCAGCTTCTTGAAGTTGTCGAGGTTGGCAATCATCGCATCGGCGTAAGGATGCTTGTTGAGCAACAGCTTGATGGTCTTGCCCTTATGCGCCTGCCAGTCGAAATCAGCTGCCAGGGCGCGGGTCTGCCCGAAATTGAGCAGTGTACCGGCGGTGCTGGCGGCAAGGCCCATTGCACCGAGGCCCTTGATCAGCCCACGGCGGTCGACTTGTCCACGCAGGAATGCGTCGATGAGGTCTTTCTCTTTCTCATGCATTTCTCTTCTCCTCCACAGGGTAGTTTCAACGAAATGGTTGCCGGCTACCCGACCGGCGTCTGTTCCACGAGCGATCGCGCCGTCCGCTCGTCGGTTATCAAGCCTTTGAGATAGCGGCCCTCCAGCACTGACTTGATGGCGCGAACCTTCACCTTGCCGCCGGCGACGGCGACAATCCTGCGGTTGCTGATGTCTTCGCGCGCCAGTGCCAGCGCCCGGTCGGAAAGCGTCGTCGCAACGGCCTTTCCGGCATCGTCGAAGAAATGGCCGAGCAGTTCGCCGACGCCGCCATTGCGGCGGATCTCCTCCATCTCGCCCTTCTCGATCATACCGGTAGCGACAAGCGAGGCCTCACGTTCGGCGGTGCCGATGCCGGCGATGAGCAAGTCGGCGGACTTGGCGAGGTCGAAGACATCGCTGACGCCTTTCTGCCCGAGCAACACGGTTCGATCCTCGACCGTGTTGGCGAACATCGGTACGGGCATCACATAGGCTTCCGCACCAGTCCGCTCGGCGACGCGGTGGATGACGTCATGCGGATTGGCCGAGAACTTGCGCGTCAGGCCGCCAAGCAGCGAGACGAAACGGATCCTGCCGGCCGATATGCGCGGCAGATATTCCACGCAGGCGGCAAGCGTGCGGCCGTGGCCGACGCCGATCAGCGCCTCTTCGCCGCGTTCGATCTCGCGCTTGAGAAACTGCGCGCCGGCAATGCCGAGCGCCTTGAGCGGCAGGTCCTCGGCATCGAAGTCCGGGACCACCTCGCAATAGTCGAGGCCGTAACGGCCGGACAACTCGTCCTCGAGCTCCACGCATTCTGAGACTTCGCCGTCGATATAGACTTTGACCAGGCCTTCCTGATTGGCCTTGGTGATGAGGCGATGCGCCTTGAGGCTGGTCAGGCCGAGCCGCTTGGCGACTTCCGACTGGGTCAGGCCGCCGGCATAGTGAAGCCAGGCAGCGCGGGCTGCCATCCCGGTCTCGTCGTCGCGCAGCAGGCCGTTGCCAAAACCAACCATTTCCGCCCTTGATATTTTTATCAGTTGCTGCAAAATTTTTCACAAGGCGTCGCCGGAGTCAAGCAACCGCTGCGTTTAAATCTCCGTCCGGGAGCTTGCCGGCCCGGGGCCGAACAGGGCCGCGCGAACCACGGGCAAGAAGCAACACCGATCGCGCGCATTTAAAACGTTTGCAATTTCGCTTGGACTGATTACAAACGTTTCAAACTTCGTTCGAGAGGAACGATGCCGGGCCGCGTTACCACCCTCAAGGAACTAGCCGCACAGCTCGGCCTGTCGATCACCACCGTTTCGCGCGCCCTTGCCGGCCACGAGCAGATCGCATTGAAAACGCGCCAACGTGTCACCGAGGCCGCGCGCCAGGCCGGCTATGTGCCGAACACGGCAGCCCGCACGCTAGTCTCCGGCCGCAGCGGTTTTGTCGGCATGGTGCTGCCGATCCGCGGCCCCAATCTGGTCGATTCCTTCCTCGGCGAATTCGTCACCGGGCTCGGCGAAGGGTTGGTTTCGCACGGTTCCGACCTGATCCTGGCCGCAGCGGCGCAGGGCCAGTCGGAACTTTCCGTGCTTCGCCATGTTGTCGAATCCGGACGCGCCGATGGGGTCGTCGTCACCCGCATCGCCGAGGTCGACGAGCGGCTTACCTATCTGCGTCAACGCAATTTTCCGTTCGTCGCGCATGGCCGGCTGCTCGACGGTGACTTTGCCTATCATTGGCTCGATACCGATGGCGCGCACGCATTCGGCGAGGCCTTCGACATGCTCTACGATCTCGGACACCGCCATTTCGGCCTGGTGACGATTTCCGAGCCGATGACGTTTCGCCATCTCAGGCAGGATGGGCTCGCTGCCGCGATCGCCCGCCGAGGCGATCCGACGGTCAGGCTCGATGTGGCGACGGCACCGCGGTTCGATCGCGGTGCCCGCATCCAGGCAATCAACCGGCTACTGCACGCCACCGAGCGGCCGACGGCCATTGTCGCGCTGTTCGACGAGCTGGCGCTGACGGTGATGGAAGAGGCTGCCCGAGCCGGCCTTGCCATTCCTCGCGACCTTTCGGTGATCGGCTTCGACAACATAGCCGCCTCAGCCTATGCGCCGCCGGGGCTAACCACTTTCGACGCCTCGATCCGCCAGTGCGCGCGCGAGATCGGCGAGATGCTGCTGACCGTCATCGGCAACAGGCCGGACGCGCCACTGACGCGGCTGGTCCGGCCGACACTTGTCTCGCGGGCAAGCCATGGCCCGGCACCCACAAGACAGAACTGACGCCCGCTTCGCGGCGCAACCCAGGGAGGAAGATGACGATGAATGCTTTGCGGATATTGGCCGGCGCCGTGCTGGCGCTGTCGCTCGCTGCCGGCGCAGCGCAAGCCCAGCAGGTGTTGTTCTGGTCGACACAGGCGCGACCAGTGGAAGAGACACAGAAGATGCGCAGCGAAGTGCTGAAGGGGTTTGACGGCCAGGTCGACTATCAGGTCGCCGAGGACGGGCCCTGGCTCACCCGCCTTCAGGCCGAACTGCAGGCCGGCTCCGGCACCATAGGCGTGCTCGGCGGCCTGCACGGAGACTTCTCCACCGTCGGCGCGGACCTTGTCGATCTCTCTGGCGTCGATCTCGGTGGCGTCAAGGTCAACGAGACCTACAAGAAGCTCGGCATGCTCGGCACCGGCGAGCAGAAGTACCTGCCATGGATGCAGGCCACCTTTCTGATGGCGGCCAGCAAGCAGGCGCTGCAATATCTGCCGGCCGGCACCGATCTCAACACCATCACTTATGACCAACTGATCGAGTGGGGGAAAAACATCGCTGAAAAGACCGGTTCGCCCAAATTCGGTTTTCCGGCCGGCCCGAAAGGGCTGAAGCACCGTTTCTTCGAGGGTTTTCTCCTTCCATCGTATACCGGCTCGATGGTGACCAAGTTCCGCTCGGCGGAGGCCGAGACGGCGTGGAACAAGTTCAAGGAATTGTGGCAATACACCAACCCGAATTCGACCAACTATGCCTTCATGCAGGAGCCGCTGTTGACCGGCGAAGTCTGGGTGGCATTCGATCACGTGGCGCGCCTCGCCGACGCCTTCAACCAGAAACCCGATGACTTCGTCGCCTTCCCGGCGCCGGCCGGCCCGGCAGGCCGCGGCTACATGCCGGTGGTCGCCGGCGTCGCTATCCCGAAGACCTCGCTCGACATGGACAAGGCCAAGGCACTGGTCGCCTATATGCTGAAACCGGAAACCCAGATCGCGGCGCTCAAGGCGACAAACTTCTTCCCCATCGTCGACGT
Organism: Mesorhizobium sp. M1403; assembly: GCF_040317695.1. Classification (NCBI taxonomy): domain Bacteria; kingdom Pseudomonadati; phylum Pseudomonadota; class Alphaproteobacteria; order Hyphomicrobiales; family Phyllobacteriaceae; genus Mesorhizobium; species Mesorhizobium sp. M1403. The sequence continues at coordinate 209,291 of NZ_JAMYKY010000006.1, read as the reverse complement.
CAAGCTGCCCGACGACATGCCGGCCTCGGTGAAGGCCTTCAGCCCAGTGATCGCCACCATGACCGGAGCCCCGGATGCGCTGCCGGCGCTGCTGCCGATGGGACTTGGCGGCCTCGGCGGCAAGTTCAATCAGATCTACACCGACAGCTTCGAGCGCATCGTGCTCGGCGGCGAGGATGTGCACGGCGTGCTCGACGAACAGGCGACGGCGCTAAAGGCGATCATCGACCAGGCGAAAGCGCCGTGCTGGGCGCCCGACAAACCATCGCAAGGCGCCTGTCCCGTCGATTAAGAATCCTCCCCGGGCGTCCGGATTTCCAGCGCGCCGGGCGCCCACCCCTTTTGAAGCTTCGAATAGAGAGAGCTCCATGCACGGCAAGGCCCTGCCCTATCTGCTGCTGACGCCGGCGACGCTGTTCCTTTGCGTCTTCTTCCTCTATCCGTTTGCGCTGGTCGCCTTCGAGGCGTTCACCCGCGACGGCGGCTTTACGCTCGACAATTTCCGCACCATGACCAGCAGCTGGAAATTTCCGGTCACGGTTCGCAACACGCTGCTTCTCAGCGCCGTCGTCGTGCCCATCCAGCTGGTCATGGCGCTGCTGATGGCAACGATGGTGTCGCGACTTGCGGCCGGGCGCAGCGCCGCGCTTTATATCTTCGCTATTCCGCTCGGCATCTCCGATCTCGCCGCTGGGCTGATCTGGCTCGCCATCTTCGACCAGTCCGGCTTCCTCAACACCTTGCTCTCCAATCTCGGCGTCATCGACAGGCCGGTCATGTTCCTCGGCTACCAGAGCAAGCTGACGATCTTCATCGCCGTGGCGCTGGCCGAGATCTGGCGTGCGACCGCCATCATGATGGTCATTCTGGTCGCCGGCATGGGGCTCATCCCCCGGGAATATTACGAGGCGGCGGAGGTTTTTGGCGCTAGTCCGTGGAAGCGCTTCATCAAGATCACGCTGCCTCTGCTGCGCCCCAGCCTGCAGACGGCGATCATCCTGCGCGTCATCCTTGCCTTTGAGGTCTTTGCGGTGGTTGCAGCACTCGGCGGCACCAATCTGCCGGTGCTGATGGGCGAGACCTACAATTGGCAGTTCACGCTGCAGGACCGCAATGTCGCCGCCGCCATGGCGCTGTTCATCCTCGCCATATCGATCGGTTTCACGCTGTTCTTCCTGCGGGTGCTGCGTGTGCCGAAGGAGGCGCGGATATGAGCACGGTGGAGCTGTCGATCGCCGCGCCTGAGGCCCGCAAAGCCGGCAACTGGTTGCTGGTCGCCACCGTCATCCTGCTTTGCATCTGGGTGCTGCTGCCGATCTATCTGTTGATCGTCAACGCGCTGTCGTCGCCGGAAGAGGTGACCGCCTTTCCCAAGCGCTTCTTCCCGTCATTCGATTTCGGCAGCCTTTCTTTCTTCATCAATTTCGCCGGCGTCGCCAGGGCGCTGTGGAACTCCGTTCTCGTCGCCACGCTGACGATGCTCCTCTCGATCGGCTTCGGCGCACCCGCGGGCTACGCGCTGTCGCGCTTCGAATTCCCGGGCAAGGAAACGTTCCGTTTCCTCGTGCTGATGACCCGCGCCTTCCCACTGCCGCTGCTGGCGCTACCGCTGGCGGTGATGTTCATCCGCACCGGCCTCGACGACACCGCGATCGGGCTGGCGCTGGTCCACACCACGCTGGCGCTGCCATTCGCGGTGCTGATCACGTTCTCGCTCTTCTCCGGCATTCCAGTCGAGCTGGAGGAAGCGGCCTGGACGCTCGGCTGCACGAGATTGCAGGCATTCCGAAAAATCATTCTACCGCTGGCGCTGCCGGGCATCGCGGCGTCGGCGGTATTTGCCTTCACCATCTCCTGGAACGAAGTGTTTGCCGCCGCCGTGCTCACCATCGAGAACCGGACGCTGACCGCCTTCCTGCTGCAGAGCCTCGGCGAATCGCCGCTCTACCTCAAATTCGCCGGTGGCGCGGCACTGGTCATCCCGGCGCTGATCTTCATCTTCGCCGTTCGCAAATATCTGTTCGCCATGTGGGGGATCGCCAACCGATGACGCGCACAAAAGAGAACGCCGATGGCTGAGATCGCCATCAAGCAGGTCGCAAAACGTTTCGGTGGCTTCACCGCGCTGCATTCGATCGACCTGACCATCGCCGACCAGGAATTCATGGTGCTGCTTGGCGCCTCGGGTTGCGGCAAGACCACGCTGCTGAGGATCGTCGCCGGGCTGGAAACGCCAAGCCAGGGCGAGGTCTGGATCGGCGGCCGTCGCGTCGACCATCTGCCGCCGCGCGAACGCGGCATCGCCATGGTGTTCCAGAATTACGCCGTGTTTCCGCACCTGACCGTGTTCGAGAACATCGCCTTCGGGCTGCGCATGAAGAAGCTGCCGCAGCAGGAGGTCGAGGGGCGCGTCAACCGCACCGCGGAGCTCATGCACATCGAGCAGCTTTTGAAGCGCTATTCGGGCCAGCTTTCCGGCGGCCAGCGCCAGCGCGTGGCAGTCGCTCGGGCACTTGCGATGGAGCCGGACGTGATCCTGATGGACGAGCCGCTGTCGAACCTCGATGCGCTGCTGCGGCTCGAAATGCGCGCCGAGCTCAAGGGCGTGCTCGCCGCGTCCAAGACCACCACCATCTATGTCACTCACGATCAGGTCGAGGCGATGAGCCTCGCCGACCGCATCGCCGTCATGCATCAGGGCCATATCGTCCAGGCCGCCTCGCCGGTAGAGGTCTATCGCAATCCGGCCGCACGCTTCGTCGGCTCCTTCATCGGCAACCCGCCGATGAATTTCATCCTGGCGACGAAGGCGGCAGACGGCAGCTGGACCGTCGCCGGGCTGACGCTGCCCGGCCCCAAATCGGACAAGCAGACGATAGAATTCGCCATTCGCCCCGAGGATGTCGACACCGGCACCGAAGGGCTGCACGCCACCGTGCGCGTTGTCGAGCCGCTCGGACCGCACACGCTGGTCACCTGCGATGTCGAGGGCGGCCTGTTCCGCGCCATCCTCGAATCGAATGCCACGGTCGCCGTCGGCGATCACCTGCGGCTCTTGCCCAAACCCGACCGCATCCGCTGGTTCGACCCCGAAACCACCAACGCGCTTTGATCCAAACGCCCTTCGATCCTGAAAGTACGACCGCCCCCATGATATCTCTTGCTGTCGACGAAACCATCGCCCGCGCCGTAGAGGTGCTCAGGGAAAACGACCAAGGCACCTACACCATACCGACCAAGGGCCTCTACCCGTTCCAGTGGAACTGGGATTCCTGCCTGACCGCGCTCGGTCTTGCCCACTACGATGAGGCTCGAGCCTGGACCGAGATCGACACGCTGTTCGCCCACCAGTGGCCGGACGGCATGGTACCGCACATCGTCTTCCATGTCTGGAGCGACGGCTATTTCCCGGGACCGGAGGTCTGGCGGACGGACCGCCCGACCGCCACCTCGGGCATCACCCAGCCGGCGGTCGCCGGCTTTGCCGTGCGCCGCTTGTTTGACCAGGCCAAGGACAAGACGCTGGCGGCCGAGCGTGCCCGGGTGTTGCTGCCGAAAATCGATGCCTGGCACCGCTGGTTCTACGAAAACCGCGACCCGAACGGCGAAGGGCTGGTCGCCATAATCCACCCATGGGAGTCCGGTCGCGACAACTCGATCGACTGGGACGAGGCGTTTGAGCACGTGCCGACCGAAGGCGTCGAGCCCTACACCCGCCGCGACATCCTGCACGCCGATCCGGCGCATCGTCCAACCAAGGCACAGTATGACCGCTATATCTGGCTGCTGCAGCATTTCCGCGGGCTTGGCTGGGATAACGCCAGGCTGCACGATGCCTCGCCGTTCCAGGTCGTCGATCCCGGCTTCAATGCCATTCTGATCCGTTCCGCCGCCGATCTTGCCGATCTCGCCGAGGCACTTGGCGAAACCGAAATCGCAAAAGCCAACCGCGCCCGTGCCGAAAACGGGCTTTCGACGATGGAACGGCTGTGGAGCGACACACATAGCCAGTACATTTGTTTCGACCGAGTGGCCGGAAAGCACGTTGACAGCGCGTCGGTCGGCGGCATTCTGCCGGTGTTTTCGGCTATTCCGGAAAGCCGGGCAGCGGCCATCGCCGCAACGATCGAGCGCATCGCCGGCAAAGCGCGTTACATCGTCCCCTCGCACGATCCTGGCGATGCGCGCTTCGACGCCAAGCGCTACTGGCGCGGCCCGGTCTGGCTGGTGGTCAACTACATGATCGCTAATGGCCTTGCCGCCGCCGGCCACAGCCAAATCGCACAACGGATCACCCAGTCCAGTCTCGACCTGATCGCCGAGAGCGGCTTTGCCGAATATTACGATCCCCTCAGCGGCGAGCCGCTCGGCGGTAACCGTTTCACCTGGACCGCGGCAATGGTGATCGAGTTTTTGAAGGGTCGAGGCTGAAGGCCGGCCACGACTGGCAGTCCCGCGTGGGTTTGACAAACAGCAGTCCGTGTCTATCGTCTGCCTGTTACAGGAGCGGCGCATGACGACACCATCCGTGAGCGCTCTGTCCCCACTGACCGGCGAACTCCTGTCGCGGCTGGAGAAGCGGCTGGACCGGTCGGCGATCGTTTCGGCCGATGAGGCCGGGCCGCGTTACAGGGAAGACCCCGACGGCAAAGCCGGCGTATCGCCGGAGTTCGTGCTGCGTCCACGTACGGCCGGCGAGGTGTCGGACATACTTCGCCTGTGCAACGAGGCCGGACAGAGGCTTGTCATCCAGGGTGGCCGGACCGGGCTCGCCGGCGGCGCTCGCGTCCAACCCGGCGAAGCGGTGCTGTCGCTGGAGTGTATGACTTCCGTTGAAGCCCTCGACCGTGAAGCGGCGACCATCATCGCCGAGGCCGGCGCGCCGCTGCAAACGGTGCAGGAAGCCGCCGATGCGGCCGGCTTGCTGTTCGGCGTCGACATCGGAGCGCGCGGCGCGGCGACCGTCGGCGGTAATGTCGCCACCAATGCCGGCGGCATCCGCGTGCTGCGCTACGGCATGTACCGGGCGCAGGTGCTTGGCCTGGAAGCGGTGCTTGCCGACGGCGGCATCCTGACCTCGCTCAAGGGTTTGGCGAAGGACAATTCCGGCTATGACCTCAGCCAATTGTTCATCGGCAGTGAGGGCACGCTCGGCGTGGTCACCCGCGCATGCCTGCGGCTGCACCCGAAGCCGGCCACCGAGATCAACGCCTTCTGCGCGCTTGCTTCGCTCGACGCTGCAATCGCGCTGCTGGCGCTGCTCAGGCAGAAACTCGGGCCCTCGCTCTCGGCCTATGAGGTGAATTTCGCCCCGCTCTATGGCGCCATGATCGCCGGCATGGACGCGCCGGCGCCGCTGCCCGCGGGCTCGCCCGTCTATGTGCTTGCCGAGATACAGGGCAGCGAGCCCGACCGCGACGGCGAACGCTTTGCCGCGACGCTGATGCAGGCGGTCGAGGAGGGCGTGATCGACGACGTGGTCGTCTCGCAATCGCCGCGCGAATTCCGGGCGCTCTGGGCGGTGCGGGAGGAGGCCAACCGTTTCCTGTTTTCGATGGCAGGCCTGATTGGCGTCGATATCAGCATCCCACTGGCGAGAATGGCGACTTTCCTGGACGAAACAGAAGCCGCCATCAAGGCCGTCGACCCCGGCGCCGACATCTACGTCTTCGGCCATCTCGGCGATGGCAATCTGCATTACCAGATCCGCACGGTGGATCCGGCAGCCGCATACGGCACCGTCTACCGCGGTGTGGCCGCCGCCGGCGGCGGCGTTTCGGCCGAACATGGCATCGGCCTTGACAAGAAGGAGTGGCTGCATCTGGTGCGCAGCGATGCAGAGATTGCGGCCATGCGGCGCCTGAAAGCAGCCTTCGACCCGAACAACATCCTCAATGCCGGGCGCATCTTCGACCTTGCGACGGGCTGAAATCGAAGGCCGGTAGCGCTGGCCGGGTGCTGCCTCTATCTGGTCACGCCTTTCAATTTCGCATGCACCACCGCGATGCGGGCGGCGAGCGCGGCGTTGTTGCGGACCAGCGCGATGTTGGCCTTCAGGCTGCGGCCTTGCGAAAGCTCGTTGATGCGGGCGAGCAGAAACGGCGTCAGTTCCTTGCGCCCGATGCCGCGCTGCTCCGCTTCGGCTACCGCCGCTGCGATCGTGCCGTCGATGAATGCCGGATCGAGCGCGTCCGCTTCGGGGATAGGGTTGGCGACGAGAATGCCGGTGCCGGATTCCATCTCGTCATGCAGCAGCATGGCTCGCGCGATCTCGTCGGGGGTATCGAGGCGATGATCGGCCTTGAGCCCGCTGGAGCGGGTGTAGAAAGCCGGAAAATCATCACTCCCATAGGCGATCACCGGCACACGCTCGGTTTCCAGATATTCCAGCGTCTTCGCAATATCGAGGATCGACTTGACTCCGGCGCAGACGACAGTCGTGCCGGTTTGGCCGAGTTCGGTCAGGTCGGCCGAGATGTCGAAAGTCGCTTCGGCGCCGCGATGCACGCCGCCGACGCCGCCGGTCGCAAAAATGCCGATGCCGGCGAGTGCCGCGATCCGCATCGTCGCCGAGACGGTGGTTCCGGCCGAGCCGCCGTGCACCATGATGGCGGCGAGATCGCGCCCGGAAGCCTTGACCACGCCCTTTGCCGCTGCCAGCTCTTCCAGTTCACGGTCGTCGAGGCCAACCTTGATCTTGCCGGCGACCACCGCGATCGTGGCGGGCACAGCGCCGTTTTCACGCACCACGGTCTCGACACCACGAGCAGTCTCCAGATTGGCCGGATAGGGCATGCCGTGGGTGATGATCGTCGATTCCAGCGCCACCACCGCGCGGCCTTTATCAAGCGCAGCAGCGACTTCATCGTTCAAGTGGACAAGGGAAGGTTTCATATCATCTCGCTTTCAGGCAGGAATGCGGTACGTGCCGGCGGCAAGGAAGCGCGGCGACAGATCGGGGTGGACGCTCGATTCGCTCTCGGTGGTCAGCGTGGCGAGCAGCGCGCCGGTGCGCGCGGCATGAGCGACCGGATCACCCGAAAGCACCTTGTACAGAGTGCCGGCGATCATCGCGTCACCGGCGCCGGTGATGTCGACGGGCTGGGCCGGGACGGAGTGCATGGTCGTCACACCGCTCTCAGTCGCAACGGCAAATCCATGCGCGCCTGCGGTTACGATCACCGCGCTGGCGCCGGCCGCGCGCAGCGCTGCTGCTGCTTCCTCCGGCGTCAGCCGCTTGTCGGCATCCGTTATGCCGAGCATCGTATTGGCCTCGTCATGGTTGGTGAAAAGAAGGTCGATGCCGGTCAGGTCCTTCGGCGGCCGCGCTGATTTCGGCGACGAGACCGTGTCGACGGCGAGCTTGAAGCGCGCGCCCTGCTTGCGCGAGATCAGTGCTGCGATGGTCGAAGCCGGCAGATTGCAGTCGATGAACACCCATGTCGCCGAAGCCAGATGCGGCCAGAAGCGGTCGAGATAGGACGACGAAAACAGATCGAAGATCTCCATGTCGGCAATGCCGAGCACGAGATCATTGTTGCGGTCGAGGATCGCCGCATATTCGGCCGTCGGCCGTTCCGTGGTGGTGATGACCTGGCTGACATCAGCGCCAAGATCGCGCAGGTGCCGCACCAGCGAGCGGCCGGTTTCATCGTCGCCGACGATCGAGACGAAGCTTATGTCGACGCCGAGGCGGGCAAGGTTTTCGGCGACGTTGCGGGCGACCCCGCCGAAGCTGCGATAGCCGTCGACCGGGTTCGACGTCTCGAAAATCAGATCCTTCTTGGCGTGGTATTTGCGGTCGAGCACCGCGCCGCCGACGCAGACCATGCGCTTGGACGTCGGCAAGACGTAACCACGGCCGAGAATGTAGCCCTTGTTGACGAGTTGCACGATGTGGGCCGCGACCGTCGAGCGGGCGATGCCGAGCGCCGTTGCTATGTCCTGCTGGCCGGCGAACGGGTTCGCCGCAATGAGGTCGAGAACCGCTTGTTCCTGTGCTCCAAGGTCGTCCATTGTCCCGCCCGGCCGTCAAATTCGAGGCTGAACGCTTTCGCAACAACAGATGACATTGTCAACATCTGTTTTCGACCGAGTGTCGGCTACGGCACCAGCACCAATGCGCCTGTTGTCCGCCTGGCCTCAAGGTCGCGGTGAGCCTCGCCGGCGTCGGATAGGTTATAGCGCTTGGGCGCTTCGATCCTGACGACGCCCTGTCGCAGCGCGGCAAAGAAACGCTCGACGTGCGGGGCTAGTTTTTCCGGCGTGTCGGTGTAATGCGCATAGTTGGGACGCGATATGGTGATCGACTTCGATGCAAAGCGGCCGATGTCCCAATTGCCGATCGGCCCTGACGCCTGACCGAAACTGACGAGGTGACCGCGAATGCGGAGCGCCGCCAGCGAGCCGCCGAACGTATCCTGGCCGACCGCATCGTAGACCACATCGGCGCCGACGCCTCCCGTCAGCCGCGTGACGGCCTCAGTGAAATTCTCACGCGAGTAGACGATGACATGATGGGCACCGAGGCGTTCGACGATGCGCGCCTTGTCGTCGCTCGACACCGTTGCAATGACCGTTGCGCCGAGATGGCGTGCCCATTGCACCAGAAGCTGGCCGATGCCGCCGGCGCCGGCATGGACGAGAACGACGGAGCCCGGCTGCACCGCATGGATATCATGCAGCAAAAAACTCGCACTGATGCCCTTGAGCAGCCCCGCGGCCGCAATCTCGTCGGGAATATCGTCGGACAGGCGAACCAGCAGATCGGGCACCATGTTGCGCCGCTCGGTATAAGCGCCGACCGGCGGGCAGGCATAGGCGATGCGGTCGCCGACCGAGAAACCGGCAATCTCCGAACCGACCGCTTCGACGACGCCGGCCGCCTCCATGCCAGGCACGCCCGGTGGTTGCAAAAGGTCGAAATAGCCGGTGCGGCAATAGACGTCGATGAAGTTGACGCCGATCACAGTATGGCGGATCCGCACCTCGTTCGGCGCGGGCGGCGGCAAGCCGATCTCCTTCAGTTGCAGCACCTCCGGACCGCCATAGCGCTCGACCACAATAGCCCTGGTTGTTGCTGACTGGCCGAACGATGTTGTTGCGGAAGAGACCGGCGAAGGGATCAGCGGCGGGGCTGACGGAGGTGTCGGCGTTGGCGCTCTTGCCTGGGCAGGCTGAACCCTTCCTCGCAAAAGGCTGCGAATAGCCGCGAAGCCGGCCTGATAGATGCCTTCGGAGACGAGCTTGACCAGTTCCTCGCGGCGGTGCGTAGGTGGATGGAATTCGGAACGCCATTCCCAGAAGGTCGCGTTGCCGTCGGTCACCGGCTTCAGCTGGATCGATGCGACATAACCCATCAGCGGCAGCGGCGCTTCGAGCAGGCAATAGGCGAGCCGAAAGTCCTTGTCGGACAGCGCCAGCAGCTGTTCGCGCAACTCGCCGCCATCGGCCAGGCGGAAATGACGAACCGAACCGACCGCGTCGACCGGGTCGCCACCTTCGATTTCGCTGAACGAGATCGCCGGGTGCCAGCGTTCATGGCCGTTGAAATCGCGCAGAATCGACCAGACATCATCGATAGGCGCATCGATGATGGTGCTCTGGCGGACTTGAACCATCGCGGGAATGTCAGCGCCCGAAGCGCTGCTTGAGTGCGCTCAACGCCGCCTGGAAGACGCCGGTGCCGATCTGATGCATAAGTGCTGCTTCGCGCTCAGGCGCACAGTCGAACTCCGCCTGCCATTCGGCCAGAGTGAGATTGCCGTCGGTGATCGGCGTCAGCGACAGCGTGGCGATATAATTCTCCACCGCCATCGGGCTTTCCAGGATAGCGTAACTGCACGACAGATCGTAGTCGGACAGTGCCAGCAATCTTTCGCGAATCCGCCCGCCATCCCTGAGCACAAAATTTCGGATGCAGCCGATCTGGTCGGCCGGTGCGTTCTGTTCGACGCGGCTCTCCGCAACGAATGGCGCCCAGGCGGGAAGGCCATTGAAGTTGCGCACGATCTTCCAGACTTCCGCAGCCGGCGCAGGGATGACCGAGGACACATAGACCTTGGTCATGCCCCACCGCCGGTATCCAACGAGCGGCCGGTGCCGAGGCATCGCCACTCATTCGCACAGCACACCGCCCACCGGACCTGGTCAGCGGTCGCGGTCGTCATCGTCGTCCTTGCTGACCTTGCCTTTGCCTTTCTTGTCGCGGGTCAGGCTCGATATGTCCTTGGCATCGCGCAGCACGTCGGTCATGCGGCCGAGCGAGCCGCCCTCGATGCCGATCTCCTTCATCAGATTATCGATCATCGGCGCCTGGACCCGGTAGCGCAGCGCTGAATCGATCACCTCGTCGGTGACGTTGCGGTTGCCGCCCTGCCCGCCATTGATGCCGTCGACGTGCAGGATCTTGATGCCGTCGATTTTCTCCATCGGCTTGACGCTTTCGCGGATGATGCCTTCCATGTGGTCGAGCAACTTGCCGCGCAGGCGACCGGCACGAGCCTCGTTGGAGAGCAGATTGTCGGCCTCGTTGAGCTGACGATGGCCGGCGGCATCAACCTCGTAGCGCTGGGCCGCCGCAAGGGCGTGGATCTTCTCCGCCTCGGCCGCGGCAACAGCGGCGATCTTCTGCGCTTCGGCCAGGCTCTTGGCCGCCTTCATCTCGGCATCTGCGGCCGCGGTTATGCGCAAGGCCTCGCGCTCGGCCTCGCGAGCCGCACCGATCAAGTCGGTCAGCTTGCGGCGCTCGGCGATCTCTCGCTCGCGCGCCGTGAAGGCCTGCTCCTCAGCCTGGATGGCCTTGGCGCGCACCGCCTCGGATGCCGCGATAGCGGAGGAACGCTCCTGCGTCTTTTTGGCGATGTCGATGGCCTTCTGGATTTCGGCTATCTCGATCTTCTGGTCGCGCTCGACGCCGAGCTGGCGGATGTCGCGGTCCTTGATCAGCCGCGCCTCCTCGATGCCGCGCTCGGTGGTGATGCGAGCGCGCTCGACCTCTTCGCCGGCCGATATTTCGGCTTCCTCGAAAGCCTGGCGCTTGGCGATCTGCAGCGCCTCGAGGTGACGCTCGCGTGCAATCCTGACCTCGTCGATGGCACGCTCCTGGCCGATCCGCGCTGTTTCGGTCGCCTGGTTCTCGACAATTTCGGCGCGGCGCTTTTCCGCCTCGGCCCTGGTAACCTCCAATGCCTTTTCCGCCAGCGCGATCTGGCGTTCGAGTTCGGCGATTTCGAGGGCTTTCCTGCGCTCGATCTCGAGCTCGCTCTGCGTGCCTTCGCGTTCGATCCTGGCCTTTTCCAGGGCGAGCTCTAGCGCGATCTGCTCGCGCTCGGTCAGTTCGCGCATTTTCATTTCCGTCTCATCGAGGGCGCGGCGGCGCGCAATCTCGCGGCGCTGCGTGTCTTCCTCGCTCTTGATGCGCTCCTCGGTAATGTTGCGCTCCTGGTTGAGGCGCGATTTCTCGACGGCCTCGCGCGCCGACAGTTGCGCCTGCTCGGCCTCCTGGTCGCGGATCGCCCGCTCCCTGGCGAGTTCGGAGCGCTGCGAGGCGCGACGTATCTCGACCTCGCGCTCCTGCTCGAGGCGGGCGTATTCGGTGTCGCGGTCGATCTCCAGCACCTTGCGCTGGGTGTCGAGGTTCTGGTTGCGGATGTCGACCAGCGTGCGCTGCTCGATCTCGTTGCGCATCCTGCGGCGCGTCTCGATCGATTCCGTCAGTTGGGTGAGGCCTTCGGCGTCGAAGGCATTGGACGGATCGAAATATTCGAGGCTGGTCTGGTCGAGGTCGACGATGGCGACGCTTTCCAGCTCCAGCCCGTTGGCGGCGAGCGATTCCGAGGCAAGCTGCCGGACCCTGGCCGCATAGTCGCCGCGCAGCTCGTGCATCTCTTCCAGCGTCATCTGGGCGGCAACGGTGCGCATGGCACCGGCGAACTTGCCCTCCAGCAATTCGCGCAGGCTGTCGGGCTGCAGCGTGCGGCGCCCGAGCGTCTGGGCTGCGGCGGCGACCAGATCGCGGCCGGCGCCGACACGGACGAAGAACTCTGCGACCAGATCAACGCGCATGCGGTTCTTGGTGATCAGCGCAAAGGCATCCTCGCGGCGCACTTCGATGCGCAGGACGTTCATGTTGACCGGCGTGATCTCGTGCAGCACCGGAATGACGAAAGCGCCGCCGTTCACCACCACCTTCTCGCCCATGAAGCCGGTGCGCACGAATGCCGTCTCCTTGGTCGACCGGCGATAAAGCCATCGCAGTATGTAGACGGCGATCACCACGACGATCGCGGCAATGATTAGCCACAAAAGGAAAGCGCCCAAGGTCTGCGCGGCCATCTTTTCTACCCTCCCAAATAGAATGCGGTCAGCCACAGGCTACCGGCACCGATTTTACAATTGCGCGTGCTCGAAGCCATTATGCTCGCCTCTGCAGTTTCGGCGTGATCGCGCGGAACGCATTGACCGCCGCATCGACGAAGAGCGCGTCATTGATGTTCGCACCCACACGCTCGAGATGGCGCTGCGGCGTCTGGCGAACGGTCTTCTCGATCGCCTCGAACAGGGCGTGGTCGGCCTCCGGATCGTGAAACGGCTGGCCTGGTGCATCGAGCGTCGAGACACCGCCCTCCGGCAACAGGAACCGCACCGGGCCATTCATGGCATTGAGCCGCGCACCGATCCATTCGCCAAAGGCGCGGTTCTCGTCGCGGGTTGTCCGCATCAGCGTGACGTTCGGATTATGGATGACGAATTTGCGGCTTCGAAATTTCTCCGGCACGCTGTCGCGCGGGCCGAAATTGACCATGTCAAGCGCGCCGGTCGAGCCGACATAGGGCAAGCCGGTGCGGATTGCGGCGCCAAAGCGGTCTTCAGTCGCCGGAAAAACACCGCCGACGATCATGTCGGCCACTTCCGTCGTGGTCAGGTCGAGGAAGGCCGAGAGCAGCCGCGAATCGCCGAGCTTCTCCATTGCCCGCCCGCCGATGCCGGTGGCGTGGAAAACGAGACAGTCGTAGTCGGCCTCGAGCAGTCTGGTCACCGCCTGCACTGCTGGCGTTGTTACGCCGAACATGGTGATGCCGACTGCGGGGCGCGCCAGCTTGCGCCTGGCCTCCCAGGCTTCGGCATTGGGCAGCTGCGCGACCATGCCCGCCATCGCATACGCGGCGTTTGACAGCACCTGTTCGGTGATCGAATTCAACCCCTGAACGTCGGCGACCGAATGGAACATCATGATATCGGCACCGCCGACATATTTGGCGACGTCGCCGGCTGCCACGGTCGACACCATCAGTTTAGGGATGCCGACGGGCAGCACGCGCATGCCTGCTGTTGCCAGCGTGGTGCCGCCGGAGCCGCCGGCCGAGATGACGCCGCCAATGCGCGGCTCGCGCTCGATCCAGCGCGCGAAGGCTTCCGCCATAGCGCTCACCGAGCCGCCGCGATCATTGGTGAAAACGGCCGCCGATCCCCGCATATGCATTCCGGCTACCTGCATCGCAGGAACGTCGGCGCTCGACGGTTTTCCGGAGGTGGAGAGGTCGACGGTGCGAACCGGAATGCCGAGGGACTTCAGCCGGTCGGCGACGAACCGCAATTCCTTGCCCTTGGTATCGAAAGTGCCGGCGACGAGCACTGTTCTTCCAATGCGTTCGGCGAAAGGAATTGCAAAGACCTTCTTCAAATCGTCCTGTGGCGCGGCCCTCTCGATAGCCGCTTGCCGCATGGCCGTGACCGGCACGTTCCAGCGGTTGGGCAGTTCGGTGACCGGAAGGTAGGTTCCATTCTGGGTCATCGGTTCGGAACCGGTAGCCGTCCGGTCGATGCGGTAGACTTCAGCCAACTGGTCCTTCGCCTGTGCCGCGGCTGCCGGCGTGACGGACGTCTCGTCGGCATGGCGTCCGACACCAAGCAGCCGTTGCTGCAATTCCCGGTCTGCCGCGAGCGCTGCCGCGTCCATCAGCCGATTGATGCGGCCGTTGACCATGATGGCGATCTGGTTGGAAACCGCGGTCGCCACGCCGATATTCTGCTCGATGACGAGGATCGCCATCTCACTTTCCTCGGCCAAGGTGACCAGCATCCGCTCAACCTGGTCGACAATGATCGGCGCAAGGCCTTCGGTCGGCTCGTCCATGACCAGCAGCTTCGGGTCGCTGAGCAGGGCACGCGAGATCGCCAGCATCTGCTGTTCGCCGCCGGAGAGCTGCGAGCCGCCATTGGTGCGGCGCTCGGCGAGGCGCGGAAATGTCTGGTAGATGCGTTCGACGGTCCAACTCGCATCGCGCCGATTGCCGGCAGCGAGACGGAGATGCTCATCAACGCTCAGGCTTGGCCAGACGCGCCGCCCTTGCGGCACATAACCGACGCCGAGGCGATGGATCTCGTGCGGTTCGAGCGCAGTGATCTCGCGGCCGTCGACGCGGATCGAGCCGGAGCGCGCGCGCTTCAGGCCGACGATGGTGTTGCAGAGCGTCGACTTGCCCATGCCGTTGCGGCCGACCACCGACAGCACGCCGCTTTCCAGCGCCAGCGAGACGCCCTGAAGGGCATGGCTTTCGCCGTAATAGACCTGCAGATCCTCTATTTTGAGGATCGCCTTGCCTATTTTGCCGGAAGAGGCTGGGCCAGAAGGGAGCGTTCGGCCGAGGGGAACGGGGCGTTCAGCCATGCTTGCCCCCGAGATAGATCTCCTGGACCTCCGGGTCGGCCTCGATCTCTTGCGGCGTGCCTTCCTTGAACAGGCGGCCGTTGTGCATCATCGACACATATTCCGAAACGCGCAGCGCGACATCCAGATCGTGCTCGATGATAATATAGCCGATATGCTTGGGCAGCGCATTGAGGATCGCCACCAAGTCGCGGCGCTCGGTCGGCGACAGGCCGGCCGCCGGCTCGTCGAACAGGATGAAGCGTGGCGCGCCGGCCAGCGCCAGCGCGATCTCCAACTGCCGCTGCTGGCCATGGCTGAGTGTCGCCACCAGCAGGTCGCGATAGGCCTCGAGATGCACGACATTGAGGATCGATTCCGCCTGCACCATGTTGACGTCGGTGGCCTTTGGGCGGAGCAGCGAGAACCGTCGGCGTGAGACCCCGCGGCAAGCGAGAAAGATCGAGTCGAGAACCGACAAGCCTTTGAACAGCTGCGAGATCTGGTAGGTCCGCCGCAAGCCCCGCCGGATGCGTTCATGCGGCGGCAAGTCGGTGATGTCCTCGCCGAAGAAGCGGATGCGGCCAGCCGTCGGCAGGAAATCGCCGGTCACTGCATTGAACAGCGTGGTCTTGCCGGCGCCGTTAGAGCCGAGAACCGCGCGCCGCTCGCCAGCCGCGATCCTCATATCAATGCCGGAGAGCGCCACCAAAGCGCCGAAATGCCGCGCAACGCCATCGAGTTCCAGCGCAAAGGCGCCGGAGCTCTGGAGACGGTTTGCGGCAAGAGTTTCGGTCACGGGCGGATATACTCGCAAGCCACGCGGTTACGGGCAGCTCGGATTGTCGCGGCTGACAGCCCCAAGCTTGGTGAACTCGTCTTCGGGAATGCCCAGCGTCTGGTTGACCTGCGACACGACTTTGACGAGCTTGTTCAAAAGATTGCCGTCCGGCCCCTCGGTCACCTCGGTCAGGTAGATGTCGGCAACCGCGTTGCGGTTCTTGTCCAGTGACACCTTGCCGGTCGGCGTGTCGAAAGACAGTTTCGAGAGTGCGTCACGCAGTTTGGCGCCGCCATCGGAGACATCGCCGCCGACCTGTTCGAGACCGAGCAATGTCGCCTTCATGTTGACGTAATAGCCGTGGGCGAAGAGCGACGGCGAGGGAAAGGCACCTGGCTGCTTCTTGTAGGCTTCGACGAAAGTTTTCCAACTAGGCGCGTCGTTGGTGTCGGCGGTTGGTCCGGCGGAAGGCGTGCCGACCAGCACGTCGCGCAGCTTGCCCTTCGAGGTCAGCACCGTCTGGTCGACGGTGATCGAGCCACCAATCAAGGGGGCCGCGCCGCCGCTCTGCTGATACTGGGTCAGGAAGTTCACGGCGTCGGCGCCGCCAAGCGCGACGTAGATTGCATCGACGTCATCGGGAATGGCCGCGATAACCGACGAAAAATCCTTGTTGCCGATCGGCACCCAGGATTTGGACGGCACCTTGCCGCCTGCCTTGCAGAACTCGGCCATGAAGCCGAAGACCTGCGTATACGGGAAAGAATAGTCCTCGGCGACCGTAGCGACCCGCTTGTAGCCTTTGTCGTTGAAGGCATAAGTGCCGAGACCGGCCATCCACTGCGCGCCGTCGGTCGAGAAGCGGAAGAAGTTTTCCGCCGGATTGCGCAGCGTCGTGTCCTGCGCCGCCGAGGTGCCATTGATGAAGGTCACGGTCGGCTGGGTCTTGGCATAGTCCTTGACGGCGAGGCCCTCATCGCCCGAAAGCGGGCCGACCAAAACCTTGACACCATCCTGCTCGACCAGCTTGCGCGCAGCGCGCACGGCGCTATCAGGTGAAGCGTCGGACGAGCCTTTGACGATTTCGATCTTCTTGCCGGCAACCATGCCGCTGACCTCGTCGAGCGCCGTCTTCGCGCCACGCTCGCCGTCTTCGCCGAGCACCGTGAACGGTCCCTCGAAAGTGGCGAGCAGGCCGATCTTGATCGTGTCGTCGGCGGCTAGCGCCTGAGACGGAGCTGTCAGCCCGGTGGCAAGCGCCAGCGCAAGCAGTGTGCGTCGATGTATTCTCATTTTTTCCTCCCTTTGATTGATTGATGCAGTTCATTCCGCTCCGGCGTCACGGACCGGAACGCAAGGACTCCTGAGCTAGCTGCGGTCTGATCCTCCCCCACAACCCAAGGATTCCATCCGGCGAGATGAAGACGATCACCAGGAACACCAGCCCGATCAGCGTGTTGAAACGCTCGGCTCCGACAAGGTCGATGGCAAAGGTCTGCATCAGGACAACGACGAGCGCGCCGAGAAAAGGCCCGATCGGGTGGCGCAAACCGCCGATGACGGCGATGATCAGCACGTCGATGGCTGCATCGACGCCGATCGTGCCGGGTGAGACGCGCCCATTGAACCAGACCAAAAGCACGCCTGCGACACCGGCAATGATTCCAGCCAGGAACCATGCGAAGACCTTGTGTGCGGTGACGTGATAGCCGAGCGCGCGCATGCGACGCGGATTGTCGCGGATCGCCTGCACGGTCATGCCGAAGGTCGAGCGGGCGCCGTAGAGTATCCCCGCGTAGGACAGCACCGCCGAACCCAGGCAGAGATAATAGAAGGCCTTCGGGTCGCGCCAGTTGACGCCCCAGAACACCGGCGCGCGAATGCCGGCATAGCCGGAATGGCCGTTGAAGATCGCGTAGTTTTGCTGGGCGAAATAGAAGGTCGCGGTGGCGATCGCCAACGTGATCATGATGGTATAGATGCCTTCGGTGCGCACCGAGATCCAGCCGATCAGCGCCGATGCCACCGCAGCTGCCAGAATGGCGAAGGGTGCTGCGATCCACCACGGCCAGCCGAGGCCGAGCACGTTCGAATTGTTCTCGCCGAGGATGGCGATGGCATAGGCGGCGATGCCGGCGACAGTGATCTGGGCAAGGCTGACCATGCCGCCATAGCCGGCCAGCATCATCAGCGACAGTGCGAGCATGCCGAAGATCAGCGAATAACCGCCGATCTGCGTCAGGAAGAAATCGGATGCCACCAGCGGGTAGAGAACCAATGCTACGGCAAGGATGATGTGACCGGCGCCGAGCTTCTCCAGCCAGTTCTGTCGAGGCGCGGCGCCTACGGCGACGGTCAGGCTCATCGCGCTTTCCCCATGATGCCTTGCGGCCGCACCGACAGCACTACCACCATGATGACGAAGGTGAGCACGATGCCGTAGGTCGGGAAATAGACGAGGCCGATCTGTTCGGCGAGGCCGATCAGCAGCGCGCCGATTGCAGCACCGGTAATCGAACCCATGCCGCCGACGATGACGACGACGAGCGAGGCCAGGAGATAGCGGACGTCCTCGCCGGGCGCAACCGACAATGCCGAGCCGCCGACGACGCCGGCAAAGCCGGCAAGCCCGGCGCCGACGGCAAAGACGATAGCAAAGACCGCGTGTACGTTGACGCCCGAGGCCGACAGCATGGCGCGGTCGTCGACGCCGGCGCGGACCATCATGCCGACGCGCGTCTTGTGCAGCATCAGCCAAAGGCCGATGCCGATAACGATCGCAGCCGCCAGCACGACGACGCGATAAAGCGGGTAGGTGAGAAACACCGAGACGCCGTTAGACCGCACGGCCGTGACCACCGGTAAGGTCAGTGCACCGTCGAGCCATTCCGGCACCGGGATCTGATAGGTGCCGCCGGCCCAGACCGCCAGCATCAGGTCGGCGGCGACGATCGAGATACCGATGCTGACCAGGGTCTGGCGAAGGTCGTCGCCTTCCAGTCGCCGGAAGACGAAGATCTGCATGACGACGCCGACAAGGGCCAGAACGATGAAGCCCGCGGCGACACCCAGCAGCCAGTAGCCGGTGCGGTTCGCCACCTCATAGCCGATATAGGCGCCAAGCAGATAGAGCGAGCCATGCGCCAGGTTGACGTTGCGCATCAGGCCGAAGATCAGGGTAAAGCCGCTGGCGACCAGGAAATAAAGGCCAGCCAGGGTGATGCCGTTGAGGATGGCGCTGACGAATGCCTTCTTGGAAATCAGGATGGCGTTCAGCCAGTCCGGCCAGACGGCAAAGACCAGCCATGCAATGACGGCAGCTGCGAGGAGCCAGAAAAGACCCCACGCCTGTCTGCGCGTCATGCCGCCGCCAGAAATCTCGAGCCCCGAAGTCTTAGGCCGCGAAATGTCGGGCGAAGATGGCCGGTCCAGAATGCTCATGCGGTCAGCCGGCGGCGCTGCTCATTCAAGCGCGGCGCCTTGTGGAACTTGCCGTCCTTCATGATGGCGAGGATGCGGTTCTTGTCCTGCAGGATGCGCACGTCCGATATCGGGTCGCCGTCGATCAACAGCAGATCGGCGAGATAACCTTCCTTGATCATGCCGAGCTCGTCGGCCATCCCCATGATCTGTCCGCCATATTTGGTCCCGGCCTGGATTGCCTCCATCGGCGAAAAGCCAAGCATCTCAACGAAGGTCTGGATGTCCTTGGCGTTGGTGCCTTGCGGCGTCCAGGCAAAGCCGTAGTCGCCGCCGATGCAGACGCGGATGCCGCGTCGATGCATCTTTTTCATCGTCTCGATGCACATTTCGAGCTCGCGCTCATATTCGAGCGAGAGCGGCGAGCCGGGCTTGATGCCCCATTGCTCGGCATGGCGCGCGGTGTTGATCAGCCAGGCGATGCCGGGGGCCACGAAATGCTTGTCCTTGGCCGCCTCGAGCATGTCGAGCGCTTCCTCGTCGGCAAACGAAGCGTGGTAGATGTTCTGGATGCCGTGGCGGACACATTGCTTGACCGAGCCGGATGAGCGCGCATGCGCCGACAGCACCTTGTTGCGGCAGCGCGCCTCGGAGGCGGCCATGGCGACCTCTTCCTCCGACATCGGCGTTTCTTCGGCGCCCATGCCGGTGATGCTTTCGCCGGACAGATTGAGCTTGATGGAATCGACACCGTATTTGATCAGCTGGCGCACCGTGCGGCGGATTTCCTCGGGACCGGAGACAACGATGCCGAGATTGAGGCCTTCATGCGGAATGTGCGAAGGCGCGGAATCGCCGAGGCCGCCGACCGTCGTGATCTCGGGACCGGCGGCGAGGTAACGCGGCCCGGGAAAACGCCCCTGATTGATGAATTTCTTGCACACCACGTCGAGCCGCGGCTTGGCGGCTGCGGCGCCGCGGCCGGCAGTGAAGCCGGCGTCGAGTACCAGCTTGGCCATCTCCATGGTGACCAGCATGTGCTCTTCCACCTCCATCATCTGGATCGGGTCGATGCCGGGCGCGTTGTTCCAGGAGAGATGCAGATGCGCGTCGATCATGCCCGGCATCAGCGTCGCGCCCATGCCGTCGATCGTTGTGACACCGCCTGACAAGCCGCTGTAGGAGGACGACACAGCCGGCGAGCCGAAACGCGACGAGCCCTTGGTGATCTGCTTGATACGGTTGCCCTGAACCAGCACTTCGCCGGTGTAGGGGTATTCGCCGGTCGCATCGAGCACGCGCACATTGGTAAAGAGCGTGCTGCCCGAACCGTTTCCGTTCCAGCCGTCGTCTGCCATCAGAAAACCTCCCAAACTGTCGAGCGCACTGTTTTTACGCCCGAATTCCGATCCTCACCTATCAACGCGTCTCAAAAAATCGGCGAGCCTTTGGCTGCTTTCGCGGGGGCACTCCACCGTGGCCCAATGTCCGCACCGATCGAGGGACAAGAATATCGCTCCCTTTATCCTGTCGGCAAGCGCCTGGCCGACGCTCATCGGATTGATCGTATCGGCGTCGCCGGTAACCAAAAGGGTCGGCCCTGAAATCCGGCGCGTATCCACAGCCGTGGCCTTGGCCAGGGCTTCGCAGGTGCGGGCATAGGCTTCCGGGTCCTGCCTGGTGATGGATTCGCGCACGAAGGCGACGGCGGCCGGCGAGGTCTCCCTGGTATGGGCCGACAGTGCATTGGCAACGATCTGGTCGGCGATGTCGGCGATACCGCCCGATCGCGCCAATCGCGCCCGGTTGGCAAGGCCTTGCCGCGTCGCCTCAGCTGGCTCGGCGAGAGCACCGAACAAAACCAGCGACCTGACCAGCGACGGCTGCATCGCTGCGACCAACTGACAGACGATCGTGCCCATGGAGTGGCCGACGAAATGCGCCCGGGTGACGCCCATGCCCGCCATGGCGCGGATGACGGCGTCGCTCATGACCTCGATCGTCAATGGATCGAGCGGCCGCGGCGAGCGGCCGGATCCAGGCAGGTCGAGGCGGATGACACGGTAGGCCGAGAGCGCCTCCAGCTGCGGCTGGAACATGTTCGAGGTTCCGCCGAGACCGTGGATCATCACCACCGGCTCGCCCTCGCCGGCGACTTCCGCGACAATCGGACCGACGGTGACAGTCGTCATTGCACCCGCTCCACGATCCGGTTCTCCAGCGTCCCGATGCCGTCGATCTCGACCCGCACAATGTCGCCGGCTTTGAGATATTTCGGCGGATCAAAGCCGATGCCGACACCGACCGGCGTGCCGGTGGCGATTATGTCGCCCGGCTTCAAGGTGATGCCTTGCGAAAGCGTCGATATGATCGTCGGAATATCGAAGATGAGCAGCGATATTTTGGAATTCTGGCGGAGGTCGTCATTGACGAAACAACGTACCGAAGCGTTTTCCAGGTCGAGCTCATCCTTGGTGATCGCCCATGGCCCCATCGGGCAAAACGTATCCTGCGACTTACCGATTAGCCATTGGCTATATTTTCCCTGCAGGTCGCGGGCAGTGACGTCGTTGACAATCGTATAACCCCAGACGTGATCGTAAGCCTCGGCTTTCGAAATGCCGCGTCCGCCCTTGCCGATAATGACCGCCAGTTCCGCCTCATAATCGATCGCAATCGATATGGAAGGGTCGATCAGCACGTTCGAATGTGTTGCAACGACCGATTCGGGGACCTTCGAGAAAATGATCGGATGTTGCGGAATGGCGCCGGCACCGGCGCTCGAATCGAAGCCGCTGCGGGCAAACTCGTGGGCGTGTTCATAATAATTCTTGCCGACGCAAAAGATGTTGCGGGCAGGCAAAGGTATCGGCGCCTCGAGCTCGACCTGCGCCAGCGGAACCGGCGACAGCGTGCGCGGCATCCCGGCGCCGTTGCGCCGCAACAGCGCCAGCACGCCAGACAGCGCCTGGTCAACAGGGATATCGAAGGGGGCGACCGACTGATTGTCGACATCGACAACGCCGACGCGACGTTCGCCTGCAATCGAAAACGTCGCGACCTTCATTCGTTCCTCCCTGAACCTTTTATGAGCCAATATAAGCTCTTTCGTTACACGCTATCGCCGATTGGTTTAGGCTGCAAGAGGGTTTTCGTCACTTGTCGCGGTAAATCGGGCCTTGACCTCATCAGGTACTGGACCGGCAGGGCGCCAGCTGATAGTATTGGTTCAACATTGGATCAGATTAAAAGCTCTCAACAAATGCCCAAGCTCGTCGCCAACGACATCGCCACTGTGCTGAAAAAACGGATTTCGGCCGGCGAGTGGCTTCAGGACGGGCGGATGCCGCCCGAGCGCGACCTTGCGGCCGAGTTCGGCGTGGCGCGCAATACGGTGCGTCGTGCCGTCGGCTTCCTGGAGGAGGACGGAACGGTTGTCCGGCATGTCGGGCGCGGCACTTTTCTGACTGCGACCAATCCCGATTCCATCGCGGCGACGGTCACGCGGATGGAAGGCACCAGCCCCGCCGACATGATGGAGATCAGGCAGTTGCTGGAGCCAGCGGCGGCGGCCTTCGCCGCCACAAATGCCAGCATGGCGGAACTAAACGCGGTTCGCGAAGCGCATCAGACCGCATGCGCTGCCGAGGACATGCCGGACTTCGAGCATTGGGACGCCGAGTTCCATCACTGCGTCTTCGCCTGCTGCCGCAATGACTTCCTGAAAGAGATTCACAATCTCATGCGCACGATCCGCAACCAATCGCCGTGGTTCGAAATGAAAAAGCGCTCATTCTCGGAGGAGCGCAGGCGCGTTTATTGCGACGAGCATCAGACAATATTGGACGCATTGCTGCGCCGCGACCCGGAAAGCGCCAACCAGGCGATGCTCGCCCATCTCAAGACAGTCGAGCGCAACCTTCTGGGCCGCTAATAGACGCGCGGCTCAAGGAGAGCGGGTGAGATGCGTCCAACGACTAAGCCTTCAGTACCGAGACGGCCAGTTCGCTGTTGTGGACGTATTCGTTGGCGTCAGGCTGCTTCTGCACGAGCAGGATGAACAGCAGGTCGGTGAGCGTCAGTTGTGCGTCGCGCGCGGTTATCGACGAAGAGCGCGCGCGCTCTTCATCGGCGATCGTGTGGAGGCGAATGTCGGCAACGCGGCTCAGCGGATTGTCGCGAAGTCCAGTGACGGCGATCACGGTGGTGCCACGTTTGCGAGCCAGTTCGGCTATCCGCAGGGTTTCGATGCTCGCCCCGGAATAGGAGAGCGCGAACAGCACGTCGCCTCGTCCAAGCGTCGAGACATTGGCCATTTGCACATGGCTGTCGCTGTCGTGCAGCACGTTGCGGCCGAGCTTCATCAGCTTGTAGGAGAAATCGCGCGCCACGAGCGAGGATGCGCCGACGCCGGCCAGATGAATGCGGCGCGCCCCGTTCAACGCTTCGAGGGCTTTGCCGATTTCCTGCTCGGTGTTGGCTGCGACGGTCTGTTGCATCGACAAGAGCTTGCTGCCGATCAGCTTGCGCAAGATGACCAGATAGATGTCGCCGACCTCGATCGAACCGTGGATCATGCCGGCCGGCACGTGCCATTCCTGCGACTTGGCCTCGCTGACGGCGAGCTTGAGCTCCTGATAGCTGGCATAGCCGAGCTTCTGGCTGAACTTGACGACGCTCGACTGACTGCGGCCGATTTCGGCGGCGAGCGCCGCCGTCGACAGGCGCAGCATCTGGTCGGGATTGTCGACGATGTACCGCCCGATCTCGCGATCGCCGGGCGCCATGATCTCGAGCTTGGCCTCGATCTTCTTCAGGACGGACATGCGTTCCCCTGTTGCCAGTCATCGACAATGCCAAGCCAAGGAATAAATTATTCCGTTCCTGATTGACAGCCAAGAATGATCTATCAAATCTCGACCCGTGCGGTTTCGGCCTAGCCTTTCGCCCACACCAACGATTCGGACATGCACGGGAATTCGGACATGAAAGATCGCCTGCAAGCGCGTAGACTCGCCGACACCTTGGATTAGGGCAGAGCCATGGATAGATTGCGGATCGTCGGCGGGCACAGGCTTGAGGGCGCGGTGACGATCTCCGGCGCCAAGAACGCGGCCTTGCCGCAAATAGCGGCAGCTTTGCTCAGCCCCCACCCGCTGCAGCTGACCAACCTGCCTGAGGTGACCGATGTCGACAACATGCTTGGCGTCGTCGGGCTTCATGGGGCTGAAGTCACCAGATCGGCGCATGCCGCCACAATCGATGCCAGTGCTGCCGTCTCTAGGGAGACAAGCTACGACACAGTCAGGCGCATGCGCGCGACGGTGCTGGTTCTCGGTCCGCTGCTTGCCCGCTTCGGCCATGCCCGGGTCTCGCTGCCTGGCGGATGCACGATCGGCGCACGGCCGGTCGACATGCATGTCGCCGCGCTTGCGGCACTTGGCGCCGACATTGCCATCGAAAACGGGCTGATCGTCGCGTCTGCGCCGGGCGGACTGAAAGGCGCGCGCATCGTTTTGAGCTCGCCGTCGGTCGGCGCGACCGAAACTGCGATGATGGCGGCGACGACTGCACACGGCGAGACCGAGATCCTCAACGCGGCCCGCGAGCCGGAGGTGGCCGATCTTGCCGCCTGCCTGAACGCCATGGGCGCGCGGATCGAGGGCGCCGGCACGCACCGCATCCTGATCGCGGGCAGCACAGACTGGCGCGCCGCCACGCACGACATCATCCCGGACCGGATAGAGGCCGGCACCTATGCCGTCGCAGCGGCTATCACCGGCGGTCAGCTCGAGCTGACCCACGCGCGGCTCGAGCACATGGCATCCGTCGTCCAGCTGCTCGAAGCAGCCGGTGTGAAAATATGGCCGGGCGACCGCGGGCTGATCGTGTCGAGAGACGGGCCACTCGAGGCGGTCGACGTGACGACGGAGCCCTATCCGGG
This sequence comes from Mesorhizobium sp. M1403, assembly GCF_040317695.1. Lineage (NCBI taxonomy): Bacteria > Pseudomonadati > Pseudomonadota > Alphaproteobacteria > Hyphomicrobiales > Phyllobacteriaceae > Mesorhizobium > Mesorhizobium sp. M1403. The sequence continues at coordinate 184,496 of NZ_JAMYKY010000006.1, read as the reverse complement.
CTTTCCGACCGATCTTCAGGCGCAGTTCATGGCGTTAATGTGCTGTGCCGAGGGCGCTTCGCTGTTGCGCGAGACGATCTTCGAGAACCGTTTCATGCATGTGCCCGAACTGATGCGGCTCGGCGCCAATATCAAGCTGCAAGGCACCATGGCGCTGGTGCGCGGAGGCGAGAAGCTGAAGGGCGCGCAAGTGATGGCGACCGACCTGCGCGCCTCCGTCTCGCTGGTGCTGGCGGCGCTGGTGTCCGAAGGCGAGACAACGATCAACCGGGTGTACCACCTCGACCGTGGCTATGAGCAGCTGGACCGCAAGCTCCGCCTGTGTGGCGCCCAGATCGAGCGGATAAGTGGATGAGTGCCGGCGCGGTGTCTCCGCATTATTTCCTGGGCGTCGATGGCGGCGGAACCGGCTGCCGGGCGCGTATCGAAGACGAGGCAGGAACTGTGCTCGGGCAAGGCCTGTCGGGCCCGGCGACAACGCGGCTCGGTATAGAGGCGGCCTGGGCCTCGATTGCCAAAGCCTTTGGCGCGGCGATCGAAGAGGCAGGGTTCGCGGCGGTGGAAATCGCCAGGATCCGCGCCGGCATCGGTCTTGCCGGCATCGGCCGCAAGGGTGCGCTCGAGGCGTTTCGTGGCATCGAACATCGCTTTGCGAGCATCGACTTCGTCAGCGACGGCGTCGCGGCTTGCCTTGGCGCTCATTCGGGTCAAGACGGCGCCATCGTCATAGCCGGGACCGGTTCGATCGGGCTCGGCTTTGTCGAAGGGCGCGACCTGCGCGTCGGCGGCTACGGTTTTCCGATTTCCGACGAGGGCAGCGGCGCCGATCTCGGACTAAAGGCAGTGCAGCTTGCCTTGCGTGCCCATGACGGCCGGCATGAGCGGACGGCGCTGCTGACCGAGGTGATGCAGCGCTTCAGGGACGATCCGTTCGAGGCGGTGGCCTGGATGGACCGCGCCAGCGCGACCGACTATGCCGCCTTGGCGCCGATGGTGATCCGCCACGCCGACCAGGGCGATCCGGCCGGACGGCGCATCGTGCAAGGTGCTGCCGAGCAGGTCGACACGTTCGTGCGGGTGCTGTTCGAAAAGGGCGCGCCGCGGGTTACGCTGCTCGGCGGTCTGTCCAGCCCGCTAGAGCCATGGCTCGCTCCCGACGTCCGCCGACGTCTGAAGCCGGCCGATGGCGATGCGGTTTCGGGAGCCATAATCCTGGCTAGGAAATCCCTGTGTCAGCGATAGTGCTCCTGCCTGAAGGAATATTATATTCCTAGAATCCGTTGACACGAGGAATATCGAATTCTAAAAAGTTAACCAAGCAGAAGCAAGTTGCCGGTCGCCGGCTGCGGGCACTGGACGTCGCCTGGCACCGCATCACATTCCTGCTCACAGCAGATTGAAAGCAAGCAAGTGGTCGAACACGGGTTGATGTCGGAGCTGGAGCGATTGGTTTCCGAGGACCGGAATCCGAAGACGATGGACATCGATCTGTTGCCGACCCTCGAGGTGCTGCGCAAGATCAATGACGAGGACAAAGGCGTTGCGGCAGCCGTCGAGAAGGTCATTCCCGACATTGCTGCGGCCGTGGACCGGATCGTGAGCGCGTTCCAGAAAGGTGCACGCCTTGTCTATATGGGCGCGGGCACGAGCGGCCGGCTTGGCGTCCTCGACGCCTCGGAATGTCCGCCGACCTTCGGCGTGCCCGAGGACATGGTGATGGGCCTGATCGCCGGCGGCGTCGACGCGCTGGTGCACTCCGCGGAAGGCGCGGAGGACGATCCGAAGCAGGGAATAAAGGCGCTGCAGGACATCAAGCTGACCGCCGGCGACGTGGTGGTCGGCATCGCTGTCAGCGGACGCACACCCTATGTCATCGGCGGCTTGACCTATGCCAAGCAGGTGGGAGCCACCACCGTGGCGCTGTCCTGCAATCCGCGATCGACCATTGCCGGCATTGCCGATATTGCCATCTCTCCGGTGGTTGGCCCGGAGGTCCTCACCGGCTCGACCCGACTGAAATCGGGAACCGCGCAAAAGCTGGTGCTCAACATGCTGTCGACCGCCAGCATGATCCGCATCGGCAAGAGCTATCAGAACCTGATGGTTGACCTCAATCCAAGCAACAAGAAGCTGATCGCCAGGGCGGTCAGGATCGTGATGCAGACGACCGGCTGCGCGGCGCAGCAGGCACGACAGGCACTCGACCAGACCGGCAATGATGTAAAACTGGCAATCCTGGTGACGATCACCGGCATGGGCGTCGAAGAAGCACGTAAGGCGCTTGCCAATGCGGGAGGTTTCCTGCGCAAGGCGATAGGCGAAAAGACGGTGTAAGACCGCATGGATGCTGGGCCGATGTTCCGGGGCGTGTGTCCCTTTGAAGCGGTCCGGGGAACTGCAAGGCATCAGGTTTAACAATAATGGGAGACGACAATGGTACGGCACATTGGCAAGAAACTGCTTTCCGCCATGACGCTCGCGGCAATGCTGGCCATTGCCGCGGCACCGGTGCAGGCGAGCGCGGCGACGCTGCATATGGCCTGGTCGCAGGACGCCACCGGTCTTGATCCGCACAAGCAGACGGCATTCTCCTCGCTGCGCTTGCTGGAGCTGATCTATGAACCGCTGGTACGGCTCGACGCCAATCTGCAGATCACGCCCGCGATTGCCGACTCCTGGCAGTTCTCGGCGGACGGCAAGGAGCTGAGCTTCAGGCTCAATCCGAAAGCAAAATTCCAGAACGGCGCCGCCGTGACCTCGGCCGACGTCAAGGCATCCTTCGAGCGCATACTCGACGAGAAGACCGGTGCGGCCGCCCGCGCCAACTTTCTCTCGATCGCCAGCATCGACACGCCCGATCCAGCCACCGTCGTGTTCCATCTCTCGCAGCCGGATGTGCCGATCCTGACGGCGATGAGCGACGTCAATGCGGCGATCGTCCCGGCAAGCGAAATCACGGCCGGCTCGATCGGCACGACGACGGTCGGCTCGGGTCCCTTCAAGCTCGAAAAGTGGGATCCGAATTCCAAGGAAGTGCTTGTCGCCAACAAGGATTGGGCGGGCGGCGCGACTGGTGTCGACGGCATCGAGATCAGCGTGCTGCCGGACGAGACGGCGATCCTGGCGGCGATGCGCACCAAGCAGATCGATTTTGCCCTGCTCAATGATCCGCTTGTCGCCACGCTGGTGCCCAAGGAGGCCAGCCTGCAGTTGAACCGCGTGCCGGTGCTTGCCTATCACGTGCTGCAGCTCAATCCCTCCCGCAAGCCGATGACCGAACTCAAGGTGCGTCAGGCGATCTCCTGCGCCATCGACCGGCAGGAAGTGCTGGACACCGCCTCGCTCGGCGAAGGCAAGGTCACCGGCCCGCTGACCATCCCGGCGCTGGCGACCGATCCGAACCAGTTGTTCTGCTATAAGCGCGACATTGAGAAGGCCAAGCAGTTGATGGCCGAAGCCGGCTATGCCGACGGCTTTTCGGCGACCGTGATCGGCGCCACCGGCGAGCCGCCGACGGCAGCGGCGGAAGCCCAGGTGATCCAGTCGCAACTCGCAGAAATCGGCGTCAAGCTCGACATCAAAATGATGGAGCTCAACGTCTATGTCGATGCATGGCTGAAGGGCGATTTCGACATGGCCGTCGCGCTGAACGGCGGCAGGGCCGATCCCTACACTATGTATAATCGCTACTGGACCAAGACCGGCAATCTGCAGAAGGTGGCGAACTATATCGACGATACGCTGGACAGCCTGATGCAGAAGGGCCGCACCGAGACCGACCCGGCGGCGCGCAAAGCGATCTTCGCCGACTTCGAGAAGCACATCACTGAGATGTCGCCCTGGATCTGGCTCTACACGTCCTACAGCTACACGGCCCAGCAGAAGAATATCGCAGGATTCGAACCAGTGCCGACAGGTTCGCTGTTCAGCCTCGCCAAGGTGACGATCCAGTAGCTGCTTCGATGCCGGACGAGAGGATATTCTTCGCGTGAACTATCTGATGCGGCGACTGGCGACCTTCCCTCTCGTCCTGCTTGGCGTGTCCATCGTGGTGTTCCTGGCGATCCGGATGGTTCCGGGCGATTCGATCACGGCAATGCTGGGAACCGAAGCCGGCCTGCTGACGCCTCCTCAGCGCGACGCGCTTGCGGCCTATTTCGGCATCGACCAGCCCTGGTTCATCCAGTACTGGCGCTGGCTGCTTGGTCTTTTCCAAGGCAATCTCGGCATTTCGTCCACCTATGGCAGGCCGGTGCTCGGCGTCATCCTCGAACGCTTCCCGCTGACGCTGGAGCTTGCGCTGCTGTCGATGATCATCGCCCTTGTCGTCGGCATGCCGGCCGGGATCTTTGCCGCCACCCACAATGAGAAGCTTTCCGATCTCGGCGTGCGCGTTGTCGCAATGATCGGACAATCGACGCCGAACTTCGTCCTTGCACTGCTGATCATCTACACGCTGTCGGCGGGGTTTGGCGTTTTGCCGGCGATGGGCGAGTTTTCGCCGCTGTGGCGGGATCCGCTGCGCAATCTCAGCCAGCTGTTGCTGCCGGCCGTCACGCTCGGTTTCGCCTTCGCGGCGTCGGTCACCCGTATATCGCGTTCGGCGATGCTCGACGTGCTGAGCGACGATTACGTCAGGACCGCGCGCAGCAAGGGCGTCTCGGCGCGCGGCGTCATCTGGCGGCATGCTTTGCCCAATGCGCTCATCCCGGTCGTGACGCTGAGCGGCATAGAGTTCGGCTATCTCCTGGGCGGGGCAGTCATCGTCGAGCAAATCTATGCACTGCCCGGTCTCGGCCGCATGGTGCTGGATGCCATCCTGCAGCGCGACTACGCGCTGGTGCAGGGAAGCGTGCTGTTTATCGCCTTCAACTTCATGATCGTCAATCTCCTCGTCGACCTCGCCTATGTCGCGCTCGACCCGCGCATTCGGCTAAGCGAACACTGATGGCGACATTGCGGGCTATACTTGCGCACACCAGCGGCCGCATCGGCGGTGCCATCGTTGCGCTTTATCTGCTGCTTGCCGTACTTGGCATGCTGGGGCTGACGCCGCACAATCCGCTGACGCAGCACCGGGTCGAGCGGCTGCATGCGCCTGACAGCACGTACTGGATGGGCACGGATCTGTTCGGCCGCGATGTCGCAAGCCGGCTGATGACCGGGATCGGCCAGTCCTTCCTCGTGGCCTTCTTTTCGGTCGCCTTCGCGACGCTGGCCGGCACCGTGCTCGGGCTGGCGGCAGCCTGGTTCGGACGCCGCTGGGACGGCCTGGTGATGCGCATCATGGATGTGCTGCTGGCATTCCCGGCGATCCTGCTGGCGCTGCTGATCGTCGCGGTTGCGGGACCGGGAACCTGGACCAGTGTCGTCGCCATTGCCATCGTCTACACGCCGATCTTCACGCGCGTGGTGCGCGGCCCGGCTCTGTCGCTGAAAGCGCGCGAGTTCGTCGACGCGGCCCGCACGTTCGGCAGCAGCTCGAGCTACATCTTGACACGGCATCTGCTGCTCAATCTGGTCGCGCCGTTGACGGTTCAGGTGACACTGGCGCTGGCCTGGGCACTGCTCACCGAAGCCGGCTTGAGCTTCCTCGGGCTCGGCACCCAGCCGCCCGCCGCGTCGCTCGGCTTGATGTTGAGCGACAGCCGCAATCTGATGGAGACGGCTCCCTGGTTGATGATCTTCCCGGGGGTGGCGATCATGATCAGCATCCTCGGTTTCAACCTGCTCGGCGATGCGTTGCGCGATGTGCTCGACCCGAAGACGCGGAGATCGATCGCATGATCCCGCTGCTGTCCGTCAGCGGTTTGCGCGTCGGCTTCGGCCGAAAGCCGTCAGCCAATGAGGTCGTGCGCGGCGTCAGCTTCGATCTCGCTGACGGCGAAACGCTGGCCATCGTCGGCGAAAGCGGCTCGGGCAAATCGGTGACGGCGCTCTCGATCAATCGCCTTGTCGATTATGGCGGCGGCCGCATCACCGCGGGCTCGATCAAGCTGAAGCGGGCCGACGGCAGCATGTTCGACCTGACCGCCGCGGCCGAGCCGCAGCTGACGAAGATCCGCGGCGGCGAAATCGGCATGATCTTCCAGGAGCCGATGACCTCGCTCAATCCGGTGCTGACCATCGGCAGGCAGATCGAGGAGTCGTTTCGCCTGCATCGCGGCCTGACCGGCCGGCAAGCGACGGCGGCGGCCAAGGACGCGCTCGACCGTGTGCGCATTCCCGACGCAGCACGGCGGCTGAAATACACGCCCAACCAGCTTTCGGGCGGCATGCTGCAGCGGGTGATGATCGCCATGGCGCTCGCCTGCAACCCGCGCCTGCTCATTGCCGACGAGCCAACGACGGCGCTGGATGTTACGGTGCAGGCGCAGATCATGGCGTTGCTCGCCGAGTTGAAGCAGGAAACCGGGATGTCGATGATCTTCATCACCCACGATATCGGCTTGGTTGCAGGTATCGCCGACAAGGTGATGGTGATGCAAAGCGGAGAAGCTGTCGAGCAAGGCGCGCTGAACCAGATATTGGACGATCCGCAGCATCCCTATACGCGGCATCTGCTTCATGCGGTGCCGCATTTCGCCGGCGGCAGTGCGACACGCAAAGACATGCAACGCGAAAAGCAAAAAGCTACCGAGCCGGCGCTGAAGGTCGATGGCCTCGTGGTGCGATTTCCCGTCAAGGGTGGCTTTTTCAGCCGCGCCAGCGGTGCCGTGCATGCGGTGGACGGTGTGGATTTCGACTTGATGCCGGGCGAAACATTGGCCGTCGTCGGCGAGAGCGGTTCCGGAAAATCCACCGCCGCCCGTGCGATTCTGGGGCTGGTGCGCTCGACGCGCGGCACAATCTTGGCCAGCACGCGCAAGGCCGCCGCCGGGCAGAGCGCCCTTCCCGTGCAGATGGTGTTCCAGAATCCCTATGGCTCGCTTAATCCCAGGCTCGCCATCGAAAGCATTCTTGCGGAACCGGTGATCGCCACGGGCGGGCGGATAACTGCTGAGACGCGAGCGAAAATGGCCGCGCTGCTGAACCGCGTCGGCCTGCCGGAAAACAGCCTGCAGCGTTATCCGCACGAATTCTCCGGCGGCCAACGCCAACGGCTGTGCATTGCCCGTGCGCTGATGCTCAATCCCTCCGTTGTCGTCCTCGACGAAGCGGTTTCGGCGCTCGACGTATCGGTGCAGGCCAGAGTGCTGGAGCTTTTGATCGAGCTGCAGAGTGAATTCGGGCTGGCCTATCTGTTCATCTCGCATGACATGGCTGTGGTCGAGCGGATCGCCCATCGCATCGCGGTCATCTATGCCGGCCAGATCGTCGAGATCGGCGATGCCAGATTGGTGCTCTCGGAGCCGAAGCACTCCTATACCAAACAGCTTATCGCGGCCGTTCCCACCATAGACCGGCGGCATGAACGTTTCGAGCTGGACACGCGCCAGGTTCCCTCGCTCGTGCGTCCGCTGGGATTTGAGCCGGGCCCGGCCAAATGGCAGCAGTTCGGGCCGGATCATAGAGTACGGGTGGAAGTGTGATGATTGTCGCCCAGACGGATGCAAGGCCAGAGGGAGTGGGACGGATCGCTGCTTTTCAGACGGAGGCCGCAATTGATCGACCATGATCTTTTCGACCGGGCGTTTGCCCCACTCGAAGCGGCGGTGGCTGCGTCGCGCATTCCCGGCGGCGTGCTCGGCATGGTCGACCGGGACGGCCAACGCGTCGTCCGGGCAATCGGCTCGGCCCAGCGGGTGCCGAAGGTGCGGCCGATGCATGCCGAAACCTGGTTCGATCTGGCATCCCTGACAAAAATCATCTTCAGCACGCCGCGTATATTGGCACTGGCGGAAGAAGGCGTCATCGACCTCGACGCGCCGCTGATTTCGGTCCTGACCGATCTTCGCCAATATGACGAAAAGGCCTGGGAGCGGACGGTGACGTTTCGCCAGTGCCTCGGCCATCAGACACCGTTTCCCGCCGTCGCGCCGATCTACACCTATGGGCGTGACCCCGAGCTGTTGCGCGCCTTTGTCTTGCAGCGCGAGTGGCAGGTCGGGGAGCCGGTCTATTCCGATATCAACTTCATTCTGCTCGGCTTGGTCCTGGAGCGCCTGTCCGGCAAGACCATTCGCGACATGGATCCCGGTCCGGGCTTCGCGTTCTCCGCCGAACCGGGTCAAGCGGCGGCCACAGAAGATTGCACATGGCGCCATCGCGTGCTGTCAGGCGAGGTCCACGACGACAATTGCTCGGCATTGCAAGGGGCCGGTCACGCCGGGCTGTTCGGAACGGCAGCTTCGGTCCTCGACTTTGCGCGAGGGCTGCTGGACGGGACCGGCGCGTCGCAGCGCTCGATAGCGCTGATGCGCACGCCCTTGTCGGCAACCCGCACCCATGGCTGGGAGCGACCCTACGAAGGCTGGTCCGGCGGCCGGCTGTGCAGCCCCGAAACCATCGGGCATACCGGCTTCACCGGCACCGGGCTTTGGGTCGACTTCGACAAAAGCAGAGCGTGGACCTTGCTCACCAACCGGATCCATCCGACACGTCATTTCAACAGCGGGATCGCAGCGCTTCGCCAAGCGGTCGGCGATCTCGTCAACGGAGCCTGACAATCATGAAAAATGGCGAACCAATGTGGGCCGTCGGCTTGATGACCGGCACCGTGCTGGACGGCAATATCGACGTCGCGCTGATCAAGACCGACGGCGAGCGGATCGCGGATTTCGGCACCTACACGCTGGCCCCCTACCCGCAGTCGATCCGGACCTTGCTGGAAGAGACGCTTAGGCAGGCAAGGAACTGGAATTTCACCGGGCCGGAACCGGCAATCTTCCACGAGGCAGAGGAGGCGCTGACGCGCGCCCAGTCTGCGGCGGTCAAGGATCTTGTCGAAAGCCACGGCCTGACCATGGCCGACATCGGCGTCGTCGGCTTTCATGGCCAGACCGTGCTGCACCGTGCCCCGCAAGTAGGCCGACTGGGCCAGAGTCGCCAGCTCGGCGATGGCGAGCTGATGCATGCCATCCTGGGCACCAAGGTCGCCTATGACTTCCGCTCGGCCGACATGCGCGCCGGCGGCCAGGGCGCGCCGCTGTCGGCGGCCTATCACGCCGCGCTGCTGCGCGAAGCCGACGCCAGCGGCGACACGGCGGTGCTCAATCTCGGCGGCGTCGCCAACATCACCTGGTGGGACGGCAAGGACAATGTCATCGCTTTCGATACCGGACCCGCCAACGCGCCGCTGAACGACTTCATCAAGTCGAAGGGGCTTGGCGAAATGGACCGCGACGGCGCGCTGGCTCGCGTCGGGACGGTCGATGAGGCACGGTTGGCCAAGCTCCTGCAGCACCCGTACTTGACCAAGCCATACCCGAAATCGCTGGACCGTTTCGATTTCGGCGCCTCGATGGCGGACGGGATGAATGCCGAGGATGGCGCTGCCCTGCTGACGGCCTTCACCGCGGCCGCGGTCGGCAAGGCGCTCGATCTTCTGCCGCGCCGGCCGAAGCGGCTGGTGGTCAGCGGTGGCGGTCGCCACAACCCAACGATCATGGCCATGCTTGCCAGCCGCGCCGGCGTCGAAGCCGTGCCGGCGGAGGCGCTTGGCTGGAAGGGCGACGCGGTGGAGGCGGAGTGTTTTGCCTTCCTGGCTGTGCGCGTGCTTAGGGGCTTGCCGATCAGCTTCCCCAGCACGACCGGCGTGCCACAGCCGATGTGCGGCGGACGCCTTGCCGGCTAGTTAAGCCACCAATTTCTTCTGCAGGAAGATACGGCTTCGGCCAATGGGAAAGTCGGCGAGCGCACCGAACGGTCGATAACCTTGGCGCTCATAGGCCTTGGCGGCCTTGGGATTGAACGTGTCGATCCAGGCGCCGTGACAGCCGCGCGCCATCGCCTCCCTCTCGGCTGCCTCGAGCATCCGGCCGGCCATGCGCTGGCCGCGCAGCTTTTCATCGACCCAGAGCCATTGCACATAGAGCCAGCCCCAGGCGGTGTATCCCGAGATGCCGGCGACAATCGCGCCGTGCTCATCGCGCACGAACACGGCCAATGTCTTCTTGCCGGAGGCGCCGACATCACTGTCGTTGAACGCCGTAAGCCGCTCCCCGAGAAAAGCGAGTTCCTGCGGCAAGGGATTGGCGGTTGTCTCAAGCGTTGTATTGTCCATCCAACGAGCATCTATCGAAGGACCGGACCGAGACGCAAGCCTTGCTGCGCTATAGCTTCGGTGAACGCCACGCCGCTGCCGCAGCAGCGATCAGCATGAGCAAGGCTGCAACCACCGCCGACGCCGCAAAACCGAACGTGGAATAAAGCGGTCCGAACGCCGTGGTGCCGACGAAAACGGCGAGATAGGTCACCGCGCTGTTCAAACCCATGATCGTGCCGCGCCGCGCAGGATCGAGCGCCGAGAGGCGCATCACCAGGACGTTCAGCCCGAAATGATTGGCAAGGCCCCAGACGGCTATCATCGCTATGGTCAGGCCGAAGCTGCCACTTGCCGCAGCAATCGCGACATAGACGAGCGCGACGAGCAGGTAGGCAAACGGCATGACCCGCCGCGCACCCAGGCGATCGATGCCGCCGTCAAGAAGTGCCGCCGTGCCAAAGCCGGCGCCATAGGCGAGCGCGGCCAGCCCGTTGGCACTGACCGGTCGTCCCAGGCCGTTGTGAAGGTGATCGCCGAGATAGCCATAGACGCCATAAAACGCCGTCATGAAGGCGGCGCAGGCGACCAGAAGCGGCACTATGCCCGGAACGGCCAGCGCACCCAGCGGCGTCGGTGCCGGACCGCTCTTCCTGACATCGTTCAGCGACGTCAGCGACAGGCTGGCCAATGCGAGTGCTGCCAGCACCGCGACCGCCGCGAACACGGCGCGCCAATGCACCAGGTCGGCAAGTACGGCCGACAGCGAAACGCCGGCGACCATGCTCAGCGTCCAGCCGGTCAGCACGATGCCTATGGTGCCGCTTTCGCGTCCGGGCGGCGCAATCGCGGCGGAGCTGGCGTAGATCGCCGGCATGGCGACACCTGCTGCGGTGCCGGCGAGAAGCTGGGCCGCGACCAGCGCCGTCACTGTCGGCGCAGCGGCGCTGGCGACGAGCGCTATCGCCAGCAGCAGCAACGCCCCTTGCAGCATGCGGCGGGCGCCGAGCCGGTCGATATAGCGCGCCAGGAACAAGGCGCTCGCCGACGTACCGAGCCCGAACGCGGCGGACGCTATCATGACCGCCGGCACGCTTGTGCCGAACGACGCGGCCACCGCCGGTGCGATCGGACCGAGCACCAGCGAATTCGAGCCGATCACGGCAATGCACCCGGTCAGCAGGTAAGCGAGTGCCGGGATTGGCGGCTTGGGGGCCGCTGCGAATGTGGCGACTTGATCACTGTTCGACATACAGCAATAATGGCCGTATTAAATTCTGCATCAATAAGGAATTTCGATATGGATGAAGAAACAGATGGCATTCCGCAGAACAGGCCTGCCGCCCGCGATATCGATGCAATCGACCGAAAAATATTAGGCGTCCTGGTCGACGACGCGACGATCAGCTATGCCGAGCTCGGCGACCGCGTCGGCCTTTCGCCGCCGGCAGTCCATGAACGCGTCAAGCGCCTGCGGCGGAGCGGCGCCATCCGCAACACCGCGATCATCATCGATCCAAAAGCGGTGCACAAGCCGCTGCTTGCCTTCGTCCATATCGACACCAAGGGGTGGGGCAAAACGCCGGAGCTGATGGCGATTTCCGAACATCCCGAAGTCGAGGAGATCCATTCGGTGGCCGGCGACACATGCATGTTGATCAAGGTCCGCACCGAGGACACGCGGGCGCTCGAAGGCCTGCTATCGCGCCTCTACGAAACACCCGGCGTCACCTCGACGCGAAGTTACGTGGTGCTATCGACCTACCTGGAGCGGCCAGTGCAGCCGGGGATTACGACGGAGTGGCCGACGCCCCAGCACATGGCCATGCCGCTCTATTAACTCAAACGATCCTCAAGCGTATCCAAAGTCGAACCGGGAACGTCTTAGGCACTGCATCCTGTGGTCATCCATCGGGCCGGTTCGTTTTGGCCGGTTCTTGGGTCTCACGGGACGCCTGTGCGCAACCGGAGATATGCGATGAGAAAATTGATCGTGGGCAGCTTCATTTCGCTGGACGGCGTCATCGAAGCGCCAATGGAATGGGCCTCGCCCTTCTTCGACGAGGAGATGAAGGAGCACTCCTATGAAAAGGCCGGCGAGGCCGATTTTTTCCTGCTCGGCCGCATCACCTATGAAATGTTTTCGGCGCGCTGGCCGCAGGTCAAAGGCAGCAAGTACATGGACCGCATGAACGGACTGAAGAAGCTCGTTGCGTCGCGCAGCCTCAAGGAGGTGAGCTGGAACGCATCGCTGATCGAAGGCGACGTCGCTGCCGAAATTGCCAGGATCAAGCAACAGGCCGGCGGCAACATACTGAAGTATGGAGTGAGCAATCTCGACCAGACGCTGCTCGCCAACAGGCTTGTCGACGAGTATCAACTCTCGATCGTGCCGACCCGCGTCGGGCATGGCAAACGCGCTTTCCAGGATGTCGACCCATCCCTGGTCAAGCTGGAGCTTATAGATACGCACCGTTTCAAGAACGGCGTCATTACGCTGACCTATGTCCCGCTGTGATCCGCCGCCGAATTGAATGCCCATGAAGATGCAGCCAAGACTTGACCCGACCGGGCTTTTCGACGTCCGCTACGCCGGCTTCCTGGAGACAGTCGCGCATTTGCGTGGGCGGCTGCATCGCTACTGTGCACGCATGACCGGTTCGACGCTCGACGCCGAAGACGTGATGCAAGAGGCGCTGTTCGAGGCCTATCGGAAGATCGAGAAGCTGGACGATGCGAGTGCTCTTCGCCCCTGGCTGTTTCGCATTGCACATAATCGCTGCATCGATTTCCTGCGAAGCCGGCAGGTGCGTCAGCATGCGGAGGCCAATTTCGTCGAAGACGAGATCATCCTGCCGGTCGAGCCGGTGGGCAACGGCGCGGATCGCGCGATCGAACGGCTGGTTATCCACCTGCCGCCCAAGGAACGCGCCTGCGTCCTGCTCAAGGATGTCTTCGACTATTCGCTGGAAGAGATCGCCGATCTCGTCGGCTCGACCGTGGGTGGCGTCAAGGCCGCGTTGAGCCGTGGCCGCTCCAAATTGGCCGCCTTGTCAGGCGAGCCAATCGTCCGTTCGGAGCCCCAGCGCGATCCGGAACTTCTGGAATTGCTCAGCCGCTATGTCGAACTGTTCAATCGCCGCGACTGGGACGGGGTACGGGCGCTGACCAGCGCGGATGCCCAATTGCAAGTCGCGGATTGCTTCAAGGGAAGGCTATCGGAATCACCTTACTTCGTTGAATACGAAAGAGCCTCGACGACCTGGAAAATGGCGATTGGCATAATCGATAGCGAGGCGGTGCTGCTCGTGCTTCACCATGGCGAAGACGGTTGGAAGCCGGCCCATCCGGTTCGGATCGAAGCCGCTGGCGGGATCATAAATCGCGTCACCGATTACTATGCCTGCCCCTGGATCATGCCGGCCGCTGGTGCGGTGGTCGTTTCCGGGCCGGCCTAACCGGCAGCAGGACCTGCAAGTGTCCGGCATCGACCTCAATGAAATGGGATCGATGCCGGACGGGGCATAGGCGCTTACTGAAGTTTCGCCTGCAAGGCGTTGACGTCATCCGTCGTCATTTCGCCGTCGGTCGTCACCTTGCCGTCGACGATCTTCCAGAGCCGGAACGGGCCGGTGATGTCGCCATACTTATCGAAGGCGACCGGACCGATGACGCCTTCGTAGCGGATCGGCTTGCCCTCCTTGATCAGGCCGAGCGCCTTGGCGAACTCGTCCTTGCCGGCATAGATCGGCGTGCCGGCCGGGTCGACCGCCTTGTACATCGCGTCCTTGATCTTGGCCGGATCCTCAGAGCCGGCAATGGCGATGGCCAAGCCGACGATGGCGCCGGCATCATAGGATCGATCGGCCGCCGGGTTCGAGGGTTCGATGCCCGAAAATTCCTTGTAGTTTTTGGTGAAATACTCGGTCGATGCGGTCGGGCTGGTGCCGGAGGAAGTGCCGTACGCATCCTTCAGGTAATCCGCGCCAACGGATTCGATGAAGTCCGGGCTGTTCATGCCGTCATTGAGCAGGAACTTCTGGACACCGCCCTGCGAAATCCAGGTGCGGGCGATGGTCGCGCCGTCGACAGGCGTGCTGACGAGATAAAGCCCGTCCGGTTCGCCGGCCATCGCCGCGGTCACTTCCGAGGCATAGCTCGACTGCTTTTCATTGTAGGGCGTGTCGGAGACGATGGTGCCGCCGAGCGCCTTATAGGCGCGTGAGAATTCCGCCACCATGTTAACGCCGAAGTCGTTGTTGACGTGGATGACCGACAGCTTCTTGAAACCCTTGTCGATGGCGTATTTGGCGGCAGCGACGCCCTGCAGCGCATCAGATGTGATGGTGCGGAAGAAGATGCCGTTGGTCTTGCCGTCGCGCCCAAGCGCCGTCAGCGTCGGCGACGAGGAAGCAGGCGACACCTGGACGATCTTGGCCGGAGCGGTGACCGAGGTCAGGATCGGGATCGACACCGAGGAAATGATGCCGCCGATGATCACCGGCACCTTCTTGACCTGCACGAGTTGTGTCGCGGCGTCGACCGCGATGTTGCCTTGGCTCTGGCTGTCGCGGGTGTCGGTTGCTAGGTCGCAGCCGCGCACGCCGCCCGCCTCGTTGATATCGCGGAAGGCCATTTCGACCGATTTTGCGCCGGCCTGGCCGTATTCGCCGGCGGGACCGGTCAGTTCCATGACGAGGCCGACCGTGATCTTGCAATCCGCGGCCTGCGCTGCACCGGCCGCTGTCACCAGAGCCAGCGCAGTGGTGATCTGAAGTATGGTCTTTTTCATTGTTGTTCCCCTTTCGTTACACGACTCTCATTGACGCCTTGAGCCTGTTCAGTCTTCCGGCATCTGCAGCCAGGTTTCATGCAGATGTCGCCATTCGACGCCGTTGGGCGCCGATGAGCTGGTGGTGAAGACCGCACTCGAGCGGCGGCGGCTGTGCTTGCCCCCGCGCTGCTGTGCTTCGATGTAACAGACGACGATCGTGTCGTCTGACTGCCAGCCGGCCCGGATATCCTCGATCGAGATACTGAAATCGCCATCAGAGGTGGCGCGGCTTGCCCTGACATGGTCGAGCACCGCGTCACGATCGAGGGCCTGACCGTCCGGCGCAACCATGCAGAAGCCTTCGCCCATGACGCGTTCGAAGCGGCTGAAATCTGCATTGTCCGCACTCGCCGCATTGAACCAGTCGACGAAGAAGCGGTGGAGATCGACCACTTCGGCACTGGCGCGGGAAAGCAAGGAGGGCTTCTCGTCCATGGCCGCGCTCATTTCCTGCCTGCATTCAAATTGTAATGCATGATCGAGCCGTGGCGGCCGTGACGGTCGCGTTCCAATGTGTAGACGTCGCCCAGCGGCCCACGGCTTTGCGCGATCACGGCAGCGATCCTCGCCCGGTCGTCGGCATCGAGCGCGATGTCCATGATTCTGGCATTGGCAAGGGCGTGCGCCTGGTTGCGGGCGCCGACGATGACGGCCGCCACTTGCGGCTGCTCCAGCACCCAGGCGCTGGCGATGGTGGCGATGTCGACGCCGTGGTGGTCGGCGACGGCCTTCAGTGTGCGAAGCAACTCCTGGAAAAGCTCCCAACCGCCAAAGTCGTCGATGATCAGCTTGTATTTGACCAGCGACCGGTTTTCGAGTGGCGTTTGTGGCTCGGCAACGCCTAGCCATTTTTCGCTGAGGAAGCCGCCCGCCACCGAACCGTAGCAGAGGAAACTGACGCCGTGCTGGCTGGCGAGCGCCGCAAGGCTGTTGGCCGGCCGCTGGTCGAGTACCGAGTATTGCAGCTGTTGGCTGACCAGCGGCACGCCGGCGGCCAGGATCTCGGCCAGCCGCGGCGTGTCGAAATTGGTGGTGCCGATGTTGCGCACCTTGCCTCGGAGACGCAGGTCGTTGAGCCAGCCCATCGCATCGACGTAGCCCGGCAGCGCATAGTCCCACCAATGGAACTGAACGAGATCGAGCCGCTCGGTCTTCAGCCGCCGCAGCGACTGGTCGACGATGCTGCTGATGTAGTCGCGGCTGATGCTGGAAAGCCTTTCGAGGTCAGGCACCAGCTTGGTGTGCACCTTCATCTTGGCGGCGGCGTCGAGGCCGCGCTCATTGGCAAGCCGCAGGCGCGCGGCACCGATCAGTTCCTCGACGCCGGTATAGATGTCGGCACAGTCATAGGTCCCGATGCCGGCGTCGAACGTGGCGATCAGGTCGGTTACCGCCTGTTGGCGGTCGATCGCGCC
Source organism: Mesorhizobium sp. M1403 (assembly GCF_040317695.1). Classification (NCBI taxonomy): domain Bacteria; kingdom Pseudomonadati; phylum Pseudomonadota; class Alphaproteobacteria; order Hyphomicrobiales; family Phyllobacteriaceae; genus Mesorhizobium; species Mesorhizobium sp. M1403. The sequence goes on along the minus strand of NZ_JAMYKY010000006.1, from coordinate 168,103 downwards.
GTGCCCGCCGGCAAGCTGCCAGCCGCCACGAATGACGCGCGAGATCGTGTAGCCGGGGCTGAGCTCGAACGCCTTGGCCGTCATCTCTGGTCAGTCTCCTTGGGCAGCGGCACAGCCGTGGTTTCTGAATGACTGAACCGCCGCTTGCCGGTCCTGACGATCCTGAGCCGGCTGGCGCAATTGGGATCTGGACAGGCGATCTCGGCATCCGAAGTCATCCAGTCGTTCCTGTGGGTCGGGCGTTGCTTTGCGGCCAGAAGCGGCAACACTGCCGCAATGGAATAGATCGAGAAGCCCTGCCCCGTCGGCATCGACAGCATCTCGCCCTTCAACTCGAAATAGTCGCCGGCCTTGGCACCGCAATAGATCGGCTTGCCCTCGGGGACGACCGCCTCGACGCGAAGGTCGAAGAGTTCGAAACTGTCGTCGGCCATTCAGATCTCCACCCGGGTGAAGGTGATGTCACAGGCGCCGTTGCGGCGGATCGCGCCACAGGCGGCAGCGAATTGATCGCGCTCTTCGGGACGCACCTGCGCGACGACGCTTCCGGCAAGCCAGCCGATCGGGAACAGCAAGCGCGCGCCCGGTCCATAAAACAAGCCGATGTCGAAGATGGCATTCGGGTTGCCGCCCCACATGCGCGGCGGCACGTAGGACAACACGATGTCACCCGGCTGCGGCGTTAGCGTTGCGTTCTCCGCCGGCAAGGGCCTGGCATAGGTTTGGCCCTCAAGTTCGGCTGATGGAACCGGGCAGGAGATTTCCGGCCCGGTCCACATCGCATGGATGCCGGCAACGACGCGCGGCTGCTCGAGACAGGCCAGCAGGAAGGCGGCGTTGTCGGGCGCCTTTTCAGGCAACAGCAGCGCGGTCACGGAAAGCTTCGAGCGTGGCTCGGTGATCCTGATGCCAGGCGTCGTCATGCCCTCAATCCTTCTTTGCTTGCGGATTGGAGCTTGTCGCGCAGGAAGGCGAAGGGCCGGCTGATGTCCGCCACCAGCGCCTCGCGCGCTGCCTGGGCATCCTGCCTGGAAAGCGCTGCGACGATACTACGATGGTAGTGGGCGGTATCGACTTCACCGGCATCGGAAAATGCGTAAATGGCCACGCGAATGCACGGCCCGGATTGCAGCCACAGGCTCTCGATCATCGGGATCAGCACGGCGGAGCCACAGCATCGGTAGATCTCGAAGTGGAAGCTCTGGTTGAGCGTCGCCTCGCGGTCGATATCCTTCTTGTGCTTCAGCGCCCGCATCTCGTCCCATTGGCCCAGCATGGCTTCGACCGTGGCTATCTGGCGCGAATTCATGCGTGTAGCGGCAAGTGCTATCGCTTCGCCCTCTATGAGGGAGCGGGCGCGCAAGAGGTCGTCGATACGCTCCAGCGTGATAGGCGGCACGCGCACCGAGCGGTTGGGAAGCGCCTCCAGCGCCTTCTCGGTGATCAACCGCCCGAGCGCCTCACGCACCGGCATGGTACTGGTGATCAGCGCGTCGGCGAGGCCACGGATGGTCAGCACCTGACTCGGCTCAAAAAGGCCGCCGATCAAGGCACGGCGCAGCTCCGAATAGACGCGATCCTGCACGGTTTCGCGGCCGACCGGCGTAAGCTGGGCTGCGATCGTTTCGTTATTCCGTTCGATGGCGGCCTTCTGCATGGCGTTCCCGGTGGCCATTCGGCCCGTTTTCGGCTTGCGGAAGAAATTAAAGCCGAATAGCGTGATCAAAGCAAGTGTGATCACAAATCATAGGCGGCGAAGATCGCTTTCGGCCAGAGGGATTGATGGGCGACACGACAGAACGGCAGGAGGAGATCCGCACGCCGGTTCTGACGGCCAGGAACGTCGTCAGACGCTTCGGCGGCCTTGTCGCGGTCAACAATGTCTCGTTTGACGTCCAGCCAGGCGAAATACTCGGCCTTATCGGCCCGAACGGCGCCGGCAAGACGACGATGTTCGACCTGCTGGCCGGCAGCATCCTGCCGACCAGCGGCGAAATCCTTCTCAACGGCGTATCGGTGTCGGGGGAAGCTGCCCATCGCCGCATCGGCCGCGGCCTTGGCCGCACGTTCCAGATCCCCCGGCCCTTGCCCAATCTGACACTGATCGAAAACGTCATGCTGGCCGCGCAGGGGCAGGCCGGAGAAAGACTGCTCGCCAATTTCCTGACGCCGCGGCGGGTCGCCACCGAAGAGCGGGCGGCCGAGACGAGAGCCATCGAATTGCTTGAGCTCGTCACGCTCGCCCGCCTGGCGCACGAGCCGGCGCGCGTGCTTTCGGGCGGCCAGCGCAAGCTGCTCGAGCTGGCCCGCGTCATGATGGCCGATCCGGCAATCATCCTGCTCGACGAACCTGCGGCCGGCGTCAATGCGACGCTTCTTGAAGTCATCATCGACCGCATCCGCGATATTAACAGAAGCGGCATCACCTTCCTGCTGATCGAGCACAATATCGACATGGTGACGCGGCTCTGCCACCGGGTGCTGGTCATGGCAAGCGGCCAGCTGCTGTGCGAGGGCACTCCGGACGAGGTTGCGCGCGACCCGCGCGTCATCGAGGCCTATCTCGGAGGCGCTGCATGAGCCAAACGGTACTCGACGTCCGCGGTCTCGAAGCCGGCTATGAGCCCGGCGTGCCGATCGTGCGCGGCGCTTCGATCACCGTCGACCAGGGCGAGATCGTCGTCGTTCTCGGTCCCAACGGCGCCGGCAAGTCGAGCCTTATCAAGGCCATCGCCGGCCTTGTCCCGATCACCGGCGGCACCGTGCTGCTGGACGGCAGGGACATCACGGCGGCACCCGCCCACACCATGGTCCGCCTAGGCCTTGCCTTCGTGCCACAGACCGAAAACATCTTCCCGCTGATGTCGGTCGAGGACAATCTCAGGGTCGCCTGCGGCATCCTGAGGCCGCGCGAGGTCCCCGCCCGCATCGAGGAAATGTATGCGGCCTTTCCCGATCTCGCCCGTCAGCGCAGAACGGCTGCGAGCAATCTCTCGGGCGGACAGCGGCAGATGCTGGCCGTCGCCCGGGCGTTGATCGTCCATCCCAAGGTGCTGGTGCTCGACGAACCGTCGGCCGGCCTGTCGCCGAAATTCGTGGCGATGGTGTTCGAGATGCTGGCCGGTATCCGCAAATCCGGCGTCACCATTCTGCTGGTCGAACAGAACGCCAAGGCAGCGCTTGCGATCGGCGATCGCGCCTACGTGCTGGTCGAGGGCAAGGACCGGCACCAGGGCATCGCCTCCGAGCTCTGGAACGATCCTGTCGTCGCCGAGCTCTATCTTGGCCAGCGCCGCCCCGACCTTGGGAAAGGAGGCGCGGCATGAACCTGCAATTCGTCGTCGACGGGCTGCTGGCGGGTTCGATGATCGGCCTCGGCGCCATCGGCGTGACGCTCACCTATTCGATCCTGCGCTTCTCGAACTTCGCCCACGGCGACTTCATGGCCTGGGGCGCCTATGCGACGCTCGCCGTCGTTGGCGCTGTCGGCGCGATGTTCGGCAAGATCGCGCCGATCGCTCCCCTCTCCTTCGGCTGGCCGCTGATCGCCGCGCTCATCATAGGCATGGCGGTGACCGGCCTGCTGGCGCTGGCGCTCGACATGGTGCTGTTCGCGCGGCTGCGCGCCAAGGGCCAGGCGATCATCGTGGTGATGGCGAGCTTCGGCGCCTCGATGGCGCTGAGAAGCCTGCTCGAATTCATCTTCACCTCGCGTCCGACCTACTTCAGCCGGGCGATCCAGATCGCCATGCCGATAGGCTTCGGCATTCGCATCACCCCGGACCAAATCGCGCTGCTGCTGCTGACCGCCATTCTGGTGCTCGGCGTGCATCTTTTGATGACCCGCACCCAGACCGGCCGCTCGATGCAGGCGTTGAGCCAGAACGCGGCACTTGCCCGCATTGTCGGTATCGACGTCGCCAGGGTCGTGCGCGTCACCTGGATCATCGGCGGGGGGCTGGCCTGTGTCGCCGGCGTCATGATCGGCATTCTCATTCAGATCCGCCCGTTCATGGGTTTCGAGATGCTGCTGCCGATGTTCGCGGCCGCCATCCTCGGCGGCATCGGCAGTGTGCCCGGCGCCGTTCTCGGCGGCTTGATCATCGGTTTGGCCGAAGCCGGCGCGGTGCAATTGATCGGCGCCGAATGGCGGGCGGCCATCTCCTTCATCATCCTGATGGCGGTGCTGTTCGTGCGGCCCATCGGCCTTTTCGGAGTGGGGGAACGCTGATGGATCTGCTCGGCTACGGCGCTTTCTTCCTGACCACCGCGCTGATTTTTTCGCTCGTCACGCTCGGGCTCAATTTGCAATGGGGGCTGACCGGGCTTTTCAATGTCGGGGTCGCCGGCTTCGTTGCCATCGGCGCCTACACCTCGGCACTGCTGACCACGCCCGACGATGCCGCGCGGCTCGGCGGCTTCGATCTGCCGATCCTTGTCGGCTGGCTCGGCGCCATGCTGGTGGGCGGTGTCGCCGCCGCCATCACCGGCATTGCCACGCTGCGCCTGAGATCGGACTATCTGGCGATCACCACCTTCGGCGTCGCGGTCGTCGTGCAATTGGTGGCGCTCAACGCCCAGAAACTGACCGGCGGGCCATTCGGCATAGGCTTCATTCCGCGTCCGTTCGGCGGCCTTGCCGAAACCCCATTGCTGTTCAACCTGTCGAATCTTGCCGTCGTCTCGGTGGTGACGCTAATCGTCTATCTCGCGCTGGAGCATCTGTCGCGCAGCCCGTGGGGGCGCGTGTTGAAGGCGCTGCGCGAGGATGAGCGGGCCGCGATATCGCTGGGAAAAAGCGCGCGTTTCTACCGCGTCCAGGCCTTTGCCGTCGGCGGCGCCTTCATGGCGCTGGCCGGTGCGCTGCAGGCGCATTTCACCGGCTTCATCGCCCCGGACAATTATTTGCCGGCGCTGACTTTCCAGGTCTGGGTGATGCTGATCGTCGGTGGCTCGGGCAGCAACATCGGCGCCGTCATCGGCAGTATCCTGGTCTGGGCGATCTGGGCCGGATCAGGAGCCTTGACGAGTGTGTTGTTCTCGCCCGAACAGCAGGCCCGCGCCGCCTCGCTGCAGATCGTCGCCATCGGCGTGATGCTGTGCGTCATCCTTCTGGTCAGGCCGAACGGCCTGTTCGGCGACAGGCCGCGACGCGCAAGCTTCGGCAAGGGCGCGAAAGCGGCTCCGGACGAGAGCGCTGCACGGTCATGAGCAACGTTGCCATGCCACGCGGCCTGTCGCTATGGCATGCGGTCGGCCGCAACCGCCGCGACCGGCCCGCTCTCGAAGGTGCACTCGATGTCGATCTGGCGATTGTCGGCGGCGGATTTTCGGGCCTTTCAACCGCGCTGCACACCGCCGAAAAAGGCATCTCGGTTGCCGTCCTCGAGGCGGAAATCATCGCCTGGGGCGCGACCGGCAGGAACGCCGGCTTCGTCGTGCCGAATTTTGCCAAGCGGGACCCGGACGATATCATTGCCCAGCTCGGACCGGAACGCGGCGAACGCCTTGTCGATTTCGCCGCCGGCGGCGCCGACCTCGTCTTCGACCTGATCAGGCGGCACGGCATCGAATGCGATGCCGTCCAGAGCGGCTGGATACAACCCGCCCATTCGCAGGCCGCTTTGGAAAAGACCAGATCGCGCGCCGAACAATGGGCACGACGCGGAAGACCGACTGATGCGCTGGGCAGGCAGGCGGTCGAGGAGTTGACCGGCGTTCGCGGCTATCTCGGCGGCTGGATGGACAGGTCGGGCGGTATCCTCAATCCGGTCGAATATGCGCGCGGGCTCGCCGACGCGGCGGAAAAGGCCGGTGCGCGCATCTTCGAACATACACGGGTTAAATCGATCGACCGGACAGGGGGTGGCTGGGCTCTGAAGACGGCCGCCGGTTCGGTCCGTGCCGAAAAAGTGCTGGTCGCCACCAACGCCTATGGCGGACAGCTCGAGCGCACGCTCCAGCGAACCTACTTCCCACTGAAGATCTTCCAGATCGCGACGGCGCCGCTGCCGCGCGAATACCGCACCCGGTTGCTTCCGGGCGGGCAAAGCGTCGGCGACACCAGGCGCAATCTTTTCACCTTCCGCTTCGATGGCGAAAACAGGCTGATAACCGGCGGCATGCATGTTTTTGGCCCCGGTGCCGACACGCGGGTGCCGCGGGCGATCTGGCGACGGCTTGCCAGGCATCTCGATCTCCCGGGAATGCCGCCGATCGACTACAGCTGGTCGGGCATGGCTGCAGTCGAGCCCGACTTCCTGCCGCACCTCGTCGATCTCGGCCCCGGCCTGGTTGCGGGCTTTGCCTGCAATGGGCGCGGCATCGCCATGACGACTGCCATGGGCAAGGTGCTTGCCGACTGGGCTGATGGAACAAAGCCTCAGGATTTGCCGCTGCCGTTTGGACCGTCGTCGCCGATCCCGTTCCACAGCCTGATGCGGCATGCACCAAACATGGTGCTCCCCTGGAGCATGCTGCGCGACCGGCTGGATGGCTGATCGACGTGCGTGTCCGTCCGTCGTCCTGATACCCGAACTGCTAGACTCGCCCACATCATGTTGTTAACGACAGCGGATGAAGCAGAACTATCTTTATCTCATCATCGGCGCTTTGGTCGTCGCCGTCATTGCCTTGGGCATTTACGTCTATCGCGAGGAGACTAAGCCGAAAGGCGTGGAACTTCGTATCGACGATTCCGGCATCTCAGTTCAGGAAAAATAGATCGCGTATTCGTGTTGCCCGACTTGCGCGCTAGACGCCGGCTTGCACCGTTTCAGCCAAGCTCCAACGTCGTTATCGCAAAAACCCCGGACTGCATGAGCTGCGGCGCCCTTCCCTTGTACATCCGAGCTGTCTCGAAGCCGGGTTGAAGGCCGGCGGACGACAGCAAATCTGCAAATTGCCCGCTGGTCTCGGGCACGTCGAGATGGACGTTTCCGGGACCGGACATGTACGCGAGTGCGGCGAAGAGACGGCTCGCTGCATCCAGGCTGTCGGCAAAGAGCGGGCCGATCTTGCAGCCGTCCCGGCATTGGCGCGCGACGCCATATCCTGCAATGGCGCCGTGCTTGACGATCGCATGGGCCATATGCGGCGGGCGCAGCCAGTGCTCCAGGAAGGATCGCCTCGGGCCGGGAAAGAAGCGGCGGTCATAGTCCAGTATGTCCGGCACGAGTTCCGGCCCTACGGCGCGAATGTCGCTGCCGGCGGCTGCCGGGGCATTCGACGACCCCATGAGCCGTATCGTCCGGTAGGCCGGCGCAAAACCCATGCTGCGGTAGTTGGCCTGTTGTTCGACGACGCCGTCGAGGCCGATCGTGCGGTTGTCGAGCCGCGCCATGCCGGCATCCCAAACGGCCTTACCATGGCCTTGGCCACGCCTGTCCGGCCGGCAGATATACAGGCCGATGAAGCCGAATTCCTCGCCATAGGCAACGGCTGAAATGCCGGCCGCCATCTCGCCGTCGACAAAGGCGCCGATGAAGCCCTGCGGGTCGGCTGCCTGGAACAGCGCGGCGTCGCTGAGGCCGGGATTCCAGCCTTCCGCCGCCGCCCAATCGACAAGGGTTTGCACTTCTTCAAGTGCGAGCGTTCGGATCGTTCGGGGCATTGCGATTACTCGGCGGCATCAGGCGCGAAGGACTTCAACGCACCATGATAGGGCTTTGCCAGAGGGCTTGCATAGGCGCCGCGCTTGGATGTCGTCAGGCCAAGCGCGATCAATGCTTCGGCCTGCTTGACCGCAGCGCCGACGCCGTCGATGACTGGAAGCCCGAATTCCCGCTGCAGCGCGGCCGCCAAGTCGGCCATGCCGGCACAGCCGAGCACGATCGCTTCGGCGCGATCCTCGTCGATGGCGCGCGCAATCTCGTTGCGCAGCTTCAGGAGCGCGTCGGACGCCGGATCTTCGAGGGCAAGAACCGGGATGTCGGCAGCACGCACGCGCGCGCGCCCCGCCATGCCGTAGCGCTGCACCAACCCTTCGACCGGCACGCGCGAGCGTCCGGTCGTGGTGACAACGGTAAAGCGCTGGGCGATGAACGAGGCCGTGCTGAGCGATGCCTCGCAGATGCCGATGACCGGAATATTGGCCATGGCGCGCGCGGCATCGAGGCCGGTATCGTCGAAACAGGCGATGATCGCGGCTTGCGCGCCCGAGCGTTCGCCGGCGGCGATCTCGACCAGCAGGCCGGGCACGGCAAGTGCTTCATCGTAATAGCCTTCGATCGATACAGGTCCCATCGACGAGGTGACGGCAACGATCGTGGTCGTTGCGCCGGCGACCGGTCGCGCGGCGGCCGCGATGGTCTCGGTCATGCTGGCGGTGGTGTTTGGATTGACGACGAGGATCTTCACTGTCAGGCACGCTCGCGGCGGCGGCCGACATAGACGATCGCGCCGAGCGTCAGCAGGATCACCAGGAAGGAAAACACGGTTGTCACTGTGCCCAGCGCATAGAGCACCGGCGTCGTCACATTCGTCGTCATGCCGTAGATTTCGAGCGGCAGCGTGTTGAAGGTTCCCGAGGTCATCAGCGTGCGGGCGAACTCGTCATACGACAGAGTGAAGCCGAACAGGCCGACACCGATCAGGCTGGGAGCGATCATCGGCAGCACGACATGGGCGAAGGTCTGCCACGACGACGCTCCGAGGTCGCGCGCGGCCTCTTCATAGGCCGGCGAGAACCGGTTGAAGACGGCAAACATGATCAGCACGCCGAAAGGCAAGGTCCAGGTCAGATGGGCGCCGAAAGCAGAGGTGTACCAAGCGGGGCGGAAGCCGATCTGCTGAAAGACGACGCCGATGCCGAGGCTGATAATGATCGACGGCACGACGAGGCTGGCGACGGCCAGATAGAACAAGGCAGTTGCGCCGCGAAATTTCTGCCGGAAGGCAAGGCCGGCAAGCAGCGACACGACAACAGTCATCACCATCACCATCAGGCCAAGGACGAGCGAGCGTTTGAAACTGCCGCCGAAATCGCCGACTGCCTGGCGCTCGAACAGATTGGCGAACCAGTGCAGCGAAACGCCGTTCAACGGAAATGTCAGGCCGCCATTCTCGCCTTGGAAGGACAGTATCAGGATCGCCGAAAGCGGGCCGTAGAGGAACAGCACGAAAACCGCGAAGAAGGCCGCCAGCACATAGAATTCGAAGCTGCGCTTGTCGTGGCTCATCGCCTCACAGCTCCTTGCGAATGTCGACGATGCGCAGGATGCCCGCGACCATCAGAAGCACCAGCACCAGCAGCACGACCGCGTTGGCGGCGGCTGCCGGATATTGCAGCAGCGACATCTGGTTCTTCATCATCAACGCGACGGAAGCGCTCTGCCCGCCGGACATCACCTGCACCGTCGAAAAGTCGGCCATCACCAGCGTCACGACGAAGATGGTGCCGATCGCCATGCCGGGCTTGGCAAGCGGGATGACCACGTTCCACAGGATCTGCCAGCCGGAAGCGCCGGCGTCGCGCGCGGCCTCGATCAGCGACTTGTCGATGCGCATCAGCGTGTTGAAGATCGGCGTCACCATGAACAGCGTGTAGAGATGCACCATGGCCAGCACGACGGCGAATTCGGAATAGAGCAGCCATTCGATCGGTTTAGGGATCAGCCCCATCTGCACCAGCGTCGAGTTGACCAGGCCATTGCGGCCAAGCACTGGAATCCACGAGATCATGCGGATGATGTTGGAGGTCAGGAACGGCACGGTGCAGACGAGGAACAGCACCATCTGCATGGCCGTGGTCCGGATATGGAAGGCGAGGAAATAGGCAACCCAGAAACCGATGAACAGCGTCAGCGCCCAGACGATGGCGGCGTATTTCAGCGTGTTCAGATAGGTTTTCCAGGTGACCCAGGAGCCGAGCGTGTCGGCGTAGTTGGTGGTCAGGAAATCCGGATACATCGCCGCGAAATCGTAGTCCCAGAATGAGACCACGGCGATCATCAGGATCGGCAGCAGGAGGAACGCACCGAGGATCAGCGCCAGCGGTGCCGCCTGGAGATAGGGTGCGACGCCGGCAAAGGAGCACCTAGGTCTGGCCGGCTTCGCAGACGTAACGTGCGTGGATTGTTCGAGCGCTACTGCCATCTATCTCTCGGTCCAAGTCGGCGATGCGACTGAGGGGTGTTCCCTTCTCCCCGTGTGGGAGAAGGTGGCCGAGCGAAGCTCGGTCGGATGAGGGGTGTTCCAGCTTGGCACCAACAGTGCTCCGTCCAGCACCCCTCAACCGTCTTGGCGCTGCGCGCCAATCCACCTTCTCCCACAAGGGGAGAAGGCAGAGGGCATCAAGCGGCGATGAACTCGTTCCAGCGCTTTACCATATAGCGGTCCTCGTCCATGACCGAGTTCCAGCAGGCGACCTTGCCCATGCGCTCTTCGAACGAGCCGCCGTCACGCACGGCGCCTGCCTTTTCCATGACCTTGCCGTCCGGCGACAGGATTTCGCCCTTTGCCGGCTTGCCTTCGATCCAGTAGCCCCATTCGTCCTCGGACATGAACTTCTTGGCCGACACCATGTTGGCCGAGTAGTAGCCCTGGCGATTGAGGTAGCCGCCCACCCAGCCGGACGTGTACCAGTTGATGTATTCATAGGCGGCATCGAGTTCGGCGCCGGAGAGATGGGCTGCCAGGCCAAGCCCGCCACCCCAGGACCGGTAGCCTTCCTTGAGCGGCTGGAACCGGCACGCGATGCCCTTGGAGCGGACCGCGGCCACCGCCGGCGACCACATTGACTGGATTACCACTTCGCCTGAAGCCATCAGGTTGACGCTTTCGTCGAAGGACTTCCAGAAGGCACGGAACTGGCCGTCCTGCTTGGCCTTGATGAGGAAATCGATCGTCTTGTCGATCTCCTCCTTAGTCATGTTGCCCTTGTCGGCATATTTGATGTTGCCAGTGGCTTCCATGATCATCGCCGCATCCATGATGCCGATCGACGGGATGTTGAGGATGGCTGTCTTGCCCTTGAAGGCCGGATCCATGATGTCGGCCCAGGTGGTGATGTCACGGCCGACGAGGTCGGGGCGGATGCCGAGCGTATCGGCATTGTAGATCGTCGGCACCATGGTGAACCAATTGGTCGGCGCCTTGGCGAAAACCTTGCTGTCCTGCGCCTCGACGTAACCGACCGTGTGCGGCGCGGTGCCCTGGGCGATGACGCTGTCCGGCGTCAGCTTGCCGGTTTTGAACAGCGGCACGAGCTCGTCGTAGTATTTCAGCTTGGTGACATCCATCGGCTGCAGGACGCCTGTCGGAAACACCTTCTTGCAGATCCAGTATTCGATATCGGCGATGTCGTAGCTGTCGGGCTGCGTTACCGCGCGCTGGGCGGCGGCATCGGAATCGGTTGCCGTCATCTCCAGCGTGATGCCGAGATCCGCCTTGCACTTGTCGGCGATGGCATTGAGGTTGGACACGCCGGTGCCGAACTGGCGCAACGTGATGTTCGATTGCGCCCAGATGGTCGGAAAGCCTGATATGGCGCCGGAACCGGCGGCAAAACCGACGGCGGCGGCGCCTGTCTTGAGCAGCGAGCGACGCGATATTCCAGTCTTCTTGTCTGTGGTGTTGGTCATGTTCAGTTCCCCTGTTTTGGTTGGTTATGCTGGATTTCAGGAATCGAGACGGCCAAGGACGATCGCGTCCTCGGCGTCCCAGGCGATCGGCACTGCGTCGCCGACGGCAACCGGCCTGGCGAAGAAGCTGGTGTCGTCGACGATCACCGTGAAATCCTCGATGCCGGCGCCATTGACCGAGAGCTTCACGGTCGAACCGCGGTACTCGACGTTTGAAACGATGCCGGTGAAGCCGAGCCCCGCCGCCGGCGGCTCTCCGATCCGCACGTGGTCGGTGCGAATGGCGATGTCGATGGGCTCCCCGGTCTCCCTGCCCTGCCCGCTGGCGGCGAGCGTGACGCCGCCGGGCACATCGAAAACGACCATGCCGTCGCGACTACCGGTGACGCGGCCGGAGATGACATTGTGGTCGCCCATGAAACGAGCGACGAAGGCCGTGGCCGGCCGCTCGAACACCGTGCGAGGGTGCGCCGCCTGCTCGATACGGCCGTCGTTCATGACCACGATCAGGTCGGCCAGCGCCATCGCCTCTTCCTGGCTGTGGGTGACGTGGACGAAAGTAATGCCGAGCGACGTCTGCAGCTTCTTCAGTTCGGCCCGCATGCGGATCTTCAGGAACGGATCGAGCGCCGAAAGCGGTTCGTCGAGCAACAGCGCCTCGGGATCGGTGATCAGCGCGCGGGCGAGAGCAACACGCTGCTGTTGGCCGCCGGACAGCTGCGCCGGACGGCGGCTGGCATAAGCCTCCATCTGCATCAGCTTCAGCATGTCGAGTGCCTTGGCGCGGCGCTCCTCCTTGCCGACGCCTTTCATCTTCAGGCTGAACGCGACATTGTCGATCAGGTCGAGATGCGGAAACAGCGCGTAGGATTGGAACATCATTGCAGTGCCGCGCCTGGCCGGCGGCAGGTCGGTGACCACTGTGTTGCCGAGCCGCACATCGCCGCTCGATATGCTCTCGTGCCCGGCGATCATGCGCAGCGTCGAGGTCTTGCCACAGCCGGACGGACCGAGCAGGCAGCAATAGGTTCCCGCAGGGATTTTCAGGCTGATGCCTTCGACGGCAGTCGTCGCGCCATAGACTTTCGAAACGGACACAATGTCGATTTCGGCGGCTTTGGACATCCAGCTTCCCCTTTGGTCGGATTAGCCAAAGCATCATGCGTGCCAGTTGCGCGCCGCCGCACCAACCGACTGAATCCTCGAAGAAATCAGGGCTGCATCGACATGGCTGCCGATATGGCATCCTTGTGCAATGCACAAATTATAGGCGATTGCCGCCGATCCTCGCAAAAATCGCATGCAATCTTTTTCATCCCTGTATTCACTTTGTCTCTCGTCCAAGCGATACGATTCAGGGTAGAAGGACGCAGGATCACCGCCATGAACATTGCCGACCAGACTTTCCCTGCTATCGAGGCCGCCAACGAGGATCGCGCGCAGGCGATCCGCGATCAGTTGCGCGACGCGATCGTCGATCGCCGGCTGGCGCCCGGAACCAAGCTTTCCGAAGGCGAAGTCGGCACGCTGTTCGATGTCAGCCGCACCGTGGCGCGCGCCGCACTGCAGATGCTCTCCTTCGAGGGATTGGTGCGCACCGAGCGCAATCGCGGCGCCTTCGTCGCCAATCCGTCGCCGGAGGAAGCGCGGCAGGTCTTTGCTTCGCGCCGGCTGATCGAACCCGGCATCGCGATTGCCGCCGCCGGGCGGATGACGCCGGCGCATGTCGCCGCGTTCAAAGCCCAGCTCGACGAAGAAGGCCGTTTCATCGCCGAACGCGGACCGAACGCAAGGCGATCGGAGATCAAGGCGTCGGGGGATTTTCACCTGCTTCTGGCGTCGGTCGCGGGAAACGTCATCCTGCAGCGCTTCATGGAGGAATTGGTCGCTCGTTCATCTCTGGTGATCGCACTCTATGGCCGCTCGGGTATCTCGAGCTGCGGCCACAACGAACACACGCAGATCCTCGATGCGCTGGAAAATGGCAATGCCGAACGCGCCAGCGCGCTGATGCTGCACCACATCGACCATATCGAGGCCGACCTCGATCTGCGCGTCAGGAGCGGCCCGGCACTCAGGCAGGCGCTCGAGTTCTGAGAATTGCCGTCCGCGGCAACCTCGCCGGCCCATAATCACCTTTGCCTGACAGTGCGAAGCGCTTGCCTCGCGAAGCGCTTCTGCGGCCGGACGCATTTCCGAGCGCAAGATCCTGCCTGCGGTGGATGCCGTACACGATACGTAAGTCCACCCGCTCAATGATCGCGTCGAGATAAGCGTCACATGCGCACGGGCCGCATGCAGACGCATCGAGGTATCGAGGCGGGGATATCGCAATGCGCAAAGGCCTTGCCGCGGTGTTTGTGGATTTCGTCAGACCTCGTCGGTCCCGGCGAAGCTGCGCCTCGCTGGACCTTTCGATTGGCCGGATTATCTCCGCAATGGCAGCGGTGTCTTTCAGCTTGCTGCCGAGCGTGGGCTTCACCAGCGATCACGCCTGGCGCCTGGGCGCCCGCATCGTCGCCGTCGGGCTGCCGGGCGTGGCCGGCGTGCGCAAGGTGGGGCGTTTTCATAATGGCGGACCGATACCAGGAAATCCGGAATTCCTGCTGACCACGCGCGAAGGACGTGTGCTCGATCCGCTTAGGGTTCTGGTCGCGGTAGGCAGCAATTTCGGCGCCCCGCCAGGCGATCCTGCGTTCGAACCTGGCGCGATCCTGTCGATCGATCCGCGCGGCGACAAATCGGGCACGATCCTGGTTCCGCAGGATCTCACCGATCAAGATCTCACCGACTATGACGGAGCGAGCCCAGTCCAGCTCTACACTGCGCAGAGCGAGCTATTCCTCAACCGGCGCTACAATGGCAAGGCTCGAACGGCGCGGTTGGCGGCGGCATCCGGACCGCGCTACATCTCGATCAACAACGCCTTTGGAAGGCTCTGGATCGCCAACGCGCCGAACGGATTGGCCGGCGAAGGCAGCGTCACCGTCGTCGACCCCGACGGGGCGCCGCTTGACAATGCGCCAAGCCGCGAGGCCGGTGGCGTGTTCGCCGGCCGGTCCACTGATCGCGAACAGGAGCAGATCGCTCAACCCACTGGATGGCTGGCGAGTAGCTGGCTGGCCAACGGATGGCTGGCGAAGCTGCTGAACTACCGGGCAAGCGGCCAACTGACGCCTGGCGGGCTGCACACAGGTGCGCTCGGAACGGCATTTCTCGGCCCATCGCCGGACGGCAGCGGTTTTGCCGTGTTCGCAGCGGTCACTGCGGACGGCAGCGTGGTCCAGGTTCATGTCCAGGACGGTGTCGACGGCCTGGCCGGCCCCGGCACGGTGAGCACGGGCCGCAACAGTGGCGACGATTCCGGTGTCATCGGCATTGTCTTCAAGTGGAACCCGGACCGCGTTCTCTACATCGCCGACCCCGGCCGCGACCGGCTGGTGCTGTTGAAACTGCAAGACGACCGGCGGCATTTCACGGTCGCCGGGACCGACACCATCTCGCTGCCGGAATTCGACCGTCCGGTCGATATCGCCGCAGCTGTTCCCGAGATCGCCAATCCGCAATTTTCAAGCCACACGACGCTTGCCGGCGGGTCGGACCTGTTTGTCGGCAATCGCGGCGACGGCTCGCTGCTGCGCATAAGCCAGGATGGCCGGCTTCTCGCCCGGGCCAGGATCGATATCCCTGGCCTTGGGCCTCTCGGCGGCGATCGCCTACGCGCCATCGCGACGTCGGCGGACGCGCAGCGGATCTGGATAACGATAGGCGGCGAGCTCCCCGGATTTCCCGGCCAAGACGGAGCGCTGCTCGAGGTCCCTGCCTTTGACGAGCACGGCGTGTCGACGACGGCCCAGCAGACGCAAAATGCTGTCGCCAATCCCGATCTCGCCGCTCGCGGAAGGGCGCTGTTTCAGACCGATTTCACGCCGCGGACCGGTCTTGGACCATTGTTCAATGCGACGTCCTGCGTGTCCTGCCATCCCGGCCCCGGCGGTGCGAGTGCCGATGAGAACCGTTTCGCGCGCAGGATAGCCCATATGGATCCGGAATTCGGGCGCACAGTCCCGATCGATCATCCCAACAGCCCGGTCGCCCGGCGCTATATGCTGCGCGATGGTGCCGGCACCACGGCTGAACCGGTTGCACTGCCGCGCCAGGCCAATGTCATCTCGCTGCGCATGCCGCCCAGCCTCTACGGCGTCGCGGGCATCGACGACATACCCGACAGCGTCATCGAGGCGCAGGCGGTCAGCAAGGGCGACGGGATCAAGGGCCGCCCGCACTATGTCCACGATGCCAACGGCGCGACGCGGGTCGGCCGCTATGGCTGGAAGGCCGACATTGCGGTCCTCGAAGAGATGGTCGCCGACGCCTTCACCAGGGAGCTCGGCATCACCAGCGTCGTCTCCGGCCACGGCGGGACGGACACGCAGCCCGTCGAACAAGGGTCCGGAGAGATCGAGGCGGTGGCTGCTTATCTGCGAACGCTCACCCCGGCCGAGGAGGCCAGACGATGAGCATCGCCCTGACGTTTTCGCAGGCGCCGGAAAAAGCGCGCTCGATCTTGCCCGGTATCGCCGTGGCGGCCGCGCTCGCCCTTGCGGGCGGCTGGATTGCCGGCGGATTGGGCGAACCCCTGTCGCGCAATCCGGTCCTCGTCGCCATGCTCTTCGGGCTGCTGATCGGCAACAGCTTTGCCTGTCCCGACCCGCTGCGCCCGGGACTCGACTTCACCAAGCGCTATCTGTTGCGGCTGGCGGTCGTCCTTGTCGGCTTCCGCATCACGACGCGACTGTTCCTCGATCTCGGGCTGATGCCGCTCGCGGTGGCGGCCATCGAACTGATCCTGGTCGCGGCTTTGCTCTACGCTATCGCACGCAAGCTATTCAGGCTGGAGGCCGAGATCGCGTTGCTGGTCGCGGTCGGAAGCGCCGTCTGCGGCGCAGCGGCAATTCTCTCCGTGGCTGCGCTGGTGCGCGCACGCGACCAGAGCGCCGGGGTTGCGATCGCCCTGATCACGCTCAGCGGCACCGCGGCGCTGCTCGTCTATCCCGTGATGTTCCTGGGCGGCTGGCTGCCGCATCTCGACGACCGGCTCTACGGCGTGTTCGTCGGCGCGAGCATCTTCGAACTGGCGCAAGTCTACGGCGCCTCCTTCGCCGTCTCCGACGGGGCGCTGAACACTGCCACTCTCGTCAAGCTCAGCAAGGTGCTGATGCTCATCCCGCTTCTGCTGGTCATCGGCACGTTCTTTCGCAGCCGCAAGAGCACGCCCGGAGCCACGCCGATCCCGTTCCCTTGGTTCATCGTCGCCTTCATCGGCGTGGTGATGCTCAATTCGCAAATCACGCTCGATCCGCAATTGCGCCGCGGCATTCTCGATGTCGACCAGTTCCTGTTCCTGATGGTGATGGTCGCGCTCGGGATCACCACCCGCATCGGCCGTCTTGGCGAAGCCGGCGGTGCGTGGCGCCTGATCGGCCTCGGCTCCACCGGCGTGCTTTTGTCGGCAACCCTGGCCTACGGTGCACTGATCCCGTTCTCGGCCGGCTTCCTGGCCTCGCCCCCGGCATCGAGCGAAAGCGCGATGTTGGGCAGCGATGGCGGAAGGTTCTTCGCTTCCGTCGGCTGCGCCAAATGCCATGTGCCGGCGCTGGCGGGCACAAAAGGCGAAGTCAGGCTCTACTCGGACCTTTTGCTGCACGACATGGGGCCGGCACTCGACGACAAGATCATCCAGGGCGACGCGATCGGCGCCGAATGGCGGACAACGCCGCTGATCGGCATCCGCCTGCGCCAGCGTTTCCTGCATGACGGCCGCGCGACCACACTGCGCGACGCGGTGTTCGCGCATGGCGGCACGGCGCAGATCGTCCGCGACCGCTTCTTCGGCCTGGACGAGGCCGACCGCCAGGCGATCCTCGATTTCGTGAGCAGACTATGAACCGGCCGTGTCACGCCAAACCGGGCCGAATTGCCATGCATGAAGGCGTCATCGCGGAGCTGAACCATCTCGACGGGCCCGAGCTGCTGGCGCCGCTCGTCACCGACTTGTTCCGCGGAAACGTAGCGCTCGTCTCCTCATTTGGCGCGGAATCTGCGGTGTTGCTGCACATGGCCGCGTCGATCGACCGATCCCTCCCCATCATCACGCTCGATACCGGAAAGCTGTTTGCGGAAACGGTCGCCTATGGCACACAATTGACGGCCTTGCTCGGCCTCACAGATGTGCGCATCGTCACGCCCCAGGCAAACGTCCTGCGGGCGCTCGACGGCGCTGGATCGCTGCACCGCAGCGATCCGGACCGGTGCTGCCACATTCGCAAGGTGTTGCCGCTCGAGAAGGCCCTGAGCGGTTTCAGGGCCTGGATTTCCGGCCGCAAGCGATATCATGGTGGAGTTCGCACGGATGTCGCGACGCTGGAAGAAACTGACGGACGCCTGAAGATCGAGCCGCTTGCCCGCTTCACCCGCCAGCAGATCGAGGTCTATCTCGACCATCATCGCCTTCCCCGGCATCGCTCGTTGAAAAAGGCTATTTCTCGATTGGCTGTGCGCCCTGCACAGTCGCGTGCGGCAGCGCGGACAATCCGCGCGCGGGCCGCTGGAGCGGATTGTCGAAAACAGAGTGCGGGATACACCGGTCACCCATTGCCTTGCACAGTCCGGTCCCGTCCGCTTCATGATTTCCGGTTGCGTAAGGCACCGAGGACCCGGGCGCCCAACAAGCCCTTAAAAACTAGGCAAGCTCGCGAAAACTAGGAGATCAATCGCCGAGAAACTAGGTGACCGTACCGATGTGCGCGAATGCCACTGCGCACAGGATGAGCTCGTGAGTTTGGAAAGGACTGTCAGTCAGTCCATGAGCTTGCCAATCGGAGGGAATACCAATGATCAGATCTTCTACCGGATTTGGAGCCGACGGTCGAAGACGGAATGCGAGGTTCACCCGCCGTCCATTGCCCAATTTCAGGTTGCGCAACCATCGAGATCCGCCCCTCACGCTTCATCTGCGAAGCCACTACGAATTGTCGCATGATTACGCTACGCTAACGTCAATCGGGTCGCCGGGACGGTCATGGCAGCACGACCGACGCTCGATAATTGGTCGAGCGGGAGCCCCCATGGCCGCCTTGGACGCCGTTGAAGCCGACGCGAGCCGCCCGCTCTCGGGCACAGGCCGGATCGCCAAGCTGGCGGCGCCGCGCAGCGCCAGGATATTGAGGCGGAACCGCGTTCTCGAAGCGATCGATCGGGTGTCGCGGTCAAGCGTATGCTGGGTGGCGGCGCCGGCCGGCTATGGCAAGACGACGGCGGTCATCGATTACCTCGAAAGCGTCGAGGCGCCGCACATATGGTACCGCGTCGACGAGGGCGACCAGGATATCGCGCGGTTCTTTCAATATCTGGCGCAGTCGCTGGACCCAGCCTCGGCTGGAGACATGCCGGTCTTCGGCGTCGAATATGCCGAGCAGCCGAAGGAGTTCGCCAGGCGCTTCTCCAGAGTCTACTTCGCTCGGCTAAAGCCCGGCACAATTCTGGTGCTCGATGATTTGCACGACGCCGATACCGCAGAATTCCGGGCGGTGCTTTCCGAGATGTTCCGTGAAATCCCTGACACGGTCCGCTGCATCTGTGTCTCGCGCACGTTACCCCAGGAGGAATTGCGCGACCTCATTCTCAAGGGCCAAATGGCTGTCATCGACCGCTACGCGCTCGAATTCTCGACCGCGGAAGCGCGCGAACTCGTCCAACTGCGTTCGAACGATGCCGCTCCGGTCGATGTCGAGGCGGCACGCGGTTGGGCGGTCGGGCTCGTCCTGCTCGCGGATCAAGGTGCGAAAGCCGGACTGGACGGCATAAGCGAGACGGTCCTCGGCGGGCAGAATGCGCTGCCGGACGTTCTCGGCCGTCATTTCTTCCTTTCCCTTCCCGCCGCCGACCAGGACATGCTGCTGAAACTCAATCTGCTGCCCGAAATCAGCGCCGGGTTGGCTGACGAGATGATCGGGTCGGGCGAAGCAGGAAAGCTGCTCGACAGGCATTACAGGCGACAGTTTCTGGTCACGCGCTCGGAAAACAGCCGCGATATCTTTCACCTTCATGACCTCTTGCGCGACTTCCTCGACCGGCGTTTCGCACAACAAGTTGCCAGGGAGGAGCAGCAATCGCTCCGGCGAAAGGCGGCGAAGGTCCTTGCGGAGGCCGGCCGTCATGACGAAGCCATCCACCTCGCCTTACAGGCCGACGACTGGGACCAAGCGAGCGAGCTGCTGCTGAGCCGCGCGGAGGCCTTGCTGGCGCAAGGGAGCCGCGCGACCTTCATCGAATGGTGCGGCCGATTGCCGGAAACCGTCATGAATGGCTGGCATTTCTATTGGCTGGGCGTGGCCCACATGCCCGACGACGCTGCAGCGGAGCGTTGGCTGTCGAAGGCATGGCAAGCCTTTTGCGAGGCCGACGATCTGCGCGGCCTGTGCCTCACGGTGTCGCGGGCGGTCTTGGTCAAAACGGCCAGTTGGCGCACCTACGAAGGTCTGTCCATGTGGACGCGACGGGCGTTCGAGCTGATCGAACGCGGGCTTCCGGAACTACCTTCCGAGGAAGCGATGCTGGTACGCATTGGCATGATGCGGGCGCTGAACTTCGGCGACGACTACTACCGCAGCAGCCCCGCCGGACAGGCACTCGAAACCGAACTCCTGGAGCGGTTGACGCGGAATCCCGAGCACGATCCGAGCGGATTGCGGCTGCTTGCCAGCGAAACGCTGATCGATCTTTCGGCATCGACCATGCGCGCCGATCTGTTCGCCAAGGCCGTCGACAGCGTCGTTGACGATTTGAGTGACAAGAGCGTGCTGCCTTGGATTCTCGGCATGTGGCTGGTCGCCTTTGGTGCGGAAAGTGGACGTTATTTTCCCTACAAGAGAAGGGATTTTCCCTATCCGTCGGCCGAAGCCGCGTTGCGGGCGGCGATCGCGATTGGCGAGCGCGAGTCGCTAAAGGGCGTTGAGTTCGGGGGGCTCTACCATTTGCAAATGCAGATGAAGGTCCGCAACGATTTTGCCGAGTTCCACCAAGTGGTCGAGCGCTTGGCCGAAATCGCCGACAGCCGTTTCACCACACAGGTTGCCGTCGTCGCCGATTGCCACGCCGCGCTCCATGCCAGGCAAAGCGATTTCGCGGCCGCCTACCAGGATTGCGAGCACTTCATGGCGGCCATCGAGGCGGCCAACGAGCCGATGATCGAGCGCTGGCCGCACTACATCACGCAGTTCCAGGTGCTGCTGGCGGATAGGAGGCCGCACGAAGCCGCCGCGCTTCTCAGCGATCTGCTGCCGCGGCTGGACGGCGGCGCCCACAAGCGAACCGAGATATGCATTCTGGCAGCGGCCGCGTTGGAGAGCCTGTGGAACGAGGATCCGCACTATGGCGACCGGCTGAAGGCGTTCGTGGAAGGCCTACGCGACATCAGCTGGCCAATGGTGCTGCTCAACGTTCCGGAGTTGCTCGCCGA
Organism: Mesorhizobium sp. M1403; assembly: GCF_040317695.1. NCBI lineage: Bacteria > Pseudomonadati > Pseudomonadota > Alphaproteobacteria > Hyphomicrobiales > Phyllobacteriaceae > Mesorhizobium > Mesorhizobium sp. M1403. Next base: position 147,001 of record NZ_JAMYKY010000006.1, on the reverse strand, counting down.
ACTGCTTGGCGACGCGCTTGAGCGCGGCATCGAGCCCGAGTTCTGCCGGTCGTTGATCCGCGAACGCCGGCTCGAGCCGTCGCCCCGGCGGCCTGCCGCCTGGCCATGGCCGCTCAGGGTCCACGTTCTCGGAGGCTTTCGGCTCGAACTCGATGCAAACCCTCTCCCTCTCGGCGCGAAGCCGCCGACGAAGGCCCTCGACATCCTGCGGGTGCTGGCGATCTCAAAGGAAAATACCTGCTCGCTGGAGACCATTCAGGACTGCCTCTGGCCCAACCTCGATGGCGACCAGGCGCGGGCGGCGTGCGACCAGGCGCTTCATCGGCTGCGCAAGCTGCTGGGACGGACTGACCTCATCGTCCAGCGCGAAGGCAAGCTTCGCCTTGCATCGGACAAGGTCTGGGTCGACCTCGCCGACTGGGAAGCACGGTTCAGGACTGTCGCAGCGATCAATGGGGAAGGATTGCGGCCTGACGCGGAGGCGCTCTTCCATGCATTCCCCGGTCCGTTGTTGTTGCATGAGCGAACCACTTCATGGTCGCTCCCCGCTTGCGAGCGCGTGCGTCGCGAACTGATCGATCTCGGGCTGCGGCTCGGCAAGCGGCTGGAGGCGGCCGACCGGGCCGACAAAGCACGGGCGATATATCTAGGGGTATTGGACTTCTATCCGGATGCCGGACCGATCTGCAAGGCGCTGATAAAGGAGCAACTGTCCCGCAATGATTTCGAAGGCGCAGTTGACGAATATGGGCGCTACGAGCGCGCATTGCGTGCTGCCGGTGATGTAGCAGCCGCAGACATACGCGCGCTGGTGGCTCCCTATCTCGCGCGACAGGCGTTCCGACACCCGTATTGAAACGGGGCGTTCTTATGGCCATGGTGCCGGCGGAATTTCCACCCGCCAGCGCTCAACGCACGATCCTCACGCACATCGGCGTGCCGATGCCGATGGATCGGCCGGTGTCGGTCAGCCGGCCGGTTGCGGCATCACGGGCGAAAATCGAGATGCGGTCGGCATTCTGGTTGGCCGAGAACAGATGGCCGCCCGAGGGCGTCAGTGCCAGATTGCGCGGCGTGGCGCCGCCGCAAGGCGTATAGTCGACAAGGGCAAGCCTGCCGGTTTGCTGGTCGATCGAAAACACCACGATGCTGTCATGACCGCGGTTGGAGCCATAGAGGAAGCGGCCGTCGGGCGAGATCTGGATATCGGCGCAGTGATTGACCTCCCGCGCCTCGGCCGGCACAGCCGGCTTGCTGTCGACCACTGTAAGCTTGCCTGATGCTTCGTCCAGCGCCAGCAAGACGACCGTCGAATCCAGTTCGTTCATGACGAACACGAAGCGGCCGCCCGGATGCAGCGCGAGATGGCGCGGACCTGCGCCGGGCGCAAGCGCCGACTCGGCCAGTTTGGTCAGGCTGCCGTCTGAGCCGATGCGGTAGGACACCAGCCGGTCGATGCCGAGGTCGGCGACGATCGCAACACCGCCGGCAATCGTCTCGGTTACGCTATGGGCATGCGGCCGCTCCTGGCGTGCGAGGTCTGGTCCGGTCCCGCTATGGGCGACGCTCGACAATGGCGCGGTCAGGCCGCCATCGTCGCGCAGTCCGAAGACCACGACCGAGCGATCGGGGCCACCCTCGCCCATGCCGTAATTGGCGACCAATAACTTCGTCCGGTCGCGCGTGATGGTGTTGTGCGCCGTTATGCTGCCCAGCGTCGGCTGCTTATTGATGTAGGACAGCGTGGCGGCCTGCCTGTCGAAACGGTAGGCCGAGACCACGCCTTCGCGCCAGGTGAACACTTCGGAATTGGCGTAGATGTAGGAGCCATCCGGCGTCACCGACAGGAAGGTCGGATTGTCGATGCCTCCCGTCTCGGCCAGTTTCTTCGTCTCCAGCGTCCCCTCGTCGAAATTATAGACGCCCAGCCCGACACCGCGCGCGCCCTGAAAATATGGGGCGTCGCGGTTGAGGCTGCCGACGAAAACCAGACAGGCATTCTGCATCATTTCCTCCTGTTCCGCCGGCGTTGGCCGCCGCGGATCGCAGCAAAATTTCGCCGAGACTCGCTTGCAACACAACCCCATATGTGAAAATACTATTCACAAAAGAAGATTGACGGGAGGATCGATCATGCATTTCGCTGGTCTGCGGCGCGCCCTGATGGACGATTCCCGCTGCCCGGGAAAGTCGTCATGAGCGGTTTCGCGCCAACCGTGGGCGTGGCATCGACACACCCCGCCAACATGCCGAAGGAACACGCCGACCTTCCCGTCTGGAACGCGGAGAACTGGTTCTACGAAGACTGGCCGGTCGGCCAGAAGATCCGTTCGCTGCGCCGGACCATTGCCGAGGGCGACAGCCATCTCTTCAATACGCTGGTGCTCGACATCCATCCATACGTGCAGGACCAGATGTTCGCCGAAACGGAAGGCATCTTCGGCAAGCGGCTGGTCGCCGGCGCCTTCGTGTTCTCGGCCGGGCTCGGGCTCGTCGCCACCAATTGCATCAACGCCTTTTCGTATGGCTACGACAAATTGCGCTTCATCAAGCCGGTGTTCATCGGCGACACGATTTATTCGATCCGCTCCAACCTCGACAAGAAGCCGAAATACAAGGAAATGGGGCTGATCCGCGCCAGCTATGAAGTCTTCAAGGGCGAAGGCGAGCTCGTGCTTTATTGCGAGCACCTGCAGACGGTGAAGTACCGCAATCCGGCCGATTTCGCCGGCAAGACGGAGAGATAGGCAATGGCTGCCATTGCCGAACTGCCGCTGACCGGGCTCATCGTCGTCGATATGAGCCAGTTCCTGTCCGGGCCTTACTGTTCACTCAGACTGCTCGACCTCGGCGCCCGCGTCATCAAGATAGAACGGCCGGATGGCGGCGACCTGTCGCGCCGGCTTTATCTCAGCGACACCGAGATCGGTGGCGATTCCACCATTTTTCATGCCATCAACCGCGCCAAGGAAAGCCTTGCCATCGACTTGAAGGACGAGGCCGATCTTGCGGCGCTGCGCGGCCTGCTGGCCAAGGCCGACGTGCTGATCCAGAATTTCAGGCCCGGCGTCATCGAACGCCTGGGCTTCGATTACGAGGCGGTGCGCAAGATTAATCCGCGCCTGGTCTATGCCTCGATCAGCGGCTATGGCGAGGAAGGCCCCTGGGTCAAGCGGCCCGGTCAGGATCTGCTGGCGCAGGCCCGCTCCGGCGTGATGTGGCTGAACGGCGACGAGGACCAGGGGCCGGTGCCCTTCGGGCTGGCCATCGCCGACATGCTGGCCGGCTCCGCCGCCGCGCAAGGCATCCTTGCCGCACTGGTGCGGCGCGGCGTGACCGGCAAGGGCAGCCATGTCGAGACCAGCCTGCTCGAAGCACTGGTCGACTTCCAGTTCGAGGTGCTGACGACGCATCTCAATGACGGACGCCGGCTGCCGCGGCGGTCATCTTTCCGTAGCGCCCATGCCTATCTGTCGGCGCCCTACGGCGTCTATCCGGCCAAGGACGGTTATCTGGCGATCGCCATGACGCCGATATCGAAGCTGGCCGATCTTCTGGGCCTCGAAGAGCTTGCGCCCTACCGCGATCAGCCGTCGACCTGGTTCACCGCCCGCGACGAGATCAAGGCGATCATCGCGCAAAAAATCGCGACCAGGACGGTGGATGAGTGGCTCGGCATCCTCGAGCCCGCCGACATCTGGTGCGCCAAGGTTTTGACCTGGCCGGAAATGATGGCCAGCGAAGGCTTCCAGGTTCTCGACATGCTGCAGACGGTGACGCGCGAGGATGACGTTTCGATCCTCACCACGCGCTCGCCGCTCAGGGTCGACGGCATCCGCGCCAAGGTCGAGCGGGCCGCGCCACGCATCGGCGAGCACAGCGCAAAAATCCGCGAGGAGTTCGGGCTGTGAGCGACGTGACGCTCAAAGGCATGACCTGGAGCCATCCGCGCGGCTATGATCCGATGGTCGCCTGTTCGGCGCTGTGGACGGAACGCACCGGCGTCGCCATCGAATGGGACAAGCGCTCGCTGCAGGATTTCGAATCCTTCCCGGTCGAGGAATTGGCCCGTGCCTATGATCTGATCGTCATCGACCATCCGCATGTCGGCCAGATCACCGCCGAGAATTGTTTGACGCCGCTCGATGCGGCCGGCCGGGACGCCGAACGTGCAGCACTTGCGACGGGCAGCGTCGGCCGGTCCTATCCGAGCTACAACTGGCAAGGCAGGCAGTGGGCGTTTCCGATCGACGCGGCCAGCCAGGTGGAGGCCTGGCGGCCGGACATGCTTTCGGCTGCACCAGCGAACTGGGCCGATGCGCTCGATCTGGCCCGGCAAGGCCACGTGCTGTTGCCGCTCAGGCCGCCGCATGCGCTGATGGTGTTCTACACGCTTGCCGGCAATCTCGGCCGGCCCGCCGGCGAAGGCCCCGGCGACCATGTGGATCCGGCAACGGGCAAGCAGGTTTTCGAGATGATGCGCGAGATCGCGGCCCTCGTCGATCCGGCATGCCTTGGCATGGATCCGATCGCGGTTCTGGAGCAAATGGCCGGATCGGGATCACGGATCGCCTGTGCACCGCAGATCTATGGCTATGTCTCCTATGCCATCGCCGGGTTTCGACCCAACCGCCTGGCTTTCGCGGATATCCCGGCCGCGGGCAATGCCGGCCCCAAAGGCTCGGCGCTCGGCGGGACCGGCATTGCGGTGTCAGCTTTTTCGAAGGCCAGGCAGGCGGCCATCGACTTCGCCTACTGGATCGCCAGCGGTGACGTGCAGCGCGGCCCTTACGCCTCGGCCGGCGGCCAGCCCGGCCATGCGGCAGCCTGGGAGGATGCCGCCGTCAACGCTGCCACCGGCAATTTCTACAAGGACACCCGAGCCACGCTCGAAGGTGCCTGGGTCAGGCCGCGGCACGACGGCTACATGTCCTTCCAGCAGGCGGCGTCAGATCGCATCAATCTCGGCCTGAGCGAAAGGCACAATGCCGCTCGCGTCGTTGCCGATCTCAATCGCCTGTTTCGGGAAAGCCTTTCGACGCAGGTGTCCGGCGTTGCCGGCGGAGGAGCCTGAAAACAACCGAACGGAGGAGAACATGAACAGCCTGATCCGCGGCCTTATGGCCGCAACCGCACTTGCATCGGTCACGACCATAGCCTGCGCACAGGACGTGTCCTGATCGGGCTCGGCTTCCGGCCTTCGACCGTGCAGGCGGCACTTGGCCTGGTCATCGTGCTCCTGGTTTCGCTCTACGGCCGCGAGCGGCACGTGTCGGCGACGATCTGAGCCGCTTACAACCTCCACAGCCGCTTGGCGTTGCCTGACAGCAGTTTTTGCCGCTCATCGGCGCTGGCACCGCTGAGCAGCGCGTGCGTTGCCGCAATCCAGGTCGCAAGCCCGCCGCCGAGCGTGCAGACCGGCCAGTCGCTGCCCCACACGACGCGGTCCCAGCCGAAGCATTCGATCGTGTGCTCGACGTAGGAACGCAGCGTTTCGACAGTCCAGGATCCGGCATCCGCATACGCGACCACACCAGAAATTTTGCCGACGACGTTCGGGCGCCGCGCGATCTCCGCCATATGCTCGCGCCAGGGGTGCTCGGCACCGCCCTTGATGTCGGGCACGCCGCAATGGTCGAGCACGAACTGCACATCCGGCGCGAGATCGGCGAGTGCGATCGCCTTGGGGATCTGGTGCGGCAGAACGACAAGATCGAAGGTCAGGCCGCTGCCGGCTAGCCGCTTGATGTTTTCACGAAACAGCGCGCCCTCCGACAGCTCATCGGGCATGACGTGCAGCACACGGCGAAAGCCCTTGACGAAAGGATCTGCGCGCTGCGTTTCCAAATAAGCGGCAAAGCCGGGCTCCTCCGGACGGCAGGAGGCAATCGCTCCCCTCAGCAAACTGCCCTTTTGCCGCGAGAGCGCTTTGACATGGCCGGTTTCGGCCTCGATATCGGCTGGATCGACATCGACCTCCATATGGAACGCGCCGTCGATGCCTGCGCGACGGGCCTGGACTGCATATTCGTCGTAGGGGAAATCGCGGTTGAGCGCCGGCACGCCGGCCAGCCATGGATAGCGCAGGGCGGACTGGTCGATCAGGTGCAGATGGGTGTCGAAGATCATGGCGGCGCGCTCCTCCTTGGCGACTTCGAGATCATCTCACGGAGAAATTCTTCATTCAAATAAGAATTCATCGCGATTGCTTGACAGTCGATCCCGCCAGTTGCGACAGCTTTTCGGTCGCTGCCAGCAACAGCTCTATGGTCCTGGTGATGTCGGGCGCCTTGGGTGCGTTGACCAGGGTTATGTACGGGATCGACAGTGCGGCGATCGCCTTGCCGTCCGAGCCGAGAACGGGCGTCGACAGGTTGAACACGCCGGCCGTCTGCATCGACGCCATCATCTCGTAGCCGCGTTCACGAATCTGGTCGAGGCGGGCGAAAAACTCTGGCGATTGCGGTGGCTTGTCGGTGCTGCGCAGATGTTCGGAGATCATCATCTGCCGCTCTTCCGACGGGCGGAACGCCAGCAACACATGGCCGGACCCGGTGTCGAACAGGCTGATGTGCGAGCCGACGCGGATAGAGATGCCCCAGTAATCCGGCGCCTCCTGCTGGGCAATAACCACCGCGGAGCCGCGATCGAAGACGACGAGCTGGTTTGCCTGCTGTGAGGTTTCGGCCAGCTCGCGCATCAGCGGCGTCGCATAGGAAACCAGCCGGCGCACCGGCGCGTGCAGCTGCGCCAGGCCAAACAGCTTGAGCGTCAGCGAATAACGGTCGCCATCAGGACGCGTGACGTAGCCGCGCCGCACCAGCCGATCCAGCATGCGATAGAACTCATTCGGGCTGCGGTCGAGTTTCTTGGCGATTTCCGCCTGCGTCAGGCCGCCGTCGACGCCGGCCAGCAGCTCGAGGATGTCGAGCCCCTTGTCCAGCGCCGGGGCTCGATACCGGTCGTCTTCCTCGTCCTCTGCCATTGCGCCTCTCCAGTGAATTTCACTTTTCATATACGCAACAGCCTTGCTTCCGAAAGAACTTTCGGCTTGACGATCCTATAAATGTTTTGTTTGTATATGAATGAAGCTGCCGATCGACCTCGCTACGCGATCGATGCAGGCTCTTTGGGAGGATACCAATGACGAAACTGTTTTGCGGCCTGTCGGCCGGCGTAACGCTACTCGCGTTTGGTGCTAGTGCTGCCCTTGCTGCCGAACTGCCCGGCAAATTCGACGGCGTCACCATCGACGCCAAGCTGATCGGCGGCCAGCAATATGAAGGGCTCTACGCGCGGATCGGCGAATGGGAAAAACTGACCGGCGCCAAGGTCAACGTGATCTCGAAGAAGAACCACTTCGAGCTCGACAAGGAGATCAAGTCGGACATCGCCTCCGGCAGCATCAACTGGTGCGTCGGCTCGAACCACTCGTCCTTCGCGCCGCAATATCCTGATATCTACACCGACCTGAACAAGCTGCTGCCGAAGGAGGAGATCGACGCGTTCGTGCCGTCGACGATCAAGGCCTCGACGCTCGACGGCAAGCTGGTAATGCTGCCGCGCGCGCAGTTCGATGTCTCGGCGCTCTATTACCAGAAGAGCCTCTATCAGGATGAAGCCAAGAAGGCCGCCTACAAGGCCAAGTACGGCAAGGAACTGACACCGCCCGACACCTGGGACGAGGTCGCCCAGCAGGCGGAATTCTTCGCCAGCCCGCCCGATTTCTATGGCACCCAGTTCGCCGGCAAGGAAGAGGCGATCAACGGCCGTTTTTACGAGATGCTCATCGCCGACGGCGGCGAGTACCTCGACAAGGACGGCAGGCCCGCTTTCAACTCGGAGGCCGGCGTGCACGCGCTCGACTGGTTCGTCAATCTCTACAAGGCCAAGGCGGTGCCGGCCGGCACCACCAACTATCTGTGGGACGATCTCGGCCAGGGTTTTGCCTCGGGCACCGTCGCCATCAACCTCGATTGGCCTGGCTGGGCAGGCTTCTTCAACGATCCAAAGTCGTCGAAGGTCGCCGGCAATGTCGGCGTGAAAGTGGCGCCGAAGGGATCGGCCGGCATTCGCACCGGCTGGTCGGGGCACCACGGGTTTTCGGTCACCGAAAACTGCGCCAGCAAGGAAGCGGCCGCTTCGCTGGTCTGGTTCCTGACCAATGAGGACAGCCAGAAGCTCGAGGCGGCAAGCGGACCTCTGCCGACCCGCACGGCGGTGTGGGACTGGGACATCCAGCAGGCGGCAAACGATCCTTACAAGAAGGAAGTGCTGGCGGCTTTCCAGGAAGAGGCAAAGCACGCTTTCGCCGTGCCGCAGACACCTGAATGGATCGAAATCTCCAACGCCGTCTATCCCGAATTGCAGGCCGCCATCCTTGGCGACAAGACCTCCAAGCAGGCGCTGGACGACGCTGCCGCCAAGGCCACCCAGATCCTCGAGGACGCCGGCAAGCTTTGACCATTCTCCCAAGGGGGCGCCGCGCTCATTGAAGAGCGGCGCCCCCGAACTTTTTTCGAACCATGCGCAACCCGCTTTGTCTTGATCCCAGCTCGCCGATGGCGGGCTTCGGTGTCCGGGCACCAACCAGAACCGGATCGCCATGAAAGGCTGGAGACCCTCGCCACCATTGCTGCTCCTGCTGCCGGCGGTGATCGTGCTGGCGGCCGTGGTGGTGGTGCCGTTGCTGCTGTCGCTCTACTCCAGCTTCACGCCGTTCCGGCTGACCAGGCCTGAGACGTTCTGGGTCTTCATCGGCGTCCGCAACTACGTCACCATCCTGACCAGCCGCGATTTCTGGATCGCCTTTGCCCGTACTGTGGTGCTGCTGACGGTGGCGCTCAACCTGGAAATGCTGATCGGGCTCGGGCTGGCCCTGCTGGTGGAAAAAGCCTCGCGCGGCCAGCGGGTCCTGCGCACCATCATGATGTTTCCGATGATGTTTTCGCCGATCCTCGTCGGCTTCCAGTTCAAATTCATGTTCAACGACAATATCGGCCTGGTGAACAACGCCCTGCAGGCGCTCGGCCTGACCGATCGCGCCATCCCGTGGCTGATCGACGGCAATCTCGCCTTCATCGCCATCCTGACCGCCGAGATCTGGTCGTCGACTTCGGTGTTCGCGATCCTCATCCTAGCCGGGCTGCTGGCGATGCCGCGCGAACCGGTCGAGGCGGCCCGCGTCGACGGCTGCACGCCATGGCAGACATTCCGCTATGTCACCTGGCCGTTCATCATGCCGTTTGCCTTCATCGCCATGACCATCCGCTCGCTCGACGTCGCGCGCGCCTACGACATCGTCAAGATCATGACCGACGGCGGCCCTGCCGGCCGCACCGAGCTGGTCTGGACGCTGGTCGCCCGCACCGCCTATGGCGATGCCAGAATGGGCATGGCCAATGCCATGGCCTATTTCTCGATCCTGCTGTCGATCCTGTTCACCGTCTATTTCTACCGCAAGCTCGCCGCGGCGCGCACGCAGATCGCGGCGGAGTGGTGAGGATGGACCAGAACAGCCTGCATCGCGCCGGCAACAAAGCGCTTCGGATTGTCCATGGCATCGGGCTGTTCCTGGCCATGCTGGTCATCTGCCTGCCCGGCATCTGGATCGTGCTGTCGTCGCTGCGGCCGACTGTCGAGATCATGGCCAAGCCGCCGGTGTGGATTCCGCAGCAACTCTCGCTCGATGCCTACGTCGCCATGTTCAGCGGCGTCGGCAAGGGCGGCATTCCGGTGCTCGACTATTTCCGCAATTCGCTGATCATCTCGGTGACCTCGACGCTGATCGCCATCGCCATCGGCATGGCGGGCGGCTATGCCTTTGCGCGCTATCGCTTCCACGCCAAGTCGGCGATGTTTCTCGGCCTGATGCTGACGCGCACGGTGCCCGGCATCGCACTGTCCCTGCCGCTGTTCTTCGTCTTTGCGCGGCTCGGCATCATCGACACGCATTTCGGGCTGATCCTGGTCTATGTCGCGCTCAATGTGCCCTTCACCATCTGGCTGATCGACGGCTTTTTCCGCCAGGTACCGAAAGACCTTGCCGAGGCGGCGCAGATCGACGGCTGCACGCGCTGGCAGGCCTTCTGGCAGGTCGAGTTTCCGCTCGCCGGGCCCGGCATCGCCTCGGCCGGAATCTTTGCCTTCCTCACCTCGTGGAACGAGTTCGCGCTGGCCTCGCAGCTGACACGCTCGATTAACTCCAAGACCCTGCCGGTTGGCCTGCTCGACTATACGGCCGAATTCACCATCGACTGGCGCGGCATGTGCGCGCTCGCCGTGGTCATGGTCATACCGGCGCTCACGCTTACCTTCATCGTCCAGAAACACCTCGTCGGCGGCCTCACTTCCGGCGCGGTGAAAGGCTGACATGGCAACCGTATCGCTCAAGAATCTCACCAAAAGCTACGGCCCGGTGGCGGTGGTGCACGGCATCGATCTCGAGGTCGCCGACCGCGAGTTCATCGCGCTGGTCGGGCCGTCCGGTTGCGGCAAGTCGACAACCCTGCGCATGATCGCCGGCCTCGAGGCGATCAGCGACGGCGTCATCGAGATCGGCGGCCGCATGGTCAACGACCTGCCGCCGCGCTCGCGCAACATCTCGATGGTGTTCCAGTCCTACGCGCTCTATCCGCATATGACGGTGCGCGAAAACCTCGGCTTCTCGCTCAAGATCGCGGGCGCCGCGAAAGAAGAAATGGACCGTCGCGTCGCCGAAGCGTCCGGCATTCTCGGCCTCGACCAATTGCTCGACCGCCGGCCGTCGCAGCTGTCCGGCGGACAGCGCCAGCGCGTGGCCATGGGCCGCGCCATCGTGCGCGATCCCGATGTCTTCCTGTTCGACGAGCCACTTTCCAATCTCGACGCCAAGCTTCGGACGCAGATGCGCACCGAGATCAAGAAGCTGCACGCCAAGGTCAAGTCGACGGTGATCTACGTCACCCATGACCAGGTCGAAGCGATGACATTGGCGGACCGCATCGTCATCATGCGTGACGGTTTTATCGAGCAGGTCGGCACACCCGACGAGGTCTTCCGCCGGCCGCAGACACGCTTCGTCGCGGGCTTCATCGGCTCGCCACCGATGAACCTGCATGAGGCGGTTGTCGACGACGGACAGCTGCTGTTCGCCAGCGGCGAGAAGCTGCCTCTGCCCAGCCAGTTCAAAGCCAATGTCGAAACCGGCGACAAGGTCGTGTTCGGCCTCAGGCCCGACGACATCTATCCGACCGGACACGGCATCAGCTCCGGCGAAGATGTCGACGTCCACCAGGTGGAATTGCCGGTGACCGTCACCGAGCCGCTCGGCAACGAGACGCTGGTGTTCGCCGAATTCAACGGCAGCGACTGGGTATCGCGAATGCTCAATCCAAAGCCGCTCAAAGCCGGCGACCGGGTCAAGATGAGCCTGGACCTATCGCAGGCCCATCTGTTTTCTGCTGAAACGGGCAAGACATTGCGAGGTTAAAATCATGGCAAAGATCGAGAAAGTCGAACTGCGCATGGTCGACCTGGTGCCTAAGGTCAAGCGCACCGATGCCATCCAGAGTTTTGTCTCGCAGGAAACACCGATCGTCACCATTACCGATGCCGACGGCGCGGTTGGCACCGGCTACAGCTACACGATCGGCACCGGCGGCTCGTCGGTGATGCGGCTGCTGGCCGACCACCTTGCGCCGCGGCTGATCGGCCGCGACGCCGACATGATCGAGGCAATCTGGCACGAGCTGGAGTTCGCCACCCATGCCACGACGATCGGCGCGATCACGGCAATCGCGCTGGCGGCCATCGACACTGCCCTTTGGGATCTGCGGGCGAAGAAACAGAGGCTGCCGCTGTGGAAGCTGGCCGGCGGCGCCAAGGACCGCTGCCCGCTTTACACGACCGAAGGCGGCTGGCTGCATATCGAGACCGAGGCGCTGGTCGCGGATGCGCTGGCCGCCAAGGCCAAGGGTTTTCGCGGCTCGAAAGTCAAGATCGGCAAGCCGCACGGTTCCGAGGATCTTGCTCGGCTGACGGCGGTGCGCCGGGCGGTCGGAGACTCCTACGAGATCATGACCGACTGCAACCAGGGCTTTTCGGTCGACGAGGCAATCCGCCGGGCCGAGCGCCTGCGTGAGCTCGACCTCGCCTGGATCGAGGAGCCGCTGCCGGCCGACGACGTTGACGGCCATGTGCGGCTGTCGAATGCCACATCGACGCCGATCGCCATCGGCGAGTCGCTCTATTCGATCCGGCATTTCCGCGAGTATATGCAAAAGGGCGCGTGTTCGATCGTGCAGGTCGATGTCGGCCGCATCGGCGGCATTACGCCGTGGCTGAAGGTCGCGCACGCGGCCGAGGCGTTCGACATCCCCGTCTGCCCGCATTTCCTGATGGAACTGCATGTCAGCCTGACATGCGCCGTTCAGAACGGCAGATATGTCGAGTATATTCCCCAGCTCGACGAGCTGACCGGCAAGAAAATGCGTATCGAGGACGGGCACGCATTGGCGCCGGACGAGCCCGGCATCGGCATCGACTGGGACTGGGATGCGATCAAGGCGAAGAGCATCGCGGAATTCACGAAGACGATAGTGAAATAGGAGGCGGATATGCAGCGAATGGGAATGGTGCTCGGCCTCAAGCCGGAGAAAGTCGCTGAATATGTGCGGCTTCACGCTGCCGTCTGGCCGGACGTCCTCAAGATGATTTCCGCCTGCAACATCAAGAATTATTCGATCTATCTGAGGGAGCCGGAGCACCTTTTGTTCAGCACCTTCGAGTACCACGGCACCGATTTCGCCTCCGACATGGCCAAGATGGCGGCCGATCCCACGACGCAGGAATGGTGGGCGCTCTGCATGCCATGCCAGGAGCCGCTGCCGACCAGCAAGGAGGGCGAGTGGTGGGCGTCGATGGACGAAGTCTTCCATTATGACTGATGACATCTTCGATCCTGCCTCGCTTTCCCAGGCCTGGGCACAGCCGTCAAAGCCCAGGCCGATCGTGATTTTCGGCGCCGGCTCGATCGTCGGCGATGCGCATTTCCCGGCCTACGGGAAAGCCGGTTTCCCGGTTGCCGGGCTTTTCGACCCCGACTTGGCCAAGGCCGAAAAACTGGCGCAGAAATGGGGCGTCACCGCTTACCGGTCGGTCGAGGAAGCTGTGTCGATCAAGGACGCCGTCTTCGATCTGGCGACGCCGCCGGCCTATCATGCCGGCGTGCTCAGGGTGTTGCCCGATGGTGCGGTGGCGCTGATCCAGAAGCCTATGGGCAGCAATCTCAGCGAGGCGACCGACATCCTCGAAATCTGCCGCTCCAAAGACCTCAAGGCCGCGGTGAATTTCCAGCTGCGCTTCGCGCCGATGATGTTGGCGCTCAGGGATGCTATCGCCAAGGGCTGGTTGGGCGACGTGGTCGATTTCGACGCATGGCTGGCGCTGGCGACACCCTGGCAGCTCTGGGAATTCCTGTTGCAGGCGCCGCGCGTCGAGATCGCCATGCATTCGATCCATTATCTCGACCTGATCCGGCAATTGCTCGGCGACCCAAGGGGGGTTCACGCCAAGACACTCGGCCATCCCGGCCATAAGGTTGCGCAAACGCGCACCAGCGCGATCCTCGACTATGGCGACACCGTGCGCTGTGCACTGTCGATCAACCACGATCACAAATTCGGTCGAAAACACCAGGCCTGCGAATTCCGCATCTGCGGCACCGAAGGCGCCGCCTACCTCAAACTGGGCGTCAACCTCGACTATCCGCGCGGCGAGCCGGACATCCTCGAAATCTACCCCAAGGGCGGCACGGACTGGATTGCGGTTCCACTCGTCGGCGCATGGTTTCCGGACGCCTTTGCCGGCCGCATGGCCAATGTCCAGCGCTACGCATCGGGCGAGGACGCCGAGCTTGTCAGTTCCGTCGAGGACGGCTGGAACACCATGGCGCTGGTCGAAGCCGCCTACCAATCGAGCGCGGCGCCGGCAACACCGATATCGGCAAGGCCCTGACATGGAGCAGACTGTCTATTTCGAGGACTACCAGATCGGCTCGTCGCGCACGACCAGCGGGCGCACCATCACCGAAACCGACTTCGTCGTCCATGCCGGCCATACCGGCGATTTCTTTCCCCATCACATGGACGCCGAGTTCATGAAGACGACGCCGTTCGGCCAGCGTATCGCCCACGGCACGCTGGTCTTTTCGGTCGGCGTCGGGCTGACGGCAAGTGTCGTCAACCCGGTCGCCTTTTCCTATGGCTACGACCGGCTGCGCTTCATCAAGCCGGTGTTCATCGGCGATACGATCAGGACCCGCACCACCATCTCGGCCAAGGAAGACGACCCGAAGCGACCCGATTCAGGCCGCGTCGTCGAGCGCTGCGAGGTGATCAACCAGCATGGCAACGTGGTGCTGGTCGCCGACCACATCTACATCGTCGAGCGCCGCGACAAGCCGAGCAGAGCCTCGACGGATGGCGCTGAAACCTAAAAACAAAAAAACCGCCTTACGGCGGGTCCTCGGCGCGAATCAGCACCATACGCAAATTGGTAGCATAGCTGCCGGCACAAAGCAAGAACAAAATGTGGCGCTGTCGGCAAAAACTGCGAATTCACTTCACCCGTTCCCGTCTTATCCGCTTGCCGAGATCGCGCTCAAGGCTGCCTGCCCCGGAACGTTTAAGGTGGAACTGTCGGCAGGCAGCCGATGGTGCCGACATCGGGAATTGGTCATATCCGGTTGACCGGATATACCGGCTTGCCGCCGCGCAGGACCGCTGCGACATCGGCAAACACCTTGTTGCGAACCTCGGCGTAAGACTGGGTCGAGTAGTGCGCCGCGTGTGGACTGACCAGGACGGTGTCCAGCGCCAGCAGCGGATTGTCGGGCGAAGGCGGCTCCCGCTCGAACGTGTCGATGCCGGCGCCTGCCAGATGGCCGCTCCGTATCGCGTCCGCCAATGCGACTTCGTCGACCAGGCCGCCGCGGGACACGTTGATAAGTATCGCCCCTTCCTTCATCCGCGACAGGGCATCCGCCGACATGATGTTTCTGGTCTCGGGTGTCGCCGGAACATGGAGCGAGACGATGTCGGCCCTGGCCAGCAGCTCGTCGAAGCCGACCGGTTCAGCACCGCCGGCCGTGATGCGCTCGACCGGCATATGCGGGTCGTAGGCGATGATATGATAGCCGAAGACCCGCGCCCGCTCGGCAGTCAGCCGTCCGATCTGGCCGAAGCCGATCAGACCTAGAATCTGCCTGTCCGGCCGCGTGATGCCGGCACCGTCGGTCATCGCCGCCCAGCGGCCGGCGCGCACCGCGCTGTCGAACTGCTTCAGCCTGCGCGTCAAGGCCAGGATCAGGGCCATGGCGTGGGTGCTGACTTCCACCAGATTGGCATCCGGCACGTAGGTTACCTGAACACCGGCACGGCTGGCGGCCTCGACGTCGATCGAGTCGAGCCCTACGCCGAACCGCCCGATGACCTTGAGGTTCTTCAGTTCCGCCAGAACGCGAGCCGTGATTGGCTCTCGCAATACCATCAATGCGTCGGCGTCGCGGCAGTGTTCGATCAGGGCATCTTCCGTGAGCAGCGTGTTTTCGACAAACTGGGCGTTCAAGCCGTCGAGGTAGCGCAGCTGCTCTTCCTCGACTGACAATACGCCGTCGGTCTTGATGATCTTCATGCCAAACTCTTGCTATGAGGCGTTGCGCGCCGAGACGACACCGGCGGCAAGGCCGGCGCCGAGAAACATCGTGTCGCTGGCCAGCATGTAGAAGCTGATGCCGTGCCGCGACCATTTGCCGATATCATCCGCCGAAGGGCGAAAGATGCCGACGGCCTTGCCGGCCGCGCGCGCCGCAGCCGCGATCCTGACAATCGCGGCATTGAGCTTGTCCTGGCCGGCAGGCCCCATCGCATCGATCGAGACCGACAGGTCGCCGGGGCCAATGAAGACCACGTCGACGCCGTCGACCTGGACGATGTCGTCGATATTGGCGAGGCCGTCGGCCGTCTCGACCTGGATGGCGACCGTCAGGACCTCGTTGGCCGATTTGAGGTAGTCCGGAATCCTGTAGCCATAACCGGCGGCGCGGCCCGGGCCGACACCGCGTGCGCCAACCGGCGGATAACGGCAGGCCATGACCGCCATGCGCGCTTGCTCGGCCGTGGAGACGCGCGGCACCAGCACGCCCGACGCGCCGGCGTCGAGCGCGGCCGCCATCCACTCCGGCGTGTGGCCGGGAACGCGCACCATCGCGGGAACCTTGTGGACATCGGCGGCGCGAACCAGATCCTCGAGCCGTTCGCGGCCGATCTGCGAATGCTCCCAGTCGATGCACAGGAAATCGACCCCGCTGGCGGCCGCCACTTCGACCGCCACCGGGTGCGGGATGGCGCAGAACGTGCCGATGAGGCGATCGAGAGAGACACATTTCTTGCGAAAGTCGTACATGAAATCTCCAGAGATTTTTCGGCGTCGGCAAAACCTGTTTGCGCTATGTGGCCCGCGGCAAAGGATGCACGGCTTCCGTCGACATCGGGAAATGCCGGCTGCCGCCTGAAAACGGCGGGAAAGTCTTGTAGTCGGCGCGCATCTCCAGCCGCGCCGGCGATTGCAGCGCGTGCGTCAATGCCGCGGGACTGTCGAACATGACGCGATTGCGCTGCATATGGTCGATGCGCGGCCAGGGCAGCGAGCCGCACCAATCCAGTCGCGACAGAACCTCGATGTGGCGAATGCCGGGAAAGCCGCGCATCAATTGCGGATGATGCGTCACATAGTGGTAGAGCCAGACATTCATGTCCTCGGCCGGCCCGGGATAGTGGACAAGATAGCTGCAGGGGAGCCCCGACGTCTTGACGCCAGCGTCGTCGACGGGAAACGGACGCACGCACATAGCCTGTTGCGTCGGCCTCGAACCGGCGACGCTCGACAGCATACCCGGTGCGGCAAGCGCCTGCAGATGGCCGGACGGCGCCAGCGCCGCCTCCATGTCCGCCAATTCGTCGAAATAGAGCTGGAAGCCAAAGACCGGCGGTGGGCCATCCTTGTTGAACATGTCCGTCGCCACTTCGGGCAGATAGATGTTTGCAAGCGCAAGGCCCGGCGTCGATGCAATCACCCGCCGCACGGCATCAACGTCTTCACCGGCGATGGCCAAATTTGCCTCGCGGTCATCATGGAAGAAAGCAAGATAGGCAAAGCGCATTTGGACACCTGCTGGATCGAGTTCGACTAGATCAAATTCGGAAGAAAGAGAGCGATCTGCGGAAAGAGGACAATCAGCAGGATCAGCAAAAGCGTCAGCGCGATGTAGGGTGCCGCTGACATGGCAACCGTCTTGAGCGATGTGCCTTTCGGCGCAACACCGATCATGATGAACAGCAGCAGACCAAACGGCGGCGTGGTGAAGCCGACCTCGTAGGCGAGCAGCAGGATCAGCCCGAACCATACCGGCTCGTAGCCGAATTGCTGGGCGATCGGCAGGAAGATCGGCAGCGTGATCAGCATCATCGAGACCTGATCCATGAACATGCCGAGCAGCAGGATGACGAGCACCATCATGAGCAGCATGGAATACGGTCCAAGATCGTAGCCGACGATGAACTGGATAAAGCCGTTGGAGGCGCCGGAGAAGGCGAATATCTGTGAAAACGTCGTCGAAGCCGAGATGATCAGGAAGGTCATGCCGGTGACCTTCATCGCATCGTCCAGCGACTTCCAGACAACCGACCAGCTGAACCGCCGGTAGACAAACAACAAGGCGAAGACGGCGGCACAGCCGAGCCCCGCCGACTCGGTCGGCGTCGCTATTCCAAGGATGATCGTGCCGACCACCATGAACACGATGACGCTCATCGGAATGATGTTGACGGCAACCGCCCTCACCTTCTCGGCCGCAGGAACGGCGGGTACCGGATAGTGCGGAGCGGCGTCCGGATCGATCTTCGTCTGTGCAAAAATCAGCGCCGCGTACATGACAACCAGAAGCAGTCCGGGCAAAGCCCCCGCGATGAGCAGCGCGCCGACGTCGATCTGGGCCAGCGAGCCGAGCAAGACGGCCAGCGAGGATGGCGGGATAATGACGGCAAGGCTTCCGGCACCAAGCACCGGGCCGTAGGCCATATGCGGCTTGTAACCCCGCTTCAGCATCTCGGGCACCATCAGCGAGCCCATCATGCCGGTATTTGCGAGGCTCGAGCCTGATAGCGCGGAAAAGATGGTGCCGGCGGCGAGAACGACATAAGCGAGGCGTCCGCGCAGATTGCCGATGCACAGGTCGAGCGCGTAGATGACTTTCTCGCCGAGGCCGGAGCGGAAGAACAGGCTGCCCATGACGAGAAACATCGGCAGCGGAGCAAGCGCATAGGTCGAGACGGCGTCGGAGAAGTTGGCGACCATCTGCGTCACGCCGATCGAACCGCCGAAGAACAGGTACAGCCCGATCACATTGGTGACGAAGAACGCGAAGGCGACCGGCAGCCCAAGCCCCATCAACACGAGGATGGTGCCAACGAGCACGGCGAATGGATACAGCCAGGCCACCGTTCAGAGCCCTTCCATTTCCAGAGGATCCAGCGTGTACAGCGTGTCACGGCCGAGCAGATATCTGAGCCATTCCAGCGCGGAGAGGTAGAAGGCGAGCATGATGGGCAGAAAGACCAGCCATTTCGGCATGTCGAAACTGCGCGTTTCATATTCGCCGCCCGCCACGGCGCTTGTCAGGGAAAACAAGGCGACGCTGCCAAGGTAGAGGCTGACGCCGATGCAGGCGAGATAGACCAGTTTTTCAAGCACCGCCCGAGCCCGCATCGGCAGCGCCTTGCGCAGGAACTCGACGAAGACATGGCCCTTGCTGTGGACCAGCCAGGGCATCGGCAGGAATGCCGCGTAAAGCAGGCCGTATTCCGTCGCCGATACTGCCCAGGCAAGCGGCCTCAGGCCCAGATTGCGGACGCATACATCAGCAACCACCGCGACGATGATGAGGCCAAGCACCACTTTTGCCGTCGCCGCCAACGCAAGGCTCAGCTTCGCAATCGCTGCAAACAATCTGTCCATGTCCGACGACCCTCATGTCCACCGTTGCCCCGCTTTTGCCCAGCTTTGATGGAGGGCTTACAAGGCAGCCTCCGCTCGGCTACTGGAAGAATTTCTTCAACTGATCGATGTTGGTGGGATCGCGTTTGGCCATTCTCGCCCAGCTCGCCTGCGTGGCAGCCGCCAGGAATTTGTCGCGGCCGGCACCGGTCAAGCTGATCACCTTCTGCCCGCCGTCGATCATCGCCTGTGCCTGCTTTTCCGACTCGGCAAGATTGGCGTCATAGCTCGCGCGCTCGTATTCGACGGCCGTGTCGGCAAGCAGCTTCTGCGCCTCGGGCGACAGCGTGTCCCATTTGGCCTTGTTGATCGAGATCAGCACGTCGGTTTTGAAGAATTGCGGGTCGACACGGTATTTGGTGAACTTGTCCCAGCCGAACGACGCATAGCCAAACACGGTATAGGCGTTGGCATTGACGACGCCGCGCTCGAGCGAGGTGTAGACGTCCCCTGGCGCTTGCACGATCACCGTTGCGCCCAGGGATTCAAGGAAATCGCGATAGAGCGGCGACGAGCGGATCTTCAGGCTGCTCCAGTCGATGCTGCCTTCGCTGTTGAGCCTGGGTTCGTCGATGGTGAAGACGTTGAAGCCCGAGCCCGCGTCGACATGCGCCAGCAGATGGGCATTGGCCTTCTTCTCGAAAATTCCGCTGATGAAGTCCCAGCCGCCATTCTCGCGAACCTCCCACGGCGTCTTTGTCGATGCGGAGAACACCTCGCCTTCGGGCACGAGCTCGAGGAACTGCCCTGCCGGCGTGTCGATCACGTCGATCAGGCCGCTCCTGAGCGCCGCGCCCTGCTGGATCGGCGGAATGACCTCCGGCCCGCCACGCACGTTGATCTGGACCACGCCCTTGCCCTTTTCGTTCACCTTCTGAACGAACTTCAGGAAGCTCTGGGCGTAGCCGTTCTGCGTCGGCGTAAAATGCACCGCGTTGAGGACGACCTCGTCGGCCGTGGCGATACCCGCCACACCCGACATGAGTGCAGCCAGAACAAGGGATTTCCAAATGCGCATTGCCGTACTCCCTTTGATAGTTCGCCCATGATCCGGCCCATGATCGGGCCGATCTGAAATTGCAATCGCTGCGCCGCCACGCGAACGGCGGTTAACTGGCATCATCTGCTACTGTCAGGAACCGTCCATGCGCGTAGAAGACCGGCGATCGGTGAGCGCGATCCAGCGCGACGCCTGAGACGACGCCGATGACGATTATGTGCGACGCCCGCACGATGGTTTCGGCCACCCGGCATTCGAACATTGCCCGCGCGCCGACAAGCAAGGGCGCGCCGGTTTCGCCACGCACCCATGATCCGGACGAGAACCGCGCGGCGCCCTTGGCTTTGGTCATGCCGCCAAAGGCACGCACAACGTTCTCCTGATCGCCGGCGGGAAGATTGACCGAAAAAGGCAAGCCTTCGCGAATGGCCGAGGCAAAGGTGCTGCCGCGGTTGACGCAGGCCAGCAGCGACGGCGGCTCGGCACTGAACGAGCAGAGAGCCGTCGCCGTGATGCCGCAAAAACCGATCTCGTCATGTTCCGACGCGAGAATGGCGACCGAGCCCGCCACGGCCCGCATCGCCTGCTTGAACGCGCGCGGATTGATGGCGTCGTGCCCATCCACCCACGGCGTCGGAATGTTGGTCGCCGGCATCAATTCACTCGAAGCCCGGCCTGGCGCATCAGCGGCAGCACGCGGTCGCAGAAGAAGGGCAGTTCGTAGGTGTAGTTGACGAATGTGAGGGCGGCGCCGGAATAACCCTGGTCCATGATCGCAGTGAGGTCGTCGACGATCTTTTCCGGCGTGCCGATGAGCGGGAAAGTTCCAGCACCGCCGGCGAACCTTTGCCGATATTCGGTGAAGGCCTTCGCATCATGCGAGTTCGCGAATTCCTTCTTCTTGCGCATATGCTCGTCGACGGCGCCCTCGTCCGCGCATTCCAGCGCGTAGTGCCGGTAATAATCCTCGGCTTCCTGCTGGGTTTCCCGGCAGACGACGTGACAAACCGTATAGACGCCGACTTCGCGTCCGACTTCGGCCGCGCGGTTGGTGATGTCGACCACATGCGCACGGCCGTCGGCAATTTCGGAAAAGGTCGAAAACAGGTGGTCGCAGTGGCGCGCCGCATAGTTGCGCCCCGGCGCGCCGAAGGCGGCGTTCATGGTCACCGGCCGTGGCGCCTGCAGGCTTGGCGGGCGGCTGACGACCCCCTTCAGATCATAGAACTCGCCGCTGAAGTCGAACGGCTCCCTCGATTGATAGGCACGCACGATGATGTTGATCCATTCCTCGGCCTGATCATAGGTCCGCTCGCCGACCGTCTGCCCGAACATGGCGAACTCGTCCGGGTTCCAGCCGCACACAATGTTCAAGCCGGCACGCCCGTTGGAGATGTGGTCGACCGTCGCCAGCGCTTTTGCAGCCTGCAGCGGATGAACCAGCGGCACATGCACCGTCATGAACAGGCCGATGTTTTCGGTGGCGACAGCAAGACCCGCCGCCCAGGTGAAAGTCTCGAACGACCATTCCCGCACATGCGTCAAACCGCCGAATCCGCGCCAGCGGGCGATCGGCAGCAGAAACTCGAGGCCGGCGCGATCGGCGATGCAGGCGGAATTGAGGTTGTCTTCCCAGCGGGCACGCCAGCGCTCGGGGACGGTAGTCATTGCCAGGCCGCCATCGGCGTTCATGGAAAAGACGCCGAGCTTGAACCTGTTCGGCCCTTTCAGCGGGTGCTGTTTCCTGATCATGATTTCCCCCGCCGTGACATGCTCTTGCCCTCGCCGTCGGAGTTTTGAAACGGTGGGCTCAGCTTCATGAAACGCTCCTCGGCGTTCTGAATGAAGTGGGTCATGCGGTCGTAAGCGGCGACGGCGTCGCGCTTGACGAATGCCTCGTAGATGGCGCGCATGCCGGCCACGATAACGGCCTGCGTCGGCTGGTGCGACAGCGTCCTTAAACGGACGACGAGTACATGGTCGGCGAAGCGGGCAATCGTTTGTGAAAGACGCTCGTTCGCGACCGCGCCAAGCCAACAATTCCTGAATGCCGAATTGGCCTGGAAAAAGCGGTCGGCATCGCCATCTGCGGCCGCAGCCTCTGCCTCCCGGAGCGCGGCTGCCAGGGTCTTGAGGCCAGCGGCGTCAAGTGTCCGTGCGGCGTGCGCGGCGGCCCGCGGCTCGAGCAACCGGCGGACCTCGAAGATGTCGGCGACATCCGTTGCAGTAAGCGTGGGCAGCGTGAAGCCGCGTGTGGTGCCGACGAGATAGCCCTCATGCACCAACTGCATCAAGGCGTCGCGGACAGGCATTCTGGAAATGCCGAGCCGGGCGGCAATATCGACATCCACCAGCTTCTGGCCAGGCGCCAATTCGCCATGCTGTATCGTCAGCCGGACTTGTTGATAGACCTGGGCACGCAGATTGCCATCGCCAACCCGTTTGAGCTCTATCGTTTCCGTCATCCACGCCTTCCCATGCGAAGATTTCGTATATCGTTTGAGGCTGTGATCTCGCAGTCGTGCCGTTGAAATGCAGCCATATATCGGCAGAAATCGACCTGTCAGCCATTGTTCCCGGCTCAAGTGGAGCACAGGCTGGATCACCTGGCAAGATATTTCAAGTCTATAATGTATACTGTTTGAGCTCGCTGTCCGGAGGACAGAGGATCGCCCGTCTGTGCTGCCGCGCCGCGCGACGGCGGGGACAGCTAACGATCCGCGCGGTTCGGTAAAAAACGTACAGACGTTTTTCCGTGACACATCGAAGTTGGCGGATTTAACTAAAATTACTTGCGATCTGCGCGCGCCGGCACGCCCACCCCCGATCCCCTCGCCGGTGCGCATTACTGGATCGCCCGCCGTATCGAAAGGTGCGGCGGGCTTTTCGTTTCGTTTGGCGGGGAGGCGCTTATGCGAGACTTGCCCAGGAATATCGACGCCGACGTCGTGATCGAAATCAGCAAGTTGCTCGACGACCGGGCGAAGTCCGTGCCGGTGCCGGTGCACAAGCTGGCGGCGATGATCCGGCTGGGCGTCGAAACCCTTCTGACCGATCACTCCATCGAGGAGCTGATCGTGGAAATGGCCGCGACGCGGGGGCTTCCGATGCTGTTCGATTTGCCGGTGGTCAATGTCGACAACGTCGTGCCGATTGCCTTGGCGCGCCGTCCCCGCTGACATTTCGCTCGAGCCCCATCGGTCGTCGCGTCGCCGCCCGACTTCACTTGTCCTGATGCGCCGGCCGAGTGTCGCCTTTCTTTTCGGGGTCATGGGTATGGTGGCTGTCGCGTTCGCCGCCGCCGCCGGAGACCTTGCTGTGGCTGCGCAGGTCTGAATCGGCCGGCGGCTTTTCGACGCTCAGCAGCTTCTTGGCGTTTTCGTGCGCAGCGCCGGGACCGCCCTGGCGGATGCTGGCAGGAGTTTTCTTCGACGTGGACATGGCCTAGCGATCCTGGACGTTGCGTTGATGAGTGGTGTTGACCTTCGTATTGCCTTGCTGACCCTGCTTGTCGGGATCGGGGACGGTGGATTGCGGTGCCTGGTCGGCTGCTACCGATTTTTTGTCACCGGCGCCCTTTGGGCTCAGATTCTTCGGCGGCACAGGGGGAGGTTTCGTGCTCATGGCGTTTCTCCTTCCGCACCCAAACAAGCGGCTCGGGAGAAAGGTTCCCGAGGGTCCGATACGAACGGCGATTGCCGCAACGACCCGGGTCCACAGGCCGTAGCTTGGGGCCGGCGGGGTGCCCGCACAATCCAGGATTATTTCTTGATGATGTTTCCGTTGTTCAGGTCGAAGGCCTGGGCACCGAACGCCTGCCTGAAGAAATCCTCCTGCAGATCGCCCCATTCGCCGAGATAGGCGCCGCAATTGCTGCAATAGATCGGTGTGGAATCCTTCGGGTTGTCGGGAATCTCCATCAGGATCGTCCCGCACGCCTTGCAATCGAGCTTGTCATCCAAACGGCGGCCCATTGACACATGATCGCGCGTTTTCAGCCGCGCGCCAATTGTCGTTTTCGTACGAAGCCCGAATGGGCACGTTTTCCAACCAGCGAGGGGATCGAAAGCTAGCGTTCCGCCGGATTTCCGAAGGCCGAATCTCGCCGCCTCGAATACGTCCCCACCCGCGGCAGCTCGTCTGGAAAGGCGACCCAGGGCAACCTCATGTCCCAGTATGCGTGGGCCTGTGGCGGAAACCGTTCCGGATTATCTAGGAAGCCGATCGCCAGATAGAATTCGTCAGGCAGGCCCTGGTCGACATAGCCGATCGATGTTCCGCAATCCGCGCAGAAGGACCGGAGCACACCGGGGGTTTTCGAAAAGGTCTTCGGTATGCCGGTGAGCAAGGTGAATTCAGAAGGCCGATAACCGACCCACACCGTTAGCGGGCTTCCTATCGCCTTGCGACAGTCGTCGTCGTGATCGGAGCAAACCCAGAACGGCTCGCCGCGCATTTGCGCCGTTATGGCGCCGCAAAAACAGGAACCCGTTTCAGTTCGTGGCATTGGCTAACTTCATGGCTGGACTCGCCTTCACTGCTGGCCCGGCATTTCGGTATTTTCCTTGGGGTTCTTCTTGATGCCGGCGGCAGGCGAGGTATCGGCCGGAGCATTGCCACCCTGGTTCTGTTCAGCGGCTCTTTTGAGCGGCGAAGTCTGCCAGCCCATATCGCCGTACAAAAAGCCTATGAGGAAGCCGACGATGATGATGGCCGAAATCACCATTGCAATTAACGCGTTACGTCGCTCCATTTCGCACGGCTCCTTTCTTTGAACCGAACAAACGATGGCGGAAATGGTTCCGGTTAGACGGACGGCGTGACGGGACGGAGCCGGCCGGGAACATTCAGCCTCACGGCGGGTTCGTGTGAGTGCTCTTCTACAGGGAGTGGCTTGCATGAAACCCGCGGTAACCGATCGCATTGAAACCAAGAAATACGACCACCCGACAGGCGGCTGGGGATCGCTCAAATCGCTGGTCCGCAAGGCGCGTGGCGAAGGCCTGCTATTGTCCGGGATATGGAGCACGCTGCTCAAGCAGAACAAGGCCGACGGCTATATGTGCGTGTCTTGCTCATGGGCAAAGCCAGCTCAGCCGAGGCCTTTCGAATTCTGTGAAAACGGCGCCAAGGCGACGATGTGGGACCAGACCAAGCTGCGCTGCGAACCCGCTTTCTTCGCCGAGCATTCGGTGGCGGAATTGCTCGATTGGCCGGACCACGATCTGGAGAAACAGGGCAGGCTTACGGAGCCCATGCGCTACAATGCCGCCGTCGACCGTTACGAACCGGTTTCCTGGGACGATGCATTCCGCGACATAGCTGCCGAATTGCGACGGCTCGATCCCAAATCGGTGGTATTTTACACGTCCGGCCGCGCCTCGCTCGAGGCCTCGTTCATGTATCAGCTTTTTGCGCGGATCTACGGGTCTTCGAACCTGCCCGATTCGTCCAACATGTGTCATGAATCGACCTCGGTCGGCTTGCCGGAATCGATCGGTTCGCCGGTCGGGACCGTGCAGCTCGAAGACTTTGCGAAATGCGACATGATGCTCTTCTTCGGGCACAATACCGGGGTGACGGCGCCGCGCCTGTTGCATCCGCTGCAAGAGGCACGTCAACGCAACGTGCCCGTCTTCACTTTCAATCCTTTGCCCGAGCGGGGACTGAAGCGCTTCAAGAATCCGCAAAACTCCATCGACATGCTGTCGCCCGGACCGGGCACCAAAATGTCCAGCGACTTCTTCCAGGTCCGTTCGGGCGGCGACATCGCCGCGATAACGGGCATCGCCAAAGCGTTGCTGGCGCTCGACGATGCCGCCCGCGAAAGCGGCAGGACGCGTGCCCTCGATACGGCTTTCATCGCCGAGCACACGCATGGCTTCGCCGAGTTCGAAGCCTTCCTGCGCAACACCCAGTGGAGCGATATCGTCGCACGATCGGGCATTGCGCAGGCCGATCTGGAGCATGTCGCCGAGGTCTACAGCCATGCCAACGCGGTGATCGGCAATTACGGCATGGGCCTGACCCAGCATCGGCACGGCACCGAGAACGTCCAGATGCTGTGCAACCTTTTGATGATGCGCGGCAATATCGGAAAACCCGGCGCCGGTATTTCGCCGCTGCGCGGCCATTCCAATGTCCAGGGACAGCGCACCGTCGGCATATCGGAAAAACCCGAGCTCGTCCCGCTCGACAAGTTCGCCGAATTCTACGCCTTTGAACCGAAGCGTGAGAAAGGTCTCGATACGGTCGAGACCTGCGAAGGCGTCATCGACGGATCGGTCAAGGGCTTCGTCGGGCTCGGCGGCAATTTCGTGCGGGCCGTGCCGGAAACCGGCCTGGTCGAGAAAGCCTGGCGTGGGCTCGACCTGCATGTCGAGATCGCGACCAAGCTCAACCGCAGCCACCTCATCGCCGGCCGGACAACCTATCTGCTGCCTTGCCTGTCACGGCTGGAAAGAGATCATCAGGCGAGTGGCGATCAAAGGGTGTCGATAGAGGATTCCACTGCCTGTATCCATGGTTCGTTCGGATCGCGACCTCCGGCTTCGCCGCATCTGCTTTCCGAGCCCAGGATCGTCGCCGAACTTGCCAAGGCGACGGTGCCGGGCAGGAGTTCGATCCCTTGGGATGAATGGGGTGGCGACTATTCCCGCATCCGTGACGAGATCGAGCGCTGCTACCCCCAGCATTTCCGCGACTTCAACAAGCGCTTTCTGACGCCCGGCGGGTTCCATCGCGACATCAAGGCGAGCAAGCGGGTGTGGGAGACGCCGAACAAGAAGGCCAATTTCAAGCTGCCAAGTGGCCTTGAAACCGATCCTGACATCGATGTCGCCGGCCGCGATGTGCTGACACTGATCACGGTGCGCTCCAACGATCAGTTCAACACGACCGTCTACGGCTACAACGACCGGCTGCGCGGCATCAGCGGCACACGCATGGTGCTGTTGATGAACGAAAAGGACATCCAGCGCCTCGGCTTGAGCGCGGGACAGGAGGTCGATCTCGAAGCCAATGCGCAGGATGGCGTGGAGCGCCGCGTGCGCGGGCTGCGCATCACGCCTTTCTCAGTGCCGGAGGGAAATTGCGCCGGTTATTATCCCGAGCTCAACCCGCTGATTCCTCTCTGGCACAGAGCCGAGAAGGCTCATGTCCCGGCCGCCAAATCGGTACCGGTGCGGATCTTGCCATAGGCGTTCGTTGTTAGCGGCAGGCACGCACTATGCTGATGTGACTTGGTTCAAAATCATGACCTCAGCCGGCTCGCGCGAGTTCATCCACGGCATTCAGGATCGCACTCTGGCTCGCCGGCTTCTGCACGATCCTGCAAGTGCGGAAACCTGCCGGAATTTCTCGTTCGCCATACCCGGAGAGGAAAGCGAACGGCACGCCTCGCCCCCGCAATGCCTCCGCGACCGGATAACTGGTTTCATCGTTCAGCTGGATATCCAATAGCGCCGCGTCGATCCCGCCTTCGCCAACGAGCCGGAGGGCCGCCGTCACCGACGAAACCGGCCCAACCACCTGATGGCCGGCCTTGCGCAGGTAAGCCGCCGCGTCGTCGGCGATCAGCCATTCATCCTCGACGATCAGCACACGCACCTTTCCGGTCACGACGAGCCCTCGCGGGTCAGAGGGAATGCAATTTCCACCTCCAAACCATTTGAGCGGAAGCTTGTTTCAACTTTTCCGCCCAGCCTGTAACCGATTTCTCCACGCAGAAGGGTAAGGCCGAAGCCGCTGTCGGTTGGCTCCTTGATGCGGGGGCCGCCCTTCTCGCGCCAGACGAGCTTGAAGGTGCCATCCGCCACCGACCATTTGACAACTATCCGCCCGGCAGGTTTCGACAGTGCGCCATATTTGGCGGCATTCGTCGCCAGCTCATGAATTGCCATGCCGAAGGAGAGCCCTTGCACAGGCTTGAGGCTTACCCGCTTGCCATCGAGCTCGAACCGTTCGGCCCCAAAGGGATCGAGTTCCTGGCGCAGCAGTTCCTCGACGGAGGCTTCCGTCCAGCTTTCTCGCGAGAACAGACTGTAGGCTCGTGACATCGCCTGCAGCCGGCCGATCAAGGCTTCGGCGAACTCGTCTTTCGACGCCGAGTTTTCACGCGTCCGGTTGGTGATGCTGGCGACGACCGCCAGCATGTTCTTGACGCGATGGTTCAGCTCCGAGATGAGCACCTGCTGACGCTCTTCCGCCTGCGCCAGCGTCGTCACGTCGATCAGGGTCACGACCACGCCCTGGATGCGGCCGCCTTTGTCCCGGTAAGGGTTGATGCGAACCAGGTAGAACCGGCCCTTGTCGTCGCGCGCAAGGTGATGGTTCAGGGTCTCTCCCGTCTCGAACACCGCCTGGATGTGCCGCTTCAACTCGGGGTAGTCGAGCTGGCTCGAAAGATCGGTCAGCGGTCGGCCGACATCGGACGAACGCAAGTTGAAGAACGACGACGCGGCGGGAGTGAAGGTCCGCACCACAAGATTGCGGTCGAGGAAGATGGTGGCGATTTCCGTGCTTTCGAACAGGTTTCTGAGATCGCTGTTGGCGCGGTCGAGTTCCTCTATCTTGCCAGTCAGCTCTGCGTTGATGGTGTTGAGCTCTTCGTTGAGCGACTGCATCTCCTCCTTCGAGGCCTCGAGCTCCTCATTGGTCGACTGCGCCTCTTCATTGACGGAGACGAGTTCCTCGTTCGAAGACTTTACTTCCTCCAGCGCGGTCTCGTATTCCTCGATGGTCGACTGCAGCCGATCGCGCGTGTCGCGCAACTCCCGTTCGAGATCGGTCGCATCTTCGGCGCCGCGGCTTTCGCGTGCCGGATCGGAGCGGATCTGGGCCTGTCCCACCGGATTGAACAGGACGAGGTAGAGGGGCTCGCCATTGCCGCGTTCCGTGTACGGCTCGACCATCAGTGTAATGAACTGAAGCTGTCCGTCGTCTTCTTCGACCGCTATGTTCTCCCGAACGACCGTGCGGCGCGTCGTGGCTGCCTCCCGCAACGCGGCGCGCAGCTCAAGTCTCAGCCCGCGGCGGGCCAGTGTCAGCAACTGCCGGCTCGGGGCGCCTTGCGGTGCTTCCAGATATTTGCCCGTCCTCGCCGAATAGTAGACGATGTCGCCATCGCCATTGACCAGAACGTGAGGCGGGGCGAACCGCTCCAGCACCTGAGCCTCGATCGCCTGGCGTAGTGAATGGCTGGCGGCATCCTTCGTCGAGCCGCCGCGTCCGACCGGAAGGGCACCCGTGGGGCCATTGCCGATCAGAACCAGCGGCCGCGGCGTGGAATGTTCCCGCGCCTGGAAAATCCGATGCTTCTTGTCGACCGTGGCAAAAAGGTCGCCGTGCTGACCGACGCTTTCCGAGGTGCCGAGGAACAGATAGCCGCCCGGCCTCAGCGCGTAATGGAAGATTGGAATCACCCGGTTCTGGATCTGCGGGCCGAAATAGATCAGCAGGTTGCGGCAGGAAATCATATCCATGCGCGAGAAGGGAGGATCGCGGATAATGCTGTGCGGCGAAAAGATGCACAGTTCGCGCACCTCGTTGCCAAGCACGTAGCTCGCGCCGTCGCTGTTGAAAAAGCGTTGCCTACGCTGTGGCGAAAGCCCGTGCAGCAGCGCTTCGGGATAACGCGCCGCACGCGCCACCGCGAGCGCCGGCTCGTCGATGTCGGTCGCGAATATCTGGACGCGCGGCGGCGCGGAAAGCTTCTCGATGCGCTCGCGCATCAGCATGCCGATCGAGAACACCTCCTCGCCGGTGGCGCAGCCGGGCACCCAGACACGCACCGCATCGGAGGCGTTCTTGCCTTCGAAAATCTGCGGTATGATCTTTTCCTCCAGCAATTTGAACGCTTCGGCGTCGCGAAAAAAGCTGGTGACGTTGATGAGCAGGTCGCGAAACAGCTTCGCCACCTCGTCGGGATCCCTCTTCAGCCGCTCTATGTAGGTGGTGACCGACTGCAGTTGCGTGATCTGCATGCGCCGCTTTACGCGACGCAGGAACGTCTTGGTCTTGTAGCCGGAAAAGTCGTGACCGGAATGGCTGCGCAAAATGGCGTAGATTTCATCGCGGGCCCGATCCATCCCGGCCTTGTGTTCGTCGTCCGCCTCGGTCAGTCCGTGCAGCACATCGAAGCCGCGGGCAAACGCCTGAAGCTTTGCACCGATCTGCTCGGCGGGCGCCGCTATGTCGATCAGGCCGCTCGAAATCGCGCTCTGCGGCATGTCCGGATTGCGTGGGGCGGAACCGTTGGACGCCTGGGCAATGGTCAGCCCGCCATGCTCCTTGATTGCCCTGGCGCCGAGCGTGCCGTCCGAATCACCACCCGACAAGATAATGCCGACGGCATACTCGCCCTGGTCCTCGGCCAATGCGCTGAAGAAGATGTCGATCGGCTTGCGCTCGCGGTTGAGCGTGTTCGGCCTGCGCAGCGAAAGCGCGCCCTTGCGGATGGTGAGGACGACGTTTTGCGGCATCACATAGACCTGGTCGGGTTGGACCGCTGCGCCCTCCTCGGCCACGACGACCGGCATTTCGGTATAACGTCGGATGACCTCGTGCAGCAGGCTTTCCCGCTCCGGGCTGAGATGGGTGACGACGACGAACGCCATGCCGGTGCCGCCGGTCAGTCCTTTGAACAGGCCCTCCATCGCGGGAATGCCGCCGGCCGATGCGCCGACACCGACAATGGGAAATCTTCCATTCTGGGATGCCACGCCACGCCCCTGACAACCGCCGCGAACACAAAGCCGCCAAATCGGGCCTTAGACTAAGACCGCGCCGAGCCTCCGGCCAGCGAATAGTCTACCAACGGAACAAAGCACCGTCGGTGGGCATTAACATTTGACTTTGGAGGCGGTTCCAATGGCAAAACGACCACCTGAAATAAAGCCGGCCAAGCGCATCCTGTTGCCCTCGCCGGACCTGACCAAGTTCCCGGTGTCTGAGAACATTCCGCCTCGCCTGCTCGCGCTCGCGGAACGGTTGCAAGAGGTTCTGGCCCGTCACTTTGAACAAGTCTGCGCCGACAGCCGTAAAACCCGCAGGAAGAAGGATCAATGAGGTGCGCGACCTGCAAGGCTTGCATATCCTGATCGTCGAGGACGAATGGATGCTGGCGGGCGATCTTGCACGTTATTTCAGCAAGATGGGCGCCGTCGTACTTGGCCCCGTGGCGACGGTCGAACAGGCGTCGAAACACACGGAGGAGGCGGAAGCTGCGATCCTGGACGTCAATCTCAACGGAAGACGGGTATTCCCGATAGCGGACGAACTGATGCGCCGTGGCGTGCCGTTCGTGTTTTTCAGCGGCGATGAAGACATCGTTATTCCTGAGCGCCTTCGATATGCCAGCAGTCTCAGAAAGTCCTCGGACGGCCAGGCTGTTTTCGACGCTCTTTTTCCGGCCGAGACGTCGGCATCGAAAGGAGGCCGAGCGTCCGAGCCCTCAGACGACGTATTTTCGCTTCTGCCTAAGCTCCGGCTCGCGGCACGTCTGCTGCTGGGAGACATGGATGCTTCCGACCGGCTGGTCGAGCGAACGCTCGAGCAGGCCATCGGCGAAATCGACAACAGACGATCTGGTTCCTCGACAGAGGATTGGCTCAACGGCATCATGCGAAACATCGTCAAGGCACGTGGAGCAAACCTGCTGCACTAACCACGGCCGCCGCCGGCAACTAGACGATGTTAGCTTTTCCGGCTGCGCTCGACGAATTTGTTGAAGCGGCTGGTCTTTCCGCCGCTGGTCTCATCCTGGTAGAGGAAGGCCAGTTCGTTCTCATCGAAGATCCTGAAGAACTCGTCCCATTCAACGGGCTCAAACGTCTCTTCAGGCTCGCCGAAGTCGATGCGCAATATGCCGCCCTCGCCCTTGGTGCGCACCACCGCCGGCCGCCCGTCGCGGTCCTCGGCCCAGCGGCGGATTTCGTCGTGATCGGTGGTCGTCTTCGATTCAGACATCGCAATCTCCCTTCGATTCCACCGCGAGATCCCCCGCGTTGCACAACCAGCAGATGCATCGCTGCCCGGCATGTGCGCGCGGTTGGTCGAACATGGCTCCTAACACCAAGCAGCCTTCGATGTTCCCACGCCTGGTTGAAACCTACCCCGGCGAGCCTCCTGAACTTTGTTGAAGCAAGGGAACAAACCTTTCGCCCGGAAGTTTGGGGCGGCAAAGCCATTCGTATGAGGAGCTGTCGTGAAACGTATACTGGTCACGGGAGGCTGCGGTTTCATCGGCCGCCACGTCGCCCAGGAACTCGTTGAACATGGCTATGGGGTTTCAATTCTCGATGCGCTGCTGGATCAGGTGCATGGCGGCGAGGCAATCAGCCTGCCGCCAGGTGCCAAGCTGATCAAAGGCGACGTTCGTGATCGCGACGCCATCGCCGAAGCCGTCGAAGATGTCGACGCGATCATTCACCTGGCGGCTGAAGTGGGCGTCGGCCAGTCCATGTACGAGATCGCCCGTTATGTCGGCGCCAACGACCTCGGCACTGCCACGTTGCTGGAGGCGCTGATCAAACGCCCGATCGAACGGATCGTCGTTGCGTCATCGATGAGTGTCTATGGCGAGGGTCTCTATGCCACGCCGGACGGCCGGCGCATCGACAATGTAAAACGGCAGCCGGACGACATCCGCAGCGGCCAATGGAATCCCCTGTCGCCGGAAGGTGAAGTCCTGTCGCCGTTGCCCACCGACGAGCAAAAACCGGTCGACCTCGCCTCGATCTACGCGCTGACAAAATATGCCCAGGAACGTGCCGTGCTGATCTTCGGCGAAGCCTATGGCGTCGACGCGGTGGCGCTGCGCCTGTTCAATGTCTTCGGCGCCGGACAAGCGCTCTCGAACCCATATACCGGCGTGTTGGCGAACTTCGCCTCCCGCATCGCCAATGGGCAGCGGCCGCTGATTTTCGAAGACGGCGAACAGCAGCGCGATTTCGTTCATGTACGCGATGTTGCCCTCGCCTTCCGGCTGGCGCTGGAACAGCCCCAGGCGTGCGGCCACGTCATCAACATCGGCAGCGGGCGCGCCTACGCGGTCAGCGAGGTCGCCCGGCTGCTTGCCGAGGCGATGGGCGTGCCTGGCCGCCAGCCGGAAATCCTCGGCAAGGCACGCGCCGGCGATATCCGCAACTGCTTTGCCGATATCTCGAAGGCGCGCGAACTGCTCGGCTTCCAGCCGCAGTACCGGCTGGAGCATTCGCTCGGCGATTTCGTCGCATGGGTGCGTAACACGGTCGCCATCGATCGCAGCGCCGAGATGAAGCGGGAACTCGAAGCGCGAGGGCTGGTATCATGAGACCGGATTCACGCAATTTTCGCGAAGCGCCCATCGCCATTGTCGGCGGCAGCGGCTTTATCGGCTCGAACCTCGCCGACAGCCTGTTGTCGGACGGCGAGCCGGTGCTGGTCATCGACAATCTGAGCCGTCCCGGCGTCGAGCAGAACCTCGAATGGCTGACGCAAAAGCACGGCAACCGCCTCGCCGTCGAAATCGCCGATATCCGTGACGCAAAGGCGCTCACGCCGCTGGTCGCAGGTTCGAAGGCGGTTTTCCACTTTGCCGCGCAGACCGCCGTCACCACCAGCCTGGTTCGGCCGGACGAGGATTTCGACATCAACCTGCGCGGCACGTTCAACGTCCTGGAAGCCGCTCGCCGCAGCGGCAAGCGCATACCCGTCGTTTTCGCCAGCACCAACAAGGTCTATGGCCGCCTCGCCGATCTCGCCATGCGCGAAGAGGACGGCAACTACGCGCCTTGCGATGCGGGCATCCGTGCGCACGGCGTCGACGAGACGCGCGGCCTCGATTTTTGCACGCCCTATGGATGCTCCAAGGGCGCGGCGGACCAGTATGTCCTCGACTACGCCAAGTCATACGATCTGCCGACGGCGGTGCTGCGCATGAGCTGCATCTATGGACCGCGCCAGTTCGGGACGGAGGATCAGGGCTGGGTCGCCCATTTCCTGCTTAGCGCGTTCTCCGACCGGCCCATCACGATCTATGGTGATGGCAAGCAGGTGCGCGACATCCTCCATGTTGCCGACGCGGTAGCGGCTTACCGCGCGGTGCTGGACCGGATCGAGGCGGTCAAGGGGCAAGCATTCAATCTCGGCGGCGGACCGGAAAACGCCGTCAGCCTGCGCATGCTGCTGAAGGAGATTCGCGACGTAACGAAACGGGACGTTCCGATCCGTTACGACCGCGAACGCACCGGTGACCAACCGTTCTTCGTCGCCGACACGCGCGCGATCGAGGCGGCGCTGGGGTGGAAAGCGCACGTCTCATGGCAAAACGGCATCCGCGACCTCGCCGACTGGCTGCAGCGTCATCGCCTCGACCCGCATCCCGAACCGGCGAGGTACGTGGCATGAAGGTCGCCCTGGTCAATCCGTCCTGGACCTACCAGGACAGCATCTATTTCGGCTGCCGCCAGCCGCATCTGCCGCTCGAACTCGGCTATTCGAAAGCCTTGCTCGAAGCCGCCGGCCACGAGGTGCTGATGCTGGACGGGCAGATCCAGAAGCTCGACAACGCCGCGCTCGCCGATCGCGTCGGCTCCTTCGAGCCCGATATGACCGTCGTCAGCACCGCGCCGACCTACCTGTTCTGGCGGTGCGCACCGCCCGAGTTGCGCGTGCCGGCCGATTTCCTCAACCATCTTGCCGGGCGCGGCGGCCGCACCGTCGCTGTCGGTCCGCATGGCTCGGCGACACCGGCGCCGACTTTGCGCAAGCTTGACGTCGACATCGTCGTGCGCGGTGAATGCGAGGAAGTGGTCGCGGAACTTGCCCGGCGCGACGACTGGAGCGCAGTGCCGTCCACCGCCCGTTTCGAGGATGGAAAACTGGTCTCGAACGGCGGCGTCCATGCGAGCTCGTTCATCGATCACCCAGCGCTCGAATGGCCATCGGACTGGATTGCCGCCCATTCGCACCATCATCACCGCTTCGACGACGACCAGGTTGGTTTCGGGGCGGAGGTCGAGGCGTCGCGCGGCTGCCCGTACAATTGCAGCTTCTGCGCCAAGATCGATTTCCGCGATGCCTATCGCCGCCGGAACCATGACGCAGTGATCGCCGAGATCGACCGGCTGATCGCACAGGGTGTCGGCTACATCTACTTCATCGACGAGATCTTCCTGCCGCAAAAGGCATTGCTGGAGGCGCTGGTCGATCGCGATGTGAAGTTCGGCGTGCAGACCCGTATCGACCTCTGGAAACCGGAACTGCTGAAACTGCTCGGCGCTGCCGGCTGCGTCTCGATCGAGGCAGGGCTCGAAAGCCTGACGGTGGAAGGCCGCGCCATGCTGGCAAAACGCTGCCGGTTGGGCACCGAGGAACTGGCCGCGCTGCTGGTCGACGCAAGGCGCCACGTGCCGTTCGTGCAGGCCAATCTGATCGGCGTGGTCGAGGACGATCCTGCGCTGGTCGACTATTGGCGAAAGCACCTGATCGACAACGGCGTTTGGGCCAACGAGCCGGTGCCGCTTTATCCCTATCCGAGTTCGCCCAGCTATCGCGAACTTTGGGGCGAGCCGGACGACCTCGCCTGGGAGCGCGCGCATGAACATTACCTCGCATCCTTCCGAACGTTCAGCGACATCCAGGAGAAGCGTCCGCGTCCGCTGGCCGAATTGGAGGCTACATGTTGCGGACACTGAGCCCGCCACGGCGCATCCTGATGACTGTCGATGCGGTTGGCGGCGTCTGGCGCTATGCGCTCGATCTGGCCAGGCAACTGGTCGCCAGCGGCGACAGCGTCGTGCTTGCCGGGCTTGGTCCAGAACCGTCCAGGCACCAGGCCGAGGAGGCCCAGTCGCTTGCGGCGCTGACATGGCTCAACACGCCGCCCGATTGGATGACCCGCAACGAGCACGTTCTCGACACATTGCAGCAGGAGTTGCGCCCACTCATCTGTGACTACGCTATCGACGTCGTCCATCTCAACGCGCCGACGCAGGCGGCGGCGCTCGATGTGCCCTGCCCCATCGTTGCGGTGTCGCATTCGTGCGTCGTGACATGGTTCCACGCCGTCAAGGGACAGGCGGCGGACGGCGAATGGGCCTGGCAGAAGGACCGTAACCGGCGCGGTCTCGACAAAGCAGGCATTGTCGTTGCACCCAGCCGCAGCCATGCCGACATGCTCGAAACCTGCTACGGGCCGATCGCGCGGCTGAGCGTCGTCGGCAACGGCGCACGGCCCGGCGCGAAGGGCGAAAGACGGGAATCGGTCGTTTTCGCCGCCGCGCGCTGGTGGGATGAAGGAAAGAATGCGGCGGTGCTTGACCATGCCGCCTCGCTGACGCGATGGCCGGTCTTCGTCGCCGGTTCGCTGCAAGGGCCGGACGGCCAGCATGTTGGCTTCAGCCACGCCGTTCCCGTCGGGCCGGTACCGCACGAGGAAGTGCGCTCGCTGATGGCGCGGGCCGGCATTTTCGTATCGCCGTCGCTCTACGAACCGTTCGGCCTCGCCACGCTGGAAGCCGCGATGTCGGCGACGCCCTTGGTGCTAGCCGATATCTCGACCTACCGCGAATTATGGGACGGCGCGGCGTTGTTCTACGACGTGCGCGATCCGGGCGATCTCGCCAGATGCATCAATGGTCTTTGCAGCGACGCGCAGCGCCGGCGAGAACTCGGTGAGGCAGCCGCCCGCCGAAGTCGCAGATTTTCATTGGCAAGACAGGCGACCGCCATGCGCGGCGTCTACGACAAGGCGGCCCTGGCCACCATGGCGGATAGTTGATTATGCGGTTTTTGTTCTACACCCATTCGATTGTTTCCGACTGGAACCACGGCAACGCACATTTCCTGCGCGGCATCATGCGCGAGCTGGTCGCGCGTGGGCACCAGGCGAATGCGCTGGAGCCCGCCGACGGCTGGAGCCGGTCGAACCTGCTGGCCGAGAAAGGGTCCTTCGCGATCGAGCGATTCCGGAATGATTTTCCCGAGTTGATGACAGTCACCTATGACGCCGCCTTCGACCACGAAGCCTGGATCTCCGATGCCGATGTGGTGATCGTGCACGAGTGGACCGCGCCGGACCTTGTCGCGCGGTTGGGTAGGGCGAAAGCAATTGGCGGGCGTTTCACGCTGCTGTTCCACGACACGCACCATCGCGCCATCTCGGCCACGCAAGCGATTTCCGCCTTGCAGCTTGAACATTACGACGGCGTGCTCGCCTTCGGCGAGGCGCTGCGGGAGAGCTATCTTCGCGCCGGATGGGGCAAGCGGGTCTTCACCTGGCACGAGGCGGCCGATGACCATCTGTTCCAGCCCCATCCTGAAATCGAGCGTAGCGCCGACCTGATCTGGATCGGCAATTGGGGCGACGACGAGCGCAGCACCGAAATCAGGGAGTTCCTGGTCGACCCGGTGCATGAACTTGGCCTGAGCGGCACTGTCCACGGCGTCCGCTATCCACGCGAGGCGCTCGCCGACCTCGCCACCGCCGGCCTGCGCTACGAAGGCTGGATCGCCAATGCCGACGTGCCGAAGGCATTCGCGGCGAACCGCATCACGGTTCACATCCCGCGGCGTCCATATCGCGAAAGCCTGCCCGGCATCCCGACCATCCGCATGTTCGAGGCGCTCGCCTGCGGCATCCCACTCGTTTCGGCGCCGTGGTCCGATGTCGAACGTCTGTTCAGGCCGGGCACCGATTTCCTGTTTGCAAACACCGGCTTCGAGATGCGGCATCATCTTCGCGCCGTGCTGCGTGACGCGGATCTCGCCGCTTCTCTGGCGACATCGGGCCTCGAGACAATTCGCTCACGGCACACATGCCGGCATCGGGCGGATGAATTGTTCGGCATGCTCGCCGAATGCGGGCACCGCCAAGCCGCCGATACGATCCTTGCAAAGGAGGCCGCCGAATGAAGATCGCATTTTACGGGTCGAGCCTGCTGTCGTCCTATTGGAACGGCGCGGCGACCTATTACCGCGGGCTGCTCAAGGCTCTGGCCAGGCTCGGCTACGACATCACTTTCTACGAGCCGGACGTCTACGATCGCCAGAAGAACCGCGACATCGAGGCGCCGGACTGGTGTGCCGTCGTCGTCTACGAGGCCACCCCGAATGCGCTCATGCAGGTGGCGGCGCGGGCGGCCGAGGCGGACATCGTCGTCAAGGCGAGTGGCGTCGGTTTCGCCGACGACGCGCTGTTGCGGGCGGTGCTCGATCACGCCCGTGCCGATGCGCTCACCGTATTCTGGGATGTCGATGCGCCGGCGACGCTTGGCCAGTTGCGCGACGAGCCCGACCATCCGCTGCATCGGGCGCTGCAGGAAATCGACCTCGTGCTGACCTATGGCGGCGGCGATCCCGTGGTCTGGGCCTATCGGACCATGGGGGCCGCCGAATGCGTGCCGATCTACAATGCGCTCGATCCGGAAACGCATCATCCTGTCGGCAAGGATATGCGCTTTGCCTGCGATCTCGCCTTTCTCGGCAATCGGCTGCCGGACCGCGAGGCACGCGTCGAGGCTTTCTTCCTCGATCCGGCCAGCCGCCTGGCCGATCAGCGCTTCCTGCTCGGCGGATCGGGCTGGGGCGACAAGCAGATGCCCGCCAATGTCCGATGGCTCGGCCATGTCGGCACGCGTGACCACAATGCACTGAACGTCACGGCCAAGGCGGTGCTGAACATCAGCCGCGACAGCATGGCGGCCAACGGCTTTTCGCCTGCGACGCGCGTTTTCGAGGCCGCGGGCGCCGGCGCATGCCTCATCACCGACGCCTGGCTCGGTGTCGACCTGTTCCTGAAACCCGGTGAGGAAATCCTGGTCGCGCGCGATGGCGACGATGTCGCCGAGATCATGCAAAGCCTTAGCGCCGAACGGGCCAAGGCGATCGGGGCATCTGCGCTTCGGCGGGTGCTTGGCGAACATACTTATACGACACGGGCCGTTTTGGCCGACGCCATTTTCAGGCGCCATTTCGAGCGTCCGACCGTGGAGGCGGCGGAATGACAAAG
This sequence comes from Mesorhizobium sp. M1403, assembly GCF_040317695.1. Taxonomy (NCBI): domain Bacteria; kingdom Pseudomonadati; phylum Pseudomonadota; class Alphaproteobacteria; order Hyphomicrobiales; family Phyllobacteriaceae; genus Mesorhizobium; species Mesorhizobium sp. M1403. The sequence goes on along the minus strand of NZ_JAMYKY010000006.1, from coordinate 107,918 downwards.
CCACTCGACATCGTCTTTCTTGGCCTGTCACTCTCGTCGTCCTGGGGAAACGGCCACGCCACCACCTTTCGGGGGCTGCTTAAAGGTCTCCGCGAACTCGGCCACCGCGTCACCTTTCTCGAACGCGACGTGCCGTGGTACGCAAGTCACCGGGATCTGCGCGATCCCGATTTCTGCGCCTTGCGCTACTATGAAACGACCGATGATCTTCGCCGCAATTTCGCGCGCTGCCTGCGCGAGGCCGATATCGTAGTCGTCGGGTCCTTCGTTCCTGAAGGCCCTGAAATCATCGACGTCGTGGCGTCGCTGTGCACGGGTCAGTTCTGCTTCTACGATATCGACACGCCGGTTACGCTGGCGAAACTTTCAACCGATGATTGCGAGTACATTGCCAGGCGGCAGGTTCCGTATTTCGACGTCTACTTCTCCTTCACCGGCGGACCGACGCTTGCCCGTCTGACGGCGGAATTCGGCGCGAGGCGGGCCGAGCCGCTCTACTGTTCCGTCGACCCGGAACGGCACCACGGAACCGGTGATCCAATCCGCTGGGATCTCGGCTATCTCGGCACTTACAGCCCCGACCGCCAGGCGACGCTGGAGGCGCTGTTGTTCGAACCGGCGCGTCGCATGCCGGAGCGCCGCTTCGTCGTGGCCGGCTCGCAATATCCGCGTGAAATTGCCTGGCCGGACAATGTCGATCGCATCGAACACCTGCCACCGGCAGATCACGCGGCCTTTTACAGCCGCCAACGCTACACGTTGAACGTCACGCGCAGTTCCATGATCGCGGCCGGATGGTCGCCCAGCGTGCGACTCTTCGAGGCAGCCGCCTGCGGCACGGCGATCATCAGCGATAGCTGGGCCGGACTGGACAGCCTGTTTCCAGAGCGGACGATCCACACGGCGCGCAGGACCGAGGACGTGATCGGCATCCTGTCTGGGGAATCCGACTGCGCCCGGCTTGCCATGGCCAGGCAAGCGCGCGTGCTCATCCTGGCAGCCCACACAAGCACCGCGAGAGCCCGCGAATTCGTTTCGCTGCTGGCGCGGGCCAAATCGCCACGTTCTGCTCTCGATCTGGATGTCGAGAGTGCAGCATGACCCGCAGACGGGAGAAAATAGAGATGCAGCTATCAAGAAAGGCGCAACGGACCAAGACCGTGCTTGTCGCCGGCGGCGCAGGCTTCCTCGGTTCGCATCTTTGCGAGACATTGCTCCAGGCCGGCTGGCGCGTGATCTGCGTCGACAATTTCCTTACCGGCCGCATGGAGAACATAGCATCGATCGCCGATCGTCCGGATTTTCGGCTGATCAAGCAGGACATTTGCCGGCCGTTGGAGCTTGGCGAACAGGTGGACCGCATCTTCAACATGGCGTGCGCGGCCTCGCCGCCACGCTATCAGGCCGACCCGGTCCACACGACGCGGACTTGCGTCATCGGGACGCTCAATCTGCTGGAGCTCGCCGCCCGCAATGGTGCCCGCTTCCTGCAGGCGTCCACCAGCGAAGTGTATGGCGATCCAGAACAGCATCCGCAAAAGGAGGACTATGTCGGCCATGTGAACTGCATCGGCCCCCGCGCCTGCTATGACGAAGGCAAGCGCACCGCCGAAACATTGTGCTTCGATTATTTGAGAATGGGAAAAGCCGATATCCGCGTCGCGCGCATCTTCAACACCTATGGTCCCAGAATGGACCCTGCGGACGGACGGATTGTTTCCAATTTGATCGTGCAGGCACTCGAGAGACGGCCGCTGACGATATTCGGCGACGGGCTGCAGACCAGGTCGTTCTGCTACGTTTCCGATCTGGTCGACGGCTTGATCCGGTTGATGGAGGTCAATCCCAGCCCGCACCAGCCGGTCAATCTCGGCAATCCGGGGGAGTTCACCATCCTGCAGTTGGCGGGCCTTGTGAGGCGCATGACCGGAACCGGATCGGCCTTGAAATTCCTGCCGCTGCCGCAAGACGATCCTCGTCGTCGGCAACCCGACATTTCCCGTGCAAGGAAGCTTCTCGGCTGGTCGCCAAAAGTGCCGCTCAGGCAAGGTTTGATGCATACCGTCAGCTATTTTGCCGAGCTTGAGGCGACGCAGATGGTCGACAGAAGACGTCGAATTGCCGCCAGCATGCGTTCTGCATCAGGCCGGCTGCAAAACCTGCCGGCCTGACGGCAGTATTTGCCACGTTCTCTCGGAGATCACGGTCGTTTCGCGCCGATCGTCGGTCACTTTTTCTCGTCGCGGGAACAACCCGTCCAGCTTCCGGTTCGGCCAGGGTACCGGCATGGAGACGATTTGTGCATCCAAAGCGATCCGCCAAAGACATCGAGCAAATGGCCGCAAGAGAGACGGCTGCCTTCCTGCAGCGCGCCTCCATCACCTATCTGGAATGTTGCGTGAGCCTGATGCTGACGCATCTTCAGCGGGAAGAGGTAGCCGCCATCCTCGAAAAGGAAGCGGATATGCTTCGCCGGCTGGACTGATCCTGCTCGAAGGGCCGCAGGTGCCCTTGGGTATCCAGGAACCGAAGCAACATCGCCGTATAACGTCTTGCCGCGGCCGCCAGCCGGATCTGTTCCCGATCATCGCCAGATCGTAAAGCCATGCTCCACAAGCCAAGCTGGAAGGCGAGATAGCAGGGCTCGTAGTAGTGGACCAGATTGGCATCGACGGGACGGGAGGCTCTCGCTTCCACAACCTTGCAAAGCGCCGCAGTCGCCGCGTCCGAGAGGCTGTATTCGACGCGGGCGCCGGCAATGTCCCAGGCGATGTCCTGACAGCCGACCAGATCGTGCGACCGGCAATGGTCGAGGGCGTCCGTCTTGATCAGCGTTCCGCCGCGCGAAAGGATGAACTCCCAAGGATGAAGCCGCCCGTCGATCTCGACCCGCTGCATATTCTTGGGTTGAGCCTGTGTCGAAAACCAGTTCTGCAGCTCCGCCGCGCGGCTTTCGCCCAGCGCCTCACTTGTATTCCGCACGGCCATGTCGGCAAGCACCTCCAGCGAGGCGCCCGGCTCGGAGGCGGGCAGATTGGCTGCACGCCAGGCCAGATAGCGCGCGAGATGAGCGACCACTCTTTCTTTCGAATGCCTTGCCCGGTCCAGAGTTGTACCCTCGATCCAGCGTTCGACGAGAAAGCCATGGCACAGCCCGGCGACTTCCGGACCAAAGCCTGCATCGTGCAGCCTCCTGGCGGTCTCGGCCTTGTGCATTCCGATTTCGCCGAGGCCAACGAACTTGACCGACCATTTTTCCCGGCCCGCAGAAGCGAGAAACTTTCGCCGTTCGAAGCCGCGGTGAACGGGTGGCCAATGATCCTTCGAGTAATAGTGAAAGCGACGCCACTCTCCGCCGGATGTTTCCGTCAGGCTGACCGCTGTGCTGCCGATCGTCCGGGCTACCCAATTCCGCAACGTCGGGACAGCGGATCCAGCGGGGAAAGTCCGTTCGAAATCCGCGGTGTGTTTTTGGCAAACCCTCCATGCCTCACGACTGTCCGCCGAAGCCTCGGGACCCGGGCCACCCAAATGGCTTGGGAACAGATGGATGCGCCTGGCATCGATGCCCAGCGCTTGTAGCCATGCGACCACGGCGTGGAACGAGCTGCCGGACAGACCCGGGCCTTCGTCGACGATGGCAAAGCGGGCCGACGGCTTCGTCATCCAGCCACCGATCAGCTCCGGATCGGCGGCAAGCCGCCTGCTAAACGGGTGGCCGGTCGGACGGACGCTGACGGGTGCTGGTGCGCCGATGGCTGCAGCCACCATCGCTGCAAGCCCCAGGCCGATGCTGCGGATGCCGATTACGCATGTGTTCGCATCGAGACCCGACTGCCGCGCGGCGACGAAATAGCTCTCCGGATAAAGCGCGTAATGGGCGTAGCCCTCAGCCGAGCCGGTCAGAATGTCGCCATCGCATTCGAGTTCGGCCAACATTCGCGGCACGTCAGCATCGACCGGGCCATCGATCGTGAATCCGGCCTCCCACGATCTACCCACGTGCCGGGCCAAGCCGACCAGCAGGTTTGCGCCCGCGATCCGCTGTCGAGAATTCCTGTCCGTGCCGTTGGCCTCGAATTCAGCATCGGCAAGGCCTTGGACCAGTTCCGAGGCCCTGATGAATAGGCCGACCAGGGCTGCGTGGCGTTCGATCCCACTTGGCATGTCCGCAATGTGCTCGGCCGCTTTGCACGCTGAGCCGCGAACACGTTGCGCGCCCTGCATTTGCTTGTGGTCGCCATAGACGATCATTGTCCCGTCCCGGTTGGCCTCACCCCTCGCTGCACAACTCGGCGGGCGCTACTTTGATCCACTATCGGTTGCACGATTTTTGCAGCCGGCAAGGAACAATCCGGGAGGAAGGCGGTTTGGCACGAAGAACTTACCTTCAACAGCATAGGCAGCGGTTTCGTGGGATCGAAGAAAGTTCGAATCGGTATAGTCGGCGTCGGCAACTGCGCTTCCTCCCTTGTTCAGGGCATTACCTATTACCGCGACGCAAGGAGCAATGAGCCCATACCCGGGCTGATGCACGCCGATCTTGGCGGCTACCATGTCAAGGACATTGAAGTGGTCTGCGCATTCGACGTCGCCAAGGGCAAGGTCGGACGCGATGTGGCAGACGCGATCTACAGCGCGCCGAACAATACTTTCCGCTTTGCCAATGTGGCGCCTACCGGCGCTCGCGTCGAACGCGGACCGACGCTGGACGGCATCGGCAAATATCTGCGCGACGAGATCGAGGAGGCCGACGAGCCGGTCGCCAATGTCGGCAAGATCCTCGCCGACAGCGGCGCCGAAGTCCTGGTGTCCTATCTGCCAGTCGGTTCGGAAGAGGCAACGCGCTTTTATGCCGAGTGCGCGCTCGAGGCGGGCTGCGCCTTCGTCAACTGCATACCAGTCTTCATCGCCTCGCGGCCGGAGTGGCGCCGCCGCTTCGAGCAACACGGCCTGCCGCTGATCGGCGACGACATCAAGAGCCAGGTCGGTGCGACGATCGTACATCGTCTGCTTGCCAACCTGTTTCGTGAGCGCGGCGTGCGTATCGATCGCACCTACCAGCTCAATTTCGGCGGCAACACCGATTTCCTCAACATGCTGGAGCGCGAGCGGCTGGAATCGAAGAAGATCTCAAAGACGCAATCCGTCACCAGCCAGATCGATGTTCCCTTGGAGCCCGGCAACATTCACGTCGGGCCGAGCGACCACGTGCCGTGGCTGACCGACCGCAAGTGGGCCTATATCCGGGTCGAAGGCACGACCTTCGGCGGTGTGCCGCTGAATGCCGAGCTCAAGCTGGAAGTGTGGGATTCGCCCAACTCGGCCGGGGTCGTGATCGATGCGGTGCGTTGCGCCAAGCTGGCGCTCGACCGCGGCATCGCAGGCGCGCTGACCGGTCCCTGCAGCTACTTCATGAAATCGCCGCCCGAGCAGTTCACCGACGCGGAAGCCCGCCAGCGCACGCTCTCTTTCATCGCCGGTAAGGACGAGCCGATGCTCGATGCCGCGGAATGACGACGACGTTCTTTCTGGTCCGCCACGCCGCGCATGACAATGTCGGCTGTTATCTTGCCGGACGGATGGCGGGCGTTTGCCTCGGCGAAGCCGGCAGGGCACAGGCCTCGCATCTGGCTGACCGTATGGCACGCGAGGCGATAGCGGCAATCTTTTGTAGCCCGCGCGAACGCACGCAGGAGACGGCCAATCCGATTGCACTCGCCTGCAATGCCGGTGAAATCGTAATCCGCGAGGAACTCGATGAGATCGACTTCGGCACCTGGTCGGGAAAGACCTTCGAGGAACTGAACCAGGATGCCGACTGGCGGGTGTGGAACGACCAGCGCCAGCAGGCGAGAACACCGAGCGGCGAGACCATGCTGGACGTGCAGCAACGCGTCGTCTCGCTGATCGAGCAGGTCCGCGGAACATACCAGAACCAGTGCGTTGCACTGGTCAGCCATGCCGACGTCATCAAGGCCGCCGTGTGCAAAGTGCTCGGCCTGTCGCTGGGGAACTGCTTTCGTTTCGATATCGACCCAGCATCGATCACCACGGTTGTTTGGGGAGACTGGGGGTCGAAGCTGATCAGACTCAACGAAGCTGCCTGACGAGGAATTGCCGGATGCGCATGGTCATTTTCGGTCTTACCGTGACATCGTCTTGGGGCAACGGGCACGCCACGCTGTGGCGTGGATTGATCCGGGCGATGGCCGGGCTGGGCTGGTCCATCACCTTCTTCGAGCGCAACACTCCCTATTATGCCGGGACGCGCGACCTCGACCAGTTGGATGGCGGCAGCATTGTCCTTTATCCGGACTGGCAGGACATCCAGAGCGTTGCCGAGCAGGCGGTGAATGAGGCCGATGTCGTCATCGTCACCTCCTATTGCCCCGATGCGGTGAGCGCATCGCGCCTTGCCCACCAGGCCTGTCGCGGGCTGAAGGTCTTCTACGACCTAGACACGCCGGTGACGCTGGCGCGAATCGAACAAGGTGAGCCTCCGGCCTATTTCGGGCCGGAAGGGCTTCGCGATTTCGACCTCGTGCTGAGCTACACGGGGGGGACCGCGATCGATGCGCTGAAGACGATGCTGGGCGCGCGCCGCGTCATGCCGCTCTACGGCCATGTCGATCCAGAGCGACACCGGCCGGCCCCGCCCAAGCCGGAGTTTGCCGGCGACCTTTCCTATCTCGGGACGTATGCGGCAGACCGCCAGGCCGGGGTCGAAAGGCTGCTGGTCAGTCCGGCTGCGCGCCTGCCGGATCGCCGTTTCATCATTGGCGGCGCACAATATCCGCAAGAGTTCCCGTGGAGCGACAATATTTTCTTCGTCCGTCACCTGCCGCCCGCCGAACACCCCGCCTTCTTTTCATCATCACGGCTGACCCTGAACGTGACCCGCGAGGCGATGGCCGAAAGGGGCTGGTGTCCTTCCGGCCGGCTATTCGAAGCCGCCGCTTGCGGTGCTGCGATGGTGAGCGACACGTGGCCGGGACTGGCGGCCTTCTTCCGGCCCGGCGAAGAGATCGTCGTGGCCAACAGCACCGACGACGTGGTCGCCGCGCTCGACCTGCCCGACGCAGAGCTTGACGCGATCCGCCGCCGGGCGCGGGAGCGGGTACTGGACGAACACACCTCGGCGCGGCGGGCGAAGGAATTCGACCGCATCCTGTCCGATGCACTGCACGGCTCCACGCATGGCGAGCCGTTGAAGGAGGCAGTTTGATGTTGGGCATCGTGCCCGCAGCCGGACGGGGAAGCCGCATCCAGCCGCTCGGCTTTTCGAAGGAGCTTCTGCCGGTCGGCAGCCGCATCGACGGCAACACCGAGCGGCCTTGCGCGGTCAGCGAATACCTGGTGCGCCGCATGGTGCGCGCGGGGGCTGACAAGATCTGCTTCGTCATCGGCTCGGGTAAGTCGGATATCCTCGAATATTATTCTGCCGGCTATGCTGATGCGGCCGCGATGTTTGTGGTGCAGCCCTCTCCGGTCGGCCTTTGCGACGCCATCTTCCGCGCCGCACCGCTCGTCGCGGCCGATGAGACCGTTCTGGTCGGGTTGCCCGATACGATCTGGTTTCCCGAAGACGGCTTCCTGGCCCTCCCGGACGACGGCCTGTCCTTCCTGCTGTTTCCGGTGGACCAGCCTGAATTCTTCGATGCCGTCGTTGTCGATGAGGACGACCGGGTGAAGCAAATCCAGGTCAAGCAGCAGAATGCCCAATCGAACTGGATCTGGGGTGCGTTCAAGATGCCCGGCCGTACCCTTCACCGGCTCGCCGCACTGTGGCGGGAACGGGACCGGTGCGACGAATATATCGGCACGCTGGTCAATGCCTACCTCGCCGCCGGAGGCGAAGCACATGGCATCAAGGCTGGCACCGCCTATGTCGATGTCGGTACTTTCAACGGCTACCGCACCGCACTTCGGCTGCTCGAAAGCGCCGCCAGTACCAAGGACGACCAAGCCGCCATGACGCTGCCCGGCCACCAGCACCTCCCTATCCTCGCAGGCGAAGGAGGCTAGCCATGCTGCATTCCGATGCCGAAATCCGCCGCCGCATCGATGCGCTCGGCCCATGGTTCCACAATATGGAGCTGGCCGGCGTGGAAACGGCTCCCGATCATTTCCTCGGCAATTACCCGCTGATCAAATGGCGCAAATTCGCCGACGCCATTCCCGCCGATCTTTCCGGCAAGGCGGTGCTCGACATAGGCTGCAATGCAGGTTTCTACTCTATCGAGATGAAACGCCGCGGCGCCGGCCGCGTGCTCGGCATCGACTTCGACGAGGCATACCTTGCGCAGGCGCGCTTTGCCGCTGAGGTTGCGGACTGCGACATCGAATTCCAGCAGCTCTCGGTCTACGACGTTGGCGCGCTGCGTGAGCGGTTCGACATCGTGCTGTTCATGGGAGTGCTCTACCATTTGCGCCATCCCTTGCTCGCTCTCGATCTGATCCGGGAGCACGTTGCCGACGACCTGATGATTTTCCAGTCGATGCAGCGCGGCAGCACCGACGTGCCGGCACTCGAGCAGAATTATCATTTCTGGACGCACGACCTGTTCGACCGGCCGGAGTTCCCAAAGCTGCATTTCATCGAGCATCGTTATGCCGACGACCCGACCAACTGGTGGATTCCCAATCGCGCCTGCACCGAAGCCATGCTGCGCAGCGCCGGCTTCGAGATCGTGCTGCAACCCGAGCAGGAGGTCTATTTCTGCCGCACCGCCGACGTACCGGCCGGCGGCGGCGCCATCTACCCGTCGAAAGGACAGATAAATGATTGAAGCCGCGATGATCTGGAACGAGCCCAACAACAAATCCCACTGGGATCCAGAGCTCGATCCCGACTGGAGCCGCTTCGCCAACATGGCAATCCTGGCCGCCGACGCGATAGCGTCGGAGAATCCGGCCTTGACCAAGGTCCTTGGCGGCATCTCGCCGATCGACGCCGCCTTCATGATACGGATGAAGGAATTCGGCGTGCTCGATCATGTCGACGCGGTCGCCGTGCACGGCTTTCCGCTCGACTGGAACCTCTGGCAGATCCACGAATGGCCGCAGAAGATTGGCGAGATCTCGGCTGTCACCGATCTTCCGGTATGGGTCAGCGAGGTCGGCGTGTCGACCTTCGGTGCCGAGGAGGTACAGGCCTGGGGCCTGCGCCGGACCGCGGAACTGCTGATCGGCAATGCACCGCGCATCCAATGGTATAGCCTCTACGACCTGCCGCGCGAATGGGAAGCGACGACGCGCCATCGTGAGGCGGAAGGCTCTTCCTACTACCGCCATTTCTACATGGGCCTGCTGCGCCAGGACGGCACGCCAAAGCCCGCGCTCGAGGAATTCCTGCACCACGCGCCGGCAATGGGACTGGTGCAGTGGTTCCATTTCGAAGATCACCGGCTGGATGACGCCGTCGCCTGGATGAAACGGCTCGGCGTCACCAATCTGCGCACCGGGCTTTCCTGGGCCGACAGTTTCAGGCCGAACGCACTTGACTGGTTCGACCGGCAAATGGAGGCTTTGGCCGACTTCGACGTGACGGTCACCTTCTGCTTCACGCCGGAACACCGCGGAATGATGCCGCACCACGCCAGCCCGCCGCTGGTGCCGGAGGAATTCGCCGAGTTCTGCGCGGCAATGACGCGCCGCTATGCCGGCAGCATCGCTGCCCCTTCCGCCGGCAGACAGCGCGCCTCCGCAGCGTGAGGAGCTTCGGCTCGCCAGCCATGACGCTCACCGTCCTCAACGTCGCCTATCCCCTCGCCCCGGTCGGGCCGGATGCGGTCGGCGGCGCCGAGCAGGTGCTGTCGATGCTCGACCAGACGCTCGTACAGGCCGGACACCGTTCGATCGTGATCGGCTGCCAGGGCTCGAGCGCTGCCGGCACTCTCATCGAGACGCCGGCCGAACCGGCTGTGCTCGATGAAGCGGCGAAGCGTCGGGCCCAGCGTGCTCATCGCGCTGCAATCGCTACCGCTCGCGCCCGTTGGCCAATCGACGTGGTTCATTTGCACGGCATCGATTTCGATGCCTATCTGCCGGACTATGGGCCGACATTGGTGACCTTGCACCTGCCGCTCGACTGGTATCCGGCCGATGCTCTCACCCCGGCGCGAGAGGATCTGTGGCTGCATGCGGTATCGGCGGCTCAGCAACGAACCGCGCCACCGGGCGCCAGGCTGATCGGGCCGATCCCCAACGGAGTGGACATCGACGCGCTGAGCGAGCCACAGGTCAAGCGTGAGTTTGCGCTCGTGCTCAGCCGAATCTGCCCGGAAAAGGGCATTCATCTGGCGCTGGACGCAGCCAAGAAGGCCAACGTACCGCTGGTCATCGGCGGCAAAGTCTATCCCTACGAAACCCACACAGCGTTTTTTCGCGACGAGGTCGAGCCGCGGCTGGACAGTCGGCGCCGCTTCCTCGGTCCGCTCGGCTTTGTCGCCAAGCGGCGCCTGCTCAACACAGCCCGCTGCCTGGTCGTCCCGAGCCTTGCCGCGGAAACCAGTTCTCTCGTCGCCATGGAGGCACTCGCCTGCGGCACCCCCGTGGTGGCCTTCCCGAATGGCGCACTTCCGGATGTGGTCGAGCATGGCAAGACGGGGTATCTCGTCAGAGATGTCGACGAAATGGCGGAAGCCATCGTTGCCGCACCCGGCCTGGACCCTGAGACCTGCCGGGCCGAGGCGCGGCGCCGCTTTTCACTCGACCGCATGGTCTCCTCCTACATGGACGCCTATCGGGCGCTGGCACGGCTCGGCACAGACAGCGGACAGCTCGCGGCGGCGAAGTGAGCGGGACATGCTCCGCAGCGAGATCATCGACGATGCGGCGGGCCTCGAAGCCCTCGGGCCACACTGGTGGGAACTCTGGTCGCGCAGTCCCTCGGCGACGCCGTTCCAGTCTCCCGCATGGCTGGTGCCGTGGTGGCGGACATTCGCTCCCGGTGAGCTTGCGACGGTCGCCGTCTGGAGTGGCGACGATCTGGTCGGCCTGGCGCCACTCTATCTGGAATGCCAGGAAGCCGGCGCGCGGTTGCTTCCGCTCGGGATTTCGTTGAGCGACTATCTGGACGTCCTTTGTCTTCCCGAGATCACCGAACCGGTCGGCGCCGTCATCGCCGGCTCGGTTCTTTCCATCGGCTGGTCACAGTGGATCTTGCCGGATCTGCCGGCCGGCGGTGCCGGCCTCGCCATCAGGCATGCCGCACTCGAAACAAGCCAGGCTGTCGGCGACGCTGCCTGCCCGGTGCTCTCCCTCACGGGCGATGAGACGCTTCTAAGCTGTGTTCCGGCGCGGCGACGGCGCCAATTGCGCCGCGCCCATAGAGCCGCTTCGAGACGTGGCCGGGTCGCCATCGAACCCGTTTTGTCCGATCCGCAGACATTCCTCGATCATTTGATCCGCCTTCACCGCGCGCGCTGGGCCGGAAACGGCGACGGCGTCCTGTCCGACAGCCGCGTGGAAGAATTCCACCGTCAGGCGCTGCCGCTGTTAGCTGCTCAAGCACTTGCCCGATGCTGGCTTGTCGCCATCGATGGCGCGATTGTGGGCGCCTATTACGGGTTTCATCATCGGGGCCGCGCTTACGCTTACCTCGGTGGCTTCGATCCGGCCTATGCGGAGGAAAGTCCCGGCGCGCTGCTCATCGGCCAGGCGATAAGGCAGGCGATCTGCGAAGGCGCGGAAGAGTTCGATTTTCTGCGCGGACAAGAGGCCTACAAATACAGCTGGGGCGCCGTCGACCGGTGGACGATGCGCAAGATCTGGACGCGGAGCAAAGGGGGGTGAGCGCGACCCGATCGAGATCTCGGCGGGCGACATCAGCAACGCAGGTGCTGGAGGAGTGCATGGCAGATGGTGCCGGCGTCGAAGCCGTCATCGCCAGGCTGGCTCTCCGTTTTGAGACAGGAATCGACGCCGTAGAACTGGCGAAGATTGCGCAAAATATGCACTCGGCCGACCCGCGAAAGACGGCGGAACTACAGCGGATTGCCGACCTGCTTCAGCGCAGGCCCGAGATCTTCGTCACGCTCCGCAAAACGGGTGCTGCGGTTCGGCACGAACGCGGTGAGGGAGAGACCGACGATGCGGTCGTCGAGCGGCTGGCGGCCGGGTTTGACGCGGCGGCGGCGATCTCCCCGGCGGCGAGCGTCCAGCTGTCATCGCTGGGCAATGAGGAAAAGCTCTCGGCTGCTACGGCTGAAATCGTTGCATGGCTGGAGAGGCGAGGCTTTACCGGCACTGACCGTGACATACTGGACATCGGCTGTGGTATCGGTCGGTTCGAACAGGCGCTCTCTCCTCTGTCGCACCGGATCGTCGGCGTCGACATATCCCCAGCGATGATCTCGATCGCCCGCCGGCGATGCGCCGGGCTCGGCAATGTAGAATTCCGCCCTACCCGCGGTTTCGATCTTGCCGATTTTCGCGATGCCAGCTTCGATCGCGTGCTGGCCGTCGACAGCTTTCCCTATCTGGTGCTGGCCGGCCTCGCGGAACGACATTTCGTGGAAATCGCCCGCGTGCTGAAGAGGCCGGGCATGGCCGTGCTTTTGAATTATTCATATCGCGGATCGCCGGCGCTGGATCGCGCCGACGTTCATGACTTCGCCAATGCAAATGGCATGCAAGTCCTCGTCGACGGCGAAAAGCCGTTCCGGCACTGGGACGGCGATGCCTTCCTGCTTACCATTTCCGGCGGAACATTGCGGCCCAACGCTGGTTCGGATGCCGAACGGGAAAAGCCGCTCGACAGTATGAAGGAGGACAAGATGGCGTCCGGCAGCAAGAAGCACATCGGTCGCGGCAGTCACGGCAAAGGCGCTGGCGCTGGCGCGATGACCGATCTTCCCAAGGACAAGATCGGAGAGAACGCCGTTCTGTCCAACAGAGACAAGAAGCAGCACACCAAGGAGCGTGGGCTCGACGGCAATCGGGTCAAGTCCGAGCAGTACCAGGATCATTCAGCGGATCGGCGGCCTGAAAACTGATCGTTGCGGCGGCATGTGGCTTGCAGCCGGCGAGCAATTGAAACGCAGCGAGAGCCCAACTGCTGACCAAGCTGTGCAAGGACCGAAGCCGGTCGCATGGAATAGCCTGCAAATTCTTGCAAACTCGCACTGTTGCCACCAGAGTGAGGTGAAGGGACCAACATTTGCCAAGAGAACGCGATGTCTCGCTCAAGGGAAGATTCCGTCAGCACGCGTGCCGATCTGACGATAGACCGGGAAATCGCTTCTTTGCTTGCGGCCATCGAACAGGAAAGGGTTCCTGACCGGCTGACCAAACTTGCGATCGAATTGCAGCACGCGCTTGTGGAAAGACGATTGCGCGAAACCAGCAACTAACGTGACATGTATATTAGCGGCGCCTCTCGGCTTCGAAGTCCAGTTGTCCTTCGGATAGGTAGCTGCGCCTTTCCATCAGGGTTTGCGAGGAACTTTCGCCAAGGTATTCCAGCACGCCGGCGCGTGCCCTGTTGAGCCGGCTTTTCACGGTTCCCACTGCGCAACCGCATATTTCGGCCGTCTCCTCATAGCTGACGCCCAGCACGCCTATCAGCATCAGAACCTCGCGCTGGTGCTCGGGAAGGCTCTGGATGGCCTGGTGGACTTCCTTGCCCTGTACGGACCATTCCTGCGTCGCTTCCGAGATTGGACGCAGGGAAGCGCAGTCGAGCAGGCCGGGCGCTTCCCTCACTGCGGCCCTGACACGCGTGTAGTAGGTGTTGCGCATGATGGTGAAGAGCCATGACTTCATACGCGTTCCAGCCTCGAACTTGTCGATGTTGGCCAGTCCCTTGGTCAGCGTCTCCTGGACCAGGTCGTCCGCATCATCGGGAGTGCGGCAGAAGGTGCGGGCGAAAGCCCTCAAAGCGGGTATCAGGTGGACGATGGAAACTTCTTCGGTTTCGCGGGGCGCGAAGGCGTAGGCTGTGGGTGGCAATGGTCCAGCTCCCGTCCAGAATGAGTTCGTGAGCGCAGACCAGTTAAATGCATTGGGCGAAAGATCGTTCCGAGTGGCGAAAATCACCCGGCTCCAGAAACCGGAGAGGCTTGGCTGTGCAATCCAGCCGCCGGCGATATTTTTGACGGAACAACCACCGGTATCGCGGAGTTCGAATCGAGGTCGTCCGAAAATCCGGGGCGCCATTGGCGCGTCGAAACGGATTTCGCAGAGAGCCTTGGCCGCCTAAAGGACGGCCCGCCACCTCAAAAAACAGGAGGAGTCCATGACAGGAAACAAGCACGTTAAAGGCAAAACGCCGGCCGATAGCGACCTCGCCAACGATCCCGGCATCGGCAGCTCCAAGGGCACGATCAAGGAGGGCGACCGGCTCGATCAGGGCGACAACACGTTCGAAGGTGATGTCGAGAACGACACCACGCCCCAAGGCGGTATCAATCCCCGGCAGAAGATCCGGACCAACAAATAATGCCAGGACCGGCCGCCGCACGATCGAACAAACGCGCTGCAACCCGTGCAGCAATCCCGCGTTAAAGAGCATCGGCCTCGCGTCCGTCCCGAGCGTTGATGCGACAGGCTCTTTCGCGGAGACACAGATGACAAAAAAATCCTTTGGCCGCCCCGTTCCAATTCTCGTCGGCCTTGGTTTCCCTCGCCATGTCGAAAATATCTGGCAGGCCTATGACGTCTTGAACGAATGGCCGAGCCGCGGCCCGGCGCACAAGGCGGCGTTCGACGCCTGTCGCGCCGGGCTGGCTGACGAGGTCGATACCCAGACGGTGCGCGCGGCGTTCGAAGCATTCGCCCGCAAGGCGGGCATTCTGGCGCACGATATGACGACCGAAACACCAGCACGCATTACAACACCTGCGAAGGCTCACGACGTTTGGCTAAAACGCCCATCGGACGGCCCTCCAGACCCTGGAGAAACCCAGCTTACTTGAAGCGGCCAGCTTGCTTGAACCGGGAGGAATACGGTGCTGAGAATAGAGTTCGATACTCCTGTTTGCATCTATTTCGGCAAGCCTGGGCGGTCGCGATTGGTCAGTTCCGTTTTCGAAGCATTATATTGCCTGAAAAGCGAGAAATGGCCGGCGCGCAACGCGCCGCTGTCGCTGATGGCGGCAGATTTATTGAATCGCGCCCGGACCGGTGAAATCACGGCCGCCAAAGCCCGCCAAGCATTTGTCGACGCCGCTTGGGAGGCGAACATTCTTGTCGAGGGCGAGCCGCATGATGCGCATGCCCCGACAGCCTTCATGTCCGACATCGAGTGAGCCGGCAGGCTGCCTCCCGGCAGTTCCGTCCAGCGCCAGCTTATCACGAATGGCTGGCGTTCTCGGCCTTTTTCTCGCGCTGCTGCCTGAGGACCTCGTCGGTTCCGACGAGCTTCTTCGATCCGCCGGGGATCGCGGTGGAGACGACCGCCGGCGGGTCGCTCGCCGGGAAAGAATCCTCCAGACCAGCCTGCAACTGGTCTTCCAGCGTCTGCGGCTCTTCAGAGCGGCCGGGAGTCCTTCGAGTATCTACGTTCTCCAGCGGCTGTGTCATATCCGGTGACGACTTGACGTCTCGAATCCAGCCATAGAGCTGTTCGATGGCAAATTCCTTCATCGTGTCGAAATCGGCTTTCTCGTCACGCGATGCCTCGATTTGGTCGACCATGGTCTTCTCGAAACGTTCGAGGCTATCGCTTCCGCAGGCCCGGCAGAGACGCACCAGCGCCTCGCGCAGTATGAGGGGCGCAAAGTGCGCCGTTGCCTCAAGCCTGAGCTGCTGCAAACGCTCTGGGGTGGCGGCTTGGAACTTCGACATGTTCGACCTCTCGCCTTGTGGAGCATGTCAACGAAAATTGTCGATGGATGTTCCATAGGGGCGGCCGCCGGTGCATCGCTCGATCCTCAGCGGTGTGCGCCACCACCGAGTGCCATGCGGATACCGAGGCCGACAACGAAGCATCTGTATCAGGATGACCGTCTCGAGAAAGGCAGCTTCGTCACTGCACATACTTTTCACGCGCCGTCTGGCCGGCCGACCCTGTCCTTGAGTTCGTTCAGGAATGTGAGCAGCGCGTCCTCAGGATCGTCGGCATCCTCGGTCAGCATATCGATGCCCCAGCGTCCGAGGACGGCCTCCTGGACGATGCTTGGCTGCGGCATGAAGATGAAGGATTTCGGCCGATTCTTCTCATAACCGGACCGGCGCCAGGTCTGCCAAAGCCGATGCAGCAGCAGACGGATGTTCATGTCGGACATACTGTAGCCGATGAATAGGATGGTGCGCCCTAGCGCGTCGGCGCGAAATTTCACATCGAGCGGCGAATCGAACGATAGCCGTTCAAAATAATCGGTCTCCGCCAGGACCAACGATTTGTCGTCGTCGAAATCGCCGTGGAATTTGATGATCTGCGTCACCTCGCCGGTGGCCTTGGGCAAATCCTTCGCATTGGCCACTTTCACAAAGGGCCGGCTATGTATCTCGAAGGCAACTTCGAGGTTTCGGTCGTAGTTTGTCGTGTAGATAATCGGAAAATCGAGCGACACGATGAGCTTGTGGATCGCCGAGTCCTGGACTTTCTCCCGCGAGACGCTCCATTCGCGATCCATCCAACTGCGCAGAGGGCCGAGGCTCCCCTGCTTCAGCCGGTAATATTCGGCAAGAGCCTGATAGCTGGCTTCAGGGGCGCCGATCATGTCCTCGTGAAGGCCGAGCTCGTTTTGCATGTGCTCGATGAGCTTTTGCCAAGACGGCAAGCCGACGCTCATCGACACCCCGGCTCCAACGAACAAGATCGCTCGTCGCTCTTTCACCGATTGGGCCAGTTGCTCGACTGCAGACAGCATTCGACACAACTGCGATAGGCGCCGCTCCGTTCCAGCCGAGCCCGGACGCCGCGGGAATGGATTTATTTCCGACTTGAAACGCGAACACTCGGATCGGCTGTCCCGAGCGCCCGGCTACCGACTTTGGCCACCGAATCCGACATTTATTGCGTTCCATTGGCACTTCTGCGCCGCTCACGCGTTGGAGAGTGTTCAACAAACACGGCGCAGCTGCAGCTAGCTAATGGAGCTCGGCGCCAACGTCGGCAGCTCGACGGCAAATGAGGCAAGCGCGACTGGTGGCGGCGAAAAATTGAAAATTAGGGTGCCTGGCAAAGCGGGAAAGAGGCCAATGGCGGCGATGCTGGGCTGGACGCTGCTGGCAGGGTTTGCGCTGATCGCCGCGGCGGTAGCTCAGCCCGAACCAAGTCCTGCGATAAATCCGCCGGCCGCAGCTGCTCCGCCCGACGACGGCCAGTGGGCGATGCCCGCCAAGAACTATGCCTCGACCCGCTACAGCGAACTTACGGAAATCACCGAAAACAACGTCAAGGACCTGCAGGTGGCCTTCACCTTCTCGACCGGCGTCAACAAGGGTCAAGAGGCCGCGCCACTGGTCGTTGGCGATACCATGTACATCGTGACGCCGTTTCCCAACATCCTCTACGCGCTTGACCTTGCCACGCCTGGCGCGCCGATGAAGTGGAAGTTCGAGCCCAATCCCGAACGTGCGGCGCAGGGCGTTGCCTGTTGCGATGTGGTCAACCGCGGTGCGGCCTTCTTCGACGGGCGCATCTATTTCAACACGCTCGACGGCCACGTTATCGCCGTCGATGCGGCCACAGGCAAGCCGGTCTGGAACACCCACATCGGCAACATCAGCATCGGCGAGACCATCACGATGGCGCCGCTGGTGGTGAAGGGCAAGGTGCTGGTCGGCAATTCCGGCGACGAAATGGGCGTGCGCGGCTGGATCAAGGCGCTCGACGCCGGCGACGGCCACGTGATCTGGACGGCCTATAGCACCGGCCCGGATGCCGAGGTGCTGATCGGCCCGGATTTTAGGCCGCATTACGACATGGACAAGGGCAAGGATCTCGGCGTGACATCATGGCCGCCCGACGCCTGGACGATCGGCGGCGGCACTGTGTGGGGCTGGATCTCCTATGACCCGGATCTGAACCTGATCTTCCACGGCACCGGAAATCCCGGTCCGTGGAATCCGGATCTGCGACCCGGCGACAACAAATGGACCGCCGGCATCTTTGCCCGCGATCCAGATACCGGCGCGGCGAAATGGTTCTATCAATGGACCCCGCACGATTTGCATGATTACGACGGCATCAACGAGCAGGTGCTGCTCGACGTGCCCTGGCAGGGCAAGCCCCGCAAGGTGCTCGTCCGGCCGGAACACAACGGCTACGTCTATCTGCTGGACCGCACCACGGGGGAGGTCTTGTCGGCGGTGCCGTTCGGTCCGGTCAATTCCAGCAAGGGCATCGATCTCAAGTCCGGCCGGCTGATTGAGAATCCCGACAAGCGGACCAGCACAGGCAAGGTCGTCCGCGACATCTGCCCCGCAGCATCAGGCCTCAAGAACTGGCAGCCTTCGGCCTTCTCGCCGAAGACGGGGCTGCTCTACATCCCGCACAACAATCTCTGCATGGATGAAGAAGGCACGCAGGTGAACTACATTGCCGGCACGCCTTATGTCGGCATGAATGTGCGCATGATCCCCGGGCCGGGCGGCAATCGCGGCGCATTCACCGCCTGGGATATCGCCGCCGCGAAGCCGGCGTGGAGCTTGAAGGAGAACTTTCCGGTGTGGAGCGGCGCCGTCGCCACCGCCGGCAATGTCGTGTTCTACGGCACGATGGAAGGCTGGTTCAAGGCGGTCAGCGCCAAGACCGGCGAGCTTCTTTGGCAGTTCAAGACGTCCTCCGGCATCATCGGCCAGCCGATCACTTATCGCGGCCCCGACGGGCACCAATATGTTGCGATCCTTTCGGGCGTCGGCGGCTGGGCCGGTGCGATCGTGTCTGGCGACCTAGACCCGCGCGACGCCACCGCCGCATTCGGCTTCGTCAACGTCATGAAGGATCTGAAGGATATAACTACGCCGGGAGGTACGCTGTATGTGTTCCGGCTGCCTTGAGACGGCAGTCGTCTGGGGTCTGTTGGCCGGCCACTTCGCCGGGGCAGCACTGCGATGAACCGTCGCCTTCCACGGTTGCTGTCGGCAATGCTCGCCCTTGCTGCTTGCCAGCGCGAGGAACGTGATCCGCGTCCTCAGCCGGCGCTCGGTTCGGGTGACCAACCGGTGCCGGCTTCGTCCGACGCCAAGGCCGGCGCGTTCGAGGCCAATGCCTTCCACCTCAGCGAAGGCAAGCGTCTGTTCAACTGGTTCAACTGTTCCGGGTGCCATGCCAATGGCGGCGGCGGTATGGGACCGGCCCTTATGGACCAGAAGTGGATCTATGGCGGCTCGATTGAAAGCATCCACGCCACGATCAGGGATGGCCGGCCAAACGGCATGCCTAGCTTCCGCGACAAGATCCCGGATGACCAGATCTGGGAGCTTGCTGCCTTCGTCCGCTCACTGAGCGGCAACGCACCGTCCTCCGCCGCACCGGGCCGCGACGACGACATGATGCCCCATCCATCCGAAAATCGCCTGCCGGATGCGGCGACGCTGGGGAAATCACCGTGAAACGCCTTATCCGAACGGTATGCTGGTACACAGCCTGCA
The DNA here is from genome assembly GCF_040317695.1 of Mesorhizobium sp. M1403. Lineage (NCBI taxonomy): Bacteria > Pseudomonadati > Pseudomonadota > Alphaproteobacteria > Hyphomicrobiales > Phyllobacteriaceae > Mesorhizobium > Mesorhizobium sp. M1403. The sequence goes on along the minus strand of NZ_JAMYKY010000006.1, from coordinate 88,370 downwards.
TGCTGCTTCTCGCAGGATGCAGCGGCTGGCAATCCGCGCTCGATCCAAAGGGCCCGGCCGCGGGCGAGCTCGCATGGCTGATCTGGTTCTTCACCGCGCTGTGCACGGTGGTCTGGCTCCTTGTGATGGCCGCGCTGATCATGCCATTGGCCCGGCGCCCGGCGCCGCTTGGCGATCTGCTTGTCCTCGAGGCTGCCGCCGAGCGTCGCAAGATGCAAATTGTCGTCGCCGCCCTCGGCGCTACCGCCCTGATCCTGGTCGGGCTGACGCTGCTGAGCTTCTTCGCTAACCGGAGGCTTGCCGCCATCGGCTCGGATGCAGCGCTGACGATCCGCGTGACCGGGCATCAATGGTGGTGGGAGGTCCGCTACGAAAACGACCAGCCGAACCGCATCCTGACGACCGCCAACGAAATCCATATCCCGGCGGGCGAGCCGGTGCGGCTTGTCATGACCTCGACAGACGTCATCCATTCCTTCTGGGTGCCGAACCTCTCGGGCAAGCTGGACCTCATTCCCGGCCACGAGAACGTTCTCGATCTGAAGGCGGACAAGCCCGGCGTCTATCGCGGCCAGTGCGCCGAGTTCTGCGGCGCGCAGCACGCCAATATGAGCACCTTCATCATCGCCGAACCCCGGCCCGTCTTCGACGCCTGGCTGAAAGATCAGTTGCGGCCGGCCGCCGCCCCCATGTCGGCCGAGGCCAAAACCGGCCACGACCTGTTTCTCAAACGGCCGTGCGCGATGTGTCACAAGATCGGCGGCACCATCGCCGGCGGCACGGTCGCCCCCAACCTCACCCATATTGCAAGCCGGCAAACGCTCGCTGCCGGGACGCTGACGATGAGCCGCGGTAATCTCGCAGCCTGGATAGCCAATCCGCAGGGGATCAAGCCAGGCGCCCACATGCCCGTGGTACGACTGGACGGGGACGAGCTGAACGCGATCGTCGCCTATCTCGAGGGCCTGAAATGAGCAACGCCGACGTGGCCCGTGGGCGTCGGCTCGCCGGCGAGCGCGCAGCGGCCAGCAAAGGAGACCTGGCCCCCGTGCGCGAGGGTCCTCGCGACACCGGCCTCGACGACGCCAGCCTCGATGGCTGGCTGGCGCGGACATGGCAGACGCCACCGGGCATCATCGGCGCGCTCTCGTGCGTCGACCACAAGATTGTCGCGCGGCGCTACCTGATCACCGCTTTCGTCTTCCTGTGCCTCGGTGGCCTCAGCGCCGTTGCCATGCGCATCCAACTGTCAGGGCCGGAGCGCGGGCTGATCGGGCCCGACCGCTACAACCAGCTGTTCACCATGCATGGCGTGACGATGATGTTCCTGTTTGCAGTGCCGATCGTTCAGGCAACCGGCATCTACCTCGTGCCGCTGATGGTCGGCACCCGCAACATCGCCTTTCCGCGCCTCAATGCATTCAGCTTCTGGATCTACCTCTCGGGAGGCCTCTTCGCCTGGGTGTCGTTTGTGCTCGACATGGCGCCCGACGTCGGCTGGTTCTCCTATGTGCCGCTGTCCGGCCCTGAATTCGGGCCTGGCAAGCGTTCCGACGTGTGGGCGCAGATGATCACCTATACCGAAGTGTCGTCGTTGGCGGTCGCGGTTGCCACGATCGTCACCGTGCTGAAGCAACGCGCGCCGGGAATGTCGCTGGACAAGATCCCGCTCTACGTCTGGGCGATGCTGGTCACCTCTTTCGTGATCGTGTTCGCGATGCCGGCGGTCATGATCACGTCGACGTTCCTGATCCTCGACCGCCTGGTCGGCACCCATATCTTCAATCCCGCCGAGGGCGGCGACGTATTGCTGTTCCAGCACCTGTTCTGGTTCTTCGGCCACCCCGAAGTCTACATCATTTTCCTGCCGGCCACCGGGATGGTGTCCTCGATCATCGCCGCTTTCGCGCGGCGGCCGGTATTCGGCTATCTGGGCATGGTACTGGCCTTGATTGCGATCGGCTTCCTGTCGTTCGGCCTGTGGGTCCACCACATGTTCGCAACCGGCCTGCCGAAGCTCGGCGCGAGCTTCTTCACCGCATCCAGCATGATGATCGCCATCCCGAATGGGCTGCAGATCTTCTGCTGGCTGGCGACGTTGTGGGACGGACGACCGATAATCAGGACGCCGCTGCTGTTCGTGTTCGGCTTCTTCTTCACGTTCGTCGCGGGCGGCCTGACCGGTGTTATGTTGGCGTCGGTGCCGTTGGATCTGCAAGTGCACGACACCTACTTCGTGGTCGCGCACTTCCACTACGTGCTGATCGGCGGGTCCGTGTTCCCATTGCTGGGCGCGACCTATTTCTGGTTTCCCAAGATCACCGGCCGGATGATGAGCGAGCGCCTAGGACGCTGGCACTTCTGGCTTGCCTTCATAGGCTTCAATGCGGCGTTCTTCCCGATGCACATCGTCGGCCTGTGGGGCATGCCGCGCCGGGTCTACACCTACCCGGTGGAGCTCGGCTGGGGCAACATCAACCTGTTCATCACAGCCGGCGCTCTCGTCCTGTTCCTGAGCTTCGTTCTGTTCACTATAAACTTGGTGCGCAGCGCCTCGAGGGGCGCCCCGGCTGGGGACAATCCCTGGAATGCGGGCACTCTGGAATGGGCGACGACGTCTCCACCGCCGAACTACAATTTCGCCCGTATTCCGGTGGTTACGCACGCCGAGCCGCTATGGGGCGAACGCGATACACTTCCCGTGGCGACCGGGCTTCGCGTCGACGTGCGCGAACTTGTCATTTCGACCGTGGCAGAGGCGGACCCCGATGTGCGCGAGAAGTCGGCGACGCCGTCGATCTGGCCATTGTTCGCCGCGCTCGCCGTCGGCGCCACCTTTCTCTATTCGATCTTCAGCCCGTGGGCGGTGGTCTGGGGAGCCGGGCCGATCGCCATCACCTTGATCGGCTGGTTCTGGCCGAAAGGCGATCCGGAGGATGAGGAATGAAACAGCGCCCTGTCGCCGATCTCTCCAAACTCCCGACCTTCGGGATCGGACCGCGCAGCCCGACCTGGTGGGGCACTCTTGCCTTCATGGCGCTGGAGGGCACCGGCTTCGCGCTCGCCGCGGGCGCCTATCTATACCTCGCCTATCTGTCGCCCGTATGGCCGCTCGGCGCGCCGCCGCCGAACCACTGGCCAGGTACCATCGTCACGCTGTTGCTGCTCGCCAGCGTGGTGCCCAACCACATACTGAACCGCTACGCCGAAGCCTGCGCCATGGTGCCGGTACGCATTGGACTGGTGGTGATGTCGCTGCTCGGCATCGCACCGCTTGTCGTGCGTTGGTTCGAGTTTCCGTCCCTCAACATCTATTGGGATAGCAACGCCTACGGCTCAATGCTGTGGGTGCTGCTCGGCCTTCACACAACGCACCTGATCACCGATGTCGGCGACACGCTGGTGCTGACGGTTCTGATGTTCACGCGCCATGGCTATAGCGGCCGGCGTTTCGGAGATGTGGGCGACAACGTCTTCTATTGGGATTTCGTGGTCGCGACCTGGATCCCGATCTATCTGTTGATCTACTGGATGCCGAGGCTTGACTGAGATGCGAGCGCTTCGCTTGGGCACATCATGGGGCGGGCTGTTGTCTGGACCTTTGGCCTGGGCGGTGTCGACGCAGCTGAATTACGCGGTCGTGGAGTGGCAGTGCGCCCACGGCGTTCCCGTCATACCGGCCATTGCGCTGATGCTGGCATTACTGGCCTTGCTTGGCGGCGTTCTGTCGTGGCGGGCGCGCCAGCAAGGCGGCGCCGCCTTTAAACCGGGGCGTACGCGCGGCACCGAGGATTTCGTCGCCAATGTCAGCATTCTCAGCTCGGTGCTGTTTGCGCTGGTAATCGTCATGCAAGGCGCCGCCTCGCTCATTCTTGACGGCTGCCTAAGATGAGCTTCGACGCGCTCGTCTCGACCTCGATCTGCTACGGTGCCGGCGCCCCGCAGGCTGGCTGGACGCTGGCGTTGCCGATTACGCTGCCGTTGGTCGTGGTGGCACTGCTCTACACGGCAGGCGCCACCCGATTGGTGCGGCGAAGTACTCGCAGCCGGTCGTTGCGGCTGCGGCAGGCCCTGCTGTTCGCGGCCGGCTGGGCCATTTTGGCGGCAGCACTGGTCAGTCCGCTCCATGCATTGGGTGAGCGCGTTTTCACCGCCCACATGATCGAGCACGAGCTGTTGATGGCGGTGGCGGCGCCCCTGCTGGTCGCCTCCTGTCCGGCGACGGCGATGATGTGGGCATTGCCGATCAAGCTGCGGCTGGCATTTGGCGCAGCCGGGCACGCGAAGGTGCTTCGAACTGTTTGGGCCGCTATCAGCCGCCCTGTAACCGCGACCTTCCTGCACGGCGTCGCAATATGGGCGTGGCACGTTCCGGTGCTGTTCGAGGCAGCGCTTGCACAAGGTGTCCTGCACTATGCGCAACATGCCAGCTTCTTCGGTTCGGGGCTGCTGTTCTGGTGGGTGCTGCTGCCGCGCTCCGGCCGCGAACAAGCCTGTGGCAGCGCGGTCATGCACCTTTTCTTCACCTCGCTGCACAGCGGCCTGCTCGGGGTGCTGCTGCTGGTCTCGCCAAGGCTGTGGTATCCGGAAAACGGCACCGGCGCAGAATTGTGGAGCCTTAGCCCGCTCGAGGACCAGCAACTCGCCGGTCTGGTCATGTGGGTTCCCGCCGGCCTGATCTACGGCAGCGCAGCGTTGCTGATGGCCGCCCTGTGGATCCGCTCGAGCGGACGAAAGGAGGCGCCGCATGCGCTTCACGCTGCCTAGAGCCGTAGTCGGCGCTGCGGCGATCGTCGCGCTCGTTGCAGCCCTGGCCGGGATTGCGTTGTACTTCGAGCAAAGCCGTCGGGTCGAGCAGAAGGCCGACAATGCGACCGGCGGTGTCGGCGCCCGCGCCATACCGATCATGATGGCCAATGGCTGCGCCGGTTGCCACACCATCACCGGCGTTCCCGGAGCGCAAGGGCTGGTCGGCCCCCGCCTCGACGCCAGCCTAGCCACCCGGGTCTATATCGGCGGCGTATTGTCCAACAACCCGCCAAACATGGTCCGTTGGATACGCGCCGCAAGGGAGATCAATCCGCACACGGCAATGCCTTCGACCAGGATTTCTGAGCAGGAGGCGCGGGATATCGCTGCCTACCTCTACTCGCTGAAATGACATCGTTGCTCGCCTAGTCGAGATCAAACCCTGCCGGCGGTCTACGATGCCGGTTTGCCGGGACCGGCATTCGTCACCGCCTTCGGCTCGATGCCTTACTTGCCGACGAACCTTTCGGAACCGACCCGCATCGGCGAGGCTGCGCGCGATCACGTCGGACATCGCGGCCAACGCGAGCGCCCGCTATGGCCCGGCAATCTGCTGTGCGGATTGTTTCGCGGGCATCTCGGATATGAGCTTCTTTGGCGAGGCAACCGCGAGGCGACCCGCGGTCGGAATCGCCACGAACGACCGCCGCGCTATCAAGTCGTTTCGGGAGACTCGTTCGATTTGGGAGCCTCGTCGGTCTCCGGCAAACGATCGCGAATGGCTTCCTCGGTTTTGCTTGCCGTCTTTTTCACGACTTTCTCGACGCGGTCGACCAACGTCTCGGCGTCGCCGCTGGAACCCTGTCGGTCAGCCTCTTCCTTTACAGTCTCATATGCTTCGGCGGCGACCTGCTTGGCTTGTTCCACGCCTTCTTCAAAGACTTCTTCGGCACTGTCACGAAGCTTGTCGCGGTAGGGGCCGAGTTGCGCGTCTTCCGCGGCGGTGTGAGGCAGCATCACGCCGATGGCGGTGCCCACGGCAAGGCCCACCGCGGCCATTGCCAGAGGTTCGCGCTGGAACAGGTCCTGCGCCGACTGACGCACCCGCCCCGTGATATCGGTGGCGGCCGAGCCGACCTGCCCGGCCGTGCTTGTCAATCTTTCTTTGGCGCCGCTCGCAACGTCTGCCACAGCCTCAGTCGCACCGCCTGCCACGGAAGCAACCGAACGAGCGGCATCGGAGAGCATGGAGCCGGCGGAACCTTCGCCCTCGGCACCGTACTCATCGCCGCGTGAGCCCTGCCAGGCCCCGCCCAAGCCCCTCTGGTCAGAGAAGTTTCGGGTGGCGTGTTCCCTGCCGGTCGAATAGGCACCAAGTGCTGAACTGTCTACCGACGTGCCCTTGCCAAGCATCAGCCAGGCCAGGCCCGCGCCGACCAATGTAAGCGGCAACGGATTGTCCCTGACCTGAGTCTTAAGATTGCTGAGCATGGCGGATCCCTCGCCGCTGAACATCCCGGTGAATTCGTCGATCAGTTGGCCCGGTGTCATCTTGCTGCGGATCGAGTCTGCGGTATCTGCCACTCTGGCGCGAGCAATATCAGCATCGCGTTCCAACTCGGCTGCGGATTTGTCGGTCATCTTATCTGTTCCTTGATCACGCGTGCGTCGCGTTTAAGTTGGTCTTGTGTCCGGTCGGGGGTCAACTCTGAGGGAGCCATGCTTGCCTTGCCGGACCGCAAGAGTACGACGCCCAGTACTGCCACCACGACGCCGACCAGCAGCGAGGACCATCCGGCTCCCAGCCCGGCGCTCGCCAAGGCAATCACCAGCGCCTGCAAAAGCACCATCAGGGCGGCAAGCAGGCAAATGACGCCTCCCATTACCTCCACGGCGCCGGCGCCGACCTTGCTTACCTTTTCCGACATTTCAGCCCGCAACAGCCTGCTTTCGGTTTGAAGCAGTGTTGTGACCTGCTGTGCCAGATCGCTGACAAGGGTTGTCAGGCTGCGAGTGTCCTGATTGTCAGTCATGGGTTTCGCTCCAGGCTTGCATTGGCCCAGTCATCGCCGGACTGATCGGATCCTAGCGGGGCCGGCTCAACTGCCTCTGCCGATTGCCATCCGAACTCATTCGAGCGAGGACCCGTCTCGGGCGCCCGGCCTGTTTCCGACTGGCCCGGTGCTCCGGTTTGGGCAGAGGGTGGCGAGCTCTTGATGAACCGTCCCAACGCCAGGCCTGCCAATACCGAACCGGCGATCAGCGCGCCCGAGTTTTCGCGGCCGAACGACTGAATTTCGCCAAGCACCTCGTCGAACGGTTTATCCTTCAGGGACGAGGAAAGCCGCTCGAGCCCGCCTGCGGCGTCAAGGGCGAATTTCGAAGCGGTCCGTTGATCATTGTTGGCAAGATGCTCGCTTGCCGCGCGCAATGCGCCGCTGAAGGCCTTGAGGTTGGCGCTCACGTCGCGCTGCGTTCCCTCCGCCTTGTTGAACAATGCTTGCTTTGCTTCCGATGCGTAATCTCCGGCTTTCCTGGTGATCTCGTCACGCGCATCGTGGAGCGCTTCCGTCGCGGTCTGCTTTTCCCGTTGTAGTCTTTCCGAAAGCTCGCTTCTGGCTGTCTCGAAATCGGCCGGCTGACGGCCCTGATCGTCCTGGTCCTGCATGGTGTCTCCTAGTGGAATCCGAGGAAGGAGAGGATCGCAAGCACGACGACGACGAGGCCGATGAGATAAATAACACTGTTCATGGCGCAATCTCCTCCACTGCGCACCGAACTTGCCTGTGCTTCCCGTGTTCCCTCGGACGTCATCTTTTTTGGTAAGCGAAGCCTAACCCGCCTCAAGACGGGATCTTGTCCTGTGCCGATGGCGGTGAGCGCGCGGTTGGGAATGATACGGGACCGGACTCCGGTGCGACTTACGGGTCGAGGCGCAGTTCCTTTCCGGCAGATATTCGTGCTGCATGGGCCGGAATTTTTCCGCAGTGCTTTGACTGCGCATTATCGCAGTTGGACCTGCCTGCGACCTACCACTCGATTGCTGGCCGCGCGATCATCAGCCAGAAAATTCCGAGTACGGCAGCGAAGGCGGGGACGCCGAAGGCGAACCACAGCCAGAAGAGCCGATGATAGCGTGGCGGCAACGGCGCGCCTGCAGCGGCGGCTTGCGAGGCCAGCTTGCGCATCTCCATCTGCATCCAGACGACCGGGAGCCAGAACATTCCGGTGAAGACATAGAGCGCGATCGAAAGCACGATCCAGCCCTCCGACAGCGAGTAGCCTGCCTGCCAGGCGAGCGCAGCGCCCGTCAGCGGCTGCGCGACGACGGCCGTCGCTGTGAAAAGAAAGTCGGCTACGACAACCATGCGCGCCACCGCCGCAACCGTTGCCGTATTGCCCGTCCTGTGGGCGAGCAGCATGAAGAACGCGATGCCGGCGCCGGTGCCAAGCAGCACGGCCGCGCCGATGACATGCAGAAATTTCAGCAGGAAATAGTGCATCAACGCTCCTCCAGCACTGCCAAGGCTACAAAGTGCAGCACCAGGATCGGCAACACTTTGAGGAACGGCCCAAGCGGTTCGTTCCACAGCTCCGGGCGCAGGAAACTTCCGACGGCTAAGTAGAGGAGCGAGAGCGCGATGCCGCCATAGAGGCCTTTTCGCGTCGTCGACCGCCAAGCTATGAGCGCGCCAATGGCGATGTCGGCCAGAGCGCCGACGATCACGGTAGGCGCCGATAAGATGCCAGCCCCGGTGCTTTGCATCAGATCGATGCCGCCGTTATAGCCGGTGGTCAGCGACAGAATACCCGTCGCGATCCAGAAGAACGGCAGGACGACGAAGATCGCAGGCTTGATGAAATACAGCCGGGCAAACCATTTTTCCTGCACCGTTGCCGGATTGAGCGCGAGGAAACCCGCCAGGGTTTGCGGCCGTATACCGGTCAAGGCGGCCCAGTTGGAGGGATCTCCAACCGCCCCTCGGGCGATCTCCCTGGCCGCGTTGGTGCGCATCGGTGGGCGCCAGCCGAACATCGCGGCAAGGTCGCCGAGGCGGTAGAGAAGCCTTGCAACAGCCGCCGGCAAGACAAAGCTAACTGCCGGAGCCCAACCGAGCCATCGGCGATAGCTGCCGACGACCTCGTCCATAGTCAGCTGTTCGGGACCGACAAGTTCCAGCACGACGCGAGACGGACTGGCGGGAGCGAGAAGGAAGACGACGGTTGAGACAACGTCGTCGAGTTGTACCACCTGGAGCCCGCCGGTGTCGGGCATGGACGGCAGCACCGGCAGCGAGGCGAGACCCCGAAACAATGCGCTGGCTCCAAACACCGGCCGCCCGAGCACCACGGACGGGCGCAGGATCACCCAGTTCAGATCAAGCGCCATTAGCGCTTGGTCGCCGGCCAGTTTCGTCGCCGAGAACGTCGAAGGCTGCGCCCGATCGACGCCTATCGCCGAGAAGTGGATCACCCGGGCAACCCCTGCCCTCGCACAGGCGAGGAAGAGTGCTGCCGCCGCATCGCGATGGACTTCCCGCGTCTTTTCACGGGGGCTGTCCTGCAGAACGCCGGCACAATTGACGACGGCGTCGATGCCCGTGAGATGCGGCAACCAGTCTTCGGGCTGCAGCGCCACCGCCATGTCCAGCACCAGCAACTGATAATTGCCGGCCCGGTTTGCGCCGGGGCTGCGGACCAAGCCGATCACCTCATGCCCTTCGGAAAGAAGGCGTGCGACGACCGAGGCACCGATCAGGCCGGTGGCGCCGGCAACCAGAACTTTCACACTGGACCCCATTCTCCGACGGCGGGACAGTATCGTTCATTCCCGCTTATCGCCCTCGATACTCCCCTTCATAGCGGAAAGTTCTTCCTCCGTGCATAACAACCGCGGCCGCGCCGGGTCGGAGATGTCGAGCTTGTCCCAGGGAATGCGGTACATGCTGTCGCGACTGCGCATTCGAAAGACGTCGAGGACCGCAATGCCGATGGCCGAAGCGGACAGGCGCTCGAATGCTGCGTAGATGCCGACATGGTACTCGGTAACCACGAGGTCATCGCCATCCGGTTCGGCGCGTATCTCCTCGATATGGCCGATGCTTTTGCCGCGCTGCGAAAGCACATTCCTGCCAGCCAATTGCTCAAGATTGACGGTGGCCATCATCCAGCTCCCGGGATACGCCCAATGACATGATCGCGCAGCCAGTCCTGCCAGTCGAAAATCGCCGTTTCGCGGACGTCGATATCGAACTCGATGTCGACGCCGATGTCGCGCACCTTGTTCCATGCGATGCGGTGCGGCTCGGCATGGCGCCTGCCGCCGAGCCTTGCCGCAAGCCGCGCCATCCAGCGCCCGGGCCGCTCGCCAAGCCGGCGCGCCAGCGTGATCGAACCGAGCTCGACCGCAATAATTTTTGGCGGCTTGCCTGGCCTGAGTTCGGCCACCAGCCCGTCCACCTTGCCGATCTTGACCTGCTCGCGGTCGACCACTTGCTTGTCCAGGATGTCGCGCAGCAAATCCATCAAGTGCCTCCGAATATCTGCAAAGGAATAGTCACGACTGCGAGCACGAAACCGAGCGCTATGATGAAGATGACCGCTGCATTCGCGATCAGCCCATTGCGGTGCTCGCCGACATAACGCTCGTCGTTCAGCAGGAAGAGGAACGGAACCACGGTCAGCGGCAGGCTGGCGGCCGTCAGAGCCATGGAAAAGATGGTGAGCTTCAGCGGATCGAGACCCAATGCGATCGGAATGGCGGCGAGAAACAACGAGATCGTATAGACGGTGCTGAAGCCGGGATCGTCGCGCGGTTTCAGGTCCTCGCCCCAGGTCCAGCCGAAACCCTGCGCCACAAGGTACGCTTGCTGCAGCCCGATTTCGAGCGCGGCACCGAAGCAAGCTATGCCTAGTGAAGCAACGAACAGGACGAACCCCCAGAAACCGAAGATCGGAATCAGCATCAGCGGCAGTTGGTGGTAGTCATCGATCTGCTCAATGCCGTGCGCCGCCAGCACCAGCGCTGCCACGATCAACACACCGATAGCGATTGTGCCGCCAAAACACATGCCCAAGCCGGCAATGGCCCGATTGGCTCCGAGATAGCTCTTGTCCCATTGGCCCTCGATCGCTCCCGACGAATAGAACATGAACAAATAGGGCGAGATCGACGCACCAAGAATGCTGACCGCCATGAACCAGTAATTGGCCGCGTCGTGCTCGGGCAGAGTGGGCACGGCACCGGCCGCAACCTGTCCCCAATCGGGCTTCAGCATGACGGCGCCAACCACGAAGCACAGCGTGACCAGCCCGAGGACCGCGACGCCTTTTTCGATGAATCCGAACGTGCCTTTCCAAAGGAACAGCCATGCCAGAAAAGCGACCGGCAGCGCCCACCACTGAAAGCCGATGCCGGTGGCGAGCTCGAGCGCAATGGCAACACCGCCGATTTCGGCTGCCATGACCAGGAAGTTGACCAGCAAAGTCGCAAGCAACGGCCACAGAAAGGCGTTGAAGCCAAACCGTTCCCGGATCCCGTCGGCGATGGTGTGATGGCTAACGGCGGCGAAGCGTCCGGCCATTTCGACCAGGAAGATGATGCAGATCGTGCCCAGGACGACGGCCCATATCAGCTGGAACCTGAACGCCGCGCCGGCCTGAGCTGCGGTCGCCATCGATCCGACCTCGAGAAAGCCGCCAACGCTGGTGACGACGCCGAGCGATATTTCGAGTAGCTTCTTCATGATTTCGGCGCGAAATATCTGGCGTAGGACGCGCTCAGATCGGCGGCGGCAGCCCGCAGATCCCGCTGCGCGTGTTCCACGTCCGAGCGGTTGCCGTTCTGCACTGCGGTCGCTGCGCGTGTTACCGCCGCCGAAAGCTGTCCGACCGCCGTCGTCAGACCGGCTTGCTCGCTGGGCTCAGGCGACTTGGCGGACTGGATTTGCGCACCGGCATCGGCGAGGGCCTTGCCGACCGATTGCAACGTGCGCGACGTGTATTTCGAAGGGGCTGCCCCAGCGACCCAAGCCTGCAGGACCAGCGATGCGGTCTGTGTGGCGGAAGCCGCGATTTTCGACTGCTGCTCGACCTGGTCGGAAGACGTGCATGCCGTCAGTACAGATATCATCAGCAGCAAGCACAGGCGGTCTGGTCGAAGACCGACGGCTGTAACGGCATTTACAATACGTGCTCGTAGCGTTGCTGCCACACGATTGTTCTCCCCGCACCAAGCGACTTCGGCGTGAAGTTTGATCTAGAGCGCCCGGTAATCACGTCAACTGAACCGGATGAACGGCGCTGGCAGCGCGGAACAAACCAGCGATCGCCGGATTAGGTGATGAGGAGGCAAAGGCCATGGGCAGGGAAGAGCGTATCAGGCAGCGAGCCCATGATATCTGGGAGCGCGAAGGCCGTCCGCAAGGACGCGAGCGCGAGCATTGGGATCAGGCCGTGCAGGAGATCGAAGCTGAGGGTTCCGAGGCCGAACGCGGTCCGGTCGTGCCCGATCCAACGGTCGGGGCCGGCTCCAATCCCGAGGCGCGCGGAAGCAAGCGGCGGGGGAGGTGAGGCCCAATGCCTCGTCTCGTCGCCTGGATCGTGGTCGTCCTGGTCGTGCTGTTCGCCGCCTGGCTGATGATTGGGCGCGACAGAACCGGCGGCGGAGGTCAGCCCACGCCGCACGCAATTGATCAAAATGGATAGTAGCCGACATGACGGGAACCGATGCTCCTGAACAAGACCCGGCGGAAGGATCGCGATCGATAGTGGAAAAGCAGCTCCGCAAGGAGCAAGGCGGCGAGGGTCAGAATCGCAAAGCCGAGCCAACTTCCGACAAATCCGGCAGCAAGACCAAAACGCCTTCGGAAGAGCGCAAGAAAGGCTCAGGCTTGGATTGAGCCGGCTGACCGCGGGCTCACACCGCTGGTTGACGTTCGACCGAACTGCCGCCATCTGCTTCGGTCCTCTTTCCCGCAGGGCCGTTTGCCTCGAAATAATGGGGATAGCGCTCCTGGACGATTTCGAGGACCTCGAAGATACGGCGAAGATGCGTTCGCATTGCTTCTTCTGCCGCAAGCGCGTCGGCCTGCTCGAGCGCATCGACAATCCGCCGATGCTGGCCGAGGACCACCGACATGCTGTCGAGGCGCGGGAAAGACAGAAAGCGGAAGCGGTCCATGTGCAGCTTCGCCGCGCTGATGTCGGCCCAGATTCCGGGGAACCCGGCATGGCTGGCGATGTGCTGGTGGAACAGCTCGTCCGACTTGAAGAAGCGCCTGTCGTCCGCAATGGAGGCGAACGTCTCCTGGACCGCCAGTTCGCCTTTGAGCACGGCAAGCAGGTCGGCACGGCGCAGGCTCTCGACCGCACGATTGATCAGGCCGACTTCGAGCGATTCGCGCAGGAACTGCGATTTCTCGAGATCGGCGATCCGGAGCGGCGCCACCATGCTGCCGCGCTGCGGATAGATGTCGATCAAGCCAAGACCGGCCAGCCGGGCGAGCGCCTCCCTGACAGGTGTGCGACTCACGCCGAGGGCTTCCGACATCGCCTTTTCAGAAATCAGCTCGTGCGGCTTCAGGCGGAAGGTCAGGATCTGGTCGAGCAGGACCTCGAACGTCCTGGCCGCAACTGAAGCGCCGGGGCCGGTTTCGCCCAGCCGCCCCTCGGTGAGGGTCCGCATTCCCAAAAGCCCTGCCATCGGCGATCCCCTTATAGGCTCTGCAGTTTCAAGCCGTTCATGAAATGCCTGCGCAGCAGCAAGAACAGCGCCGGCGTTATTCCTTGCGCGGAGAACCGCCGATGCGCGCCAGCAGCCCGCCATCGACGCGCACGACCTCGCCGGTGACGAAGGAGGCATCGTCGGACAGCAGGAAGGAAACGACGGCGGCAATCTCTTGCGGTCGGGCGGTGCGGCCGAGCGGATGCATGTTGTCGAGGATGCGCAGTATCTCGTCGGGCTTATCGTTGAGCTTGACCGCATCCCGCAGCATCGGCGTGTCGACGGCGCCCGGAGCGACGGCATTGACGCGCACGCCGAGGGGCGCGTAGTCGACGGCCATCGATTTGACGAGGCCGATCAGGCCGTGCTTGGCCGTGCTGTAGGCCAGAACCCCTTCCTGGCTGGCCAGGCCCTGCACCGAGCTCATATGGACGATGGCACCGCGGCTTTGGCGCAGCAGCGGCATCGCCGCACGCGACAACAGGTAGGCAGCCTTGAGGTTGACGTTCATCACCTCGTCCCAAAGCGCCTCGTCCGTAGTCTCCACTGTTCCGTAACGCTGGATGCCGGCATTGTGGGAGAGCATGTCGAGCCCGCCGAACACGGACCGGGCAAGCTCGACGGCGCGGCCGCAGGCTTCTGTGTCGGCGGTTGAGCCAAGCACGGTGCGCACGGTCACGCCGCGCGCCGAAAGCTGCGCCGCGACCTCATCCAGCTGATCGCCCGCCCGGTCGAACAGGATAAGGTCGACGCCTTGCTCGGCCAGCCTTTCGGCCACAGCACGGCCGATGCCCATGGCTGCCCCGGTGACCAGTGCGCGTTTTCTGAATTCAGCCATTTATCCTCCCAAGAACAGTTGCCGATCGATTACCATGGTAGTCGATCGGCGCAATTTGACGCGCTCTTTTCCGCGGAGCCGGCCCAAGCGTGTCCGGCATCATGCCGATCCTTGCATGAAAGCCAGCGTTTCCGCGCGCGTCGGTGCGCCAACACGTCCGCCAAAGCGCAGGCATTTCAGGGCGGCGGCGGCGCTGGCCACTGCTATGGCCCGCTCTTCGTCCCAACCTTCGGCCAGACCGAGGGCGAAGGTGCCGTGAAACACGTCGCCTGCCGCCAGGGTGTCGACGGCTTCGACCCGCGGCGACGGCAGGTGACGGACATCATTGCCACCCGGGTGCTGGAACGCGGTGCCGTTCGCCCCATCGGTGACGGCCACGAAGGCGCCGGTCCGTTCGCCGAGGATAGCAACGGCAGAACCGGCGGATATCTCCGGACCGCAAAGGATGCGTGCCGCCGGCAGCGAAGCAACGACATGCGAGGCGATCGGCAGCAGCCGGTCGAGCACCGGTCGCGACGCGACATCTGCGTCAAGGACCGCCGGAATGCCGTATTCACGAGCTTTCGCCAGCGCCAGGGCGGCGGCTCCGGGCCAGCGGACATCGACCAGCACGGCGTCGAACTGGGAAAAATCCGCGGGTGGAAGGCGGTCCGGATCGGCTTGCGTGACGGCATCGTAGAAGGGCACGATCATACGTTCGCCGGCGGCGTCGACCAGGATCGTAGCAATGGCCGAGCGGCCGCCCTCGACCCTGCGCACCAGCGAACAGTCGACCCGCTCCGCCTCCATCTGGCCAATGACATCGCGGCCGACGGCATCGTCGCCGACGCTTGCCCATAGCCAGACCTGTCCGCCCTGGCGGCTGGCCGACGCGGCGGCGCTGGCCGCCATGCCGGCCGCGATCTGCACGGCCTCGCTTGGCAGGAACTTGCCGGCGCCGGAGGGCAGGACATCGAGGCGCAAGATCGTGTCGTAGGTGAGCGCGCCGACACAAAGCAGGCGGGGCGCCGTCATTGCAGCCGGTAGCCGCGCTGATGGGCAATCGCCGTCATCACGCCTCTCAGTTCGGCAAGGCCGCGAAGACGGCCGATCACGGGGTAGCCGGGATGGGTGTGCCGCGCGGCGTCATCGATCAGCTCGTGGCCATGATCCGGGCGAAACGGCAGCAGCGCCGCCGGTTCGCCGGCGTCGCGGCGGCGTTGCTGCTCGTCGAGCAAGATCGAGACCACCGAGACCATGTCGACATCGCCGCTCAGATGCTCCGATTCCATGAACGAGCCGTCCGGGTCCTTGCTGACGTTGCGGAGATGCACGAAGTTTATCTTGTGCGCAAAGCGCCTGGCGATGGCGGGCAGGTCATTGGCCGGGTTGGCGCCCAGCGACCCCGTGCACAAGGTGAGGCCGCTATTTGCCGATGGCACTGCGTCCAGGATAAAGGCGATGTCGTCGGCGTTCTTGACGATCCGGCACAGGCCGACGAGATCGCGCGGCGGATCGTCCGGGTGAATCGCCAACGTGACGCCCGCCTCTTCGGCCGCCGGCAGCACGTTTTCGAGAAAACGGACGAGATTCTCGCGCAGCCGGTCGTGCGAGAGGCCCGACTGCTCGGCCACCACTTCGCGCAATTCTGCTATGTCGTAGCGCTTGAAGGCGCCTGGCAGGCCGGCCATGATGTTGGCAAGCAGGCGCTCTTTTGACGTATCCGGCGTCGTCTCGAACCATTCGCTCGCCCGCTGGAGAACATCGGACGCATAGTCGCGCTCCGATCCCTTGCGCTGCAGCATGTAGCAATCGAACGCGGCAAGCTCGTGCATGTTCATGCGGAGCGCCCGTCCGCCGCCCGGCAGCGGCGCAGCCAGGTCGGTCCGGGTCCAGTCAAGGATCAGCATGAAGTTGTAGCAGACGGTGCGCACACCGCAGGCGCCGAGATTGCGTAAGGTCTGCCTGAAATTGTCGTAGAGCCGGTCGAGATCGCCGCGGCCGAGCTTGATGTCCTCGTGCACGGGGACGCTCTCGACGACGCTCCATTTGAGCCCCATCGCCGGATCCGCCTCTATCAGCGCCTGGCGCTGCCTGATGGCGTCGATCGGCCAGACTTCGCCGTAAGGGATGTCGTGCAGTGCCGTCACGATGCCGGTCGCGCCGGCCTGCCTGGCATGGGCAAGCGTTGCCGCGTCGCTCGGACCAAACCATCGCCACGTCTGCTCCATTCGACCTCCAACTGCGGAATTCCACGATCAGACCACAGGTGGTATTGAATACTACCATGGCAGTCAATTGCCTGCAGTCCTGTGCCTGGGTCGGCGTTTCGGGCGGCCGCCCTTTGAAAAATTACAACGATACGTGGCGTTCAGATTGAACGGCTACGCAAGGTCCGCGTTTCGGCTGGCCCAAATCGCGCCGCGTTCGAACATCGTGCGCATTTGCGGCACGGCGAACTCGTCGGCGGTGTGGCCGAGCGCGCTGTAGAAGACGCGGCCCTTGCCGTGGCGGCGCTTCCAGACGACCGGCATGACGACGCCGGCGATGAAATCGAGATGCTCGCCGGTGAAAGTAGTCGTCGCCAGCACCTCGTTGGTCGGATCGACATGCATGTAATACTGCTCTGAACGGTAGGCGAAGCCGTCGATGCCCTGCATGACCGGATCGTCTGGCCTGGTGATGTCGACGTGATAGTCGATGATGTTGCCGGGATGGGCGACCCACTGGCCGCCGGTCATGAACTGGTATTCCGGCTCGTTGCGGAAGCTGTCGCACATGGTGCCGTGAAAGCCCGCAAGGCCGGTGCCGGCCCTGACGGCGCTGGTCAGGTTTTGCAGCTCCGGCTTTTCGATCGTCGACATGGTGATCACCGGGACAATGAGATCGAGCTTGCCCAGCTGCGGATCGGCAAGCGCCGAAGTCCCCTGTTCCAGTTGCACGTCGAAGCCGTTGCCGGCCAGCATCTCCTTGACGATTTCGGCGCTTCGGGCCGGGGTGTGACCTTCCCAGCCGCCCCAGAAAATCAATGCCGTCTTGCTCATCGCATTATTCCCTATTCCAGAATTCCGAAAGGCAGGTCGGCGCGCATCGGCGCCGGCCGGGCGCAGCCATATCTGAGGTCGATACGCTGCCCTATCTCTGCTGAAGAGATGATCGATTCCATGATTTCCAGGACATGGAGGGAAAGCTCGAGACTGGCGCGGTGTTGCCTGCCGGAGACGATCGCCTGCGCCATGTCGGCAAGGCCGAGGCCCCGGTAATTGCCGTCGCCATAGGAATGGATCTGATCGGCCACCTTCCAGTCGCCCTTGCGCTGGCCGGTCCTGATGTCGCCCTGGAACTGATTAGGATCGGAGATGATCATCGAGCCCGTGGTTCCGTAGAGTTCGATGTGATTGTGTTCATGCTTCCAGACGTCGAAGCTGGTGGTGATCGAAACCGCCGCCCCGTTCTCGAATGCGAGCAGGCCGGAAATATGGGTCGGCACCTCGACCTGGATGGTTTCGCCCTGGCGCGGTCCAGAACCGATGGTACGAGTGGCATAGGATGACTTCGCCTGCCCGGTCACCGACTTTACCGGGCCTAGGAGATTGACCAGGCAGGTCAGATAGTAAGGTCCCATGTCGAGCATCGGCCCACCGCCGGGCTGATAGTAGAAATCTGGATTGGGATGCCAGAGCTCGTGGCCGGGCACCTGCATGAAGGCAGAGCCGGCGACAATGCTTCCAACGGTGTCCTCATCGACCAGCCGCCGCGCCGTCTGGTGGGAGCCGCCAAGAAAGGTGTCGGGTGCGCAGCCGATACGCACGCCCTTTTCGCGTGCGGCCGCGACGAGCCGCTCCGCGTCGCTGAGCGTCGTTGCTAGCGGCTTCTCGGAGTAGACGTGCTTGCCTTGCCCGACAGCCTGCAAACCGACCGGCACGTGATGCTGCGGCGTGGTCAGGTTGAGCACGATCTCGACGCGGGGATCGGCTAACAGCGCCTCGATCGGCATGGCAGCCAGGCCGTAGGCCGCTGCCTTGGCCTCAGCTGCCGTCCGGTTGATGTCGGTGACGCCGACAATGTCGAGCACCGGGAATTGTGGCGACGCCTTCAGATAGGCGTCTGAAATGTTGCCGCAGCCAATGATGCCGACACCGATCCTCCGCATGGGCTTCTCCTCAAAAGGCGGCATTGATGAAACAGCAGAACTCGTTTGTCACCCCCTTTTCGGCCAGGCGATGTTGTCCCGTGAAAAGGATTTACCTCGAGAGCCTCAGAACCGCGGCCCGATCACAATCGCGCGCCTATGCGCGAGCCGCTTGCTTTCGAGGTCGAACGCCCGGTACTCAGCAACACTGCTTCATGTAGCTTGCTCGACATTCTTGATGCCGGCGTTGAGCACTGCACCGATTTTCACCAGTAGAAGGACGCACATGATCCGCCCACAAGGAACCATCGCACCGATCCTGACGCCGTTCGAAAACGACGGCCGCATTGCCCGCGACCTCTGGATATCACACGCCAAGTGGGTGCTGGATCAGGGAGCGCATTTCCTGTCGCCGTTCGGTACCACGGGCGAGGCGTTGTCCGTCTCGTTGCGCGAGCGCATGCAAGCGCTGGAGTGGCTGGTCGAGGCCGGCATTTCGCCAAGCCATCTGATGCCCGGCACCGGTGTCACAGCACTTGCCGAAACCGTCGAGCTGACGGCGCATGCGGTCGGTCTCGGCTGTGCCGGGGTGATGGTGCTGCCGTCGTTCTTCTATACGGCCGCCGGCGACAACGGACAGGCCCGCTACTACAGCGAGCTGATCGAACGGGTGGCGAACCCGGCGATGAGGATGATCCTCTACCACATCCCGCAGAATTCCGGCGTACCGGTGAGCCCGGCGCTGACCGCCCGGCTGAGCGAAGCGTTTCCCGATGTCGTGGTGGCCTACAAGGACAGTGCCGGTGACTGGAACAACACCGCGGCGGTCATTGCGGCAGCCCCAAAGGTCGCGGTGTTTCCGAGCTCGGAAGCACAGCTGACGAAAGGCCTCGCCAACGGTGCTGCGGGGTGCATCTCGGCGACGATCAATCTGAATGCGGCAGCGATCCGGGCCCTCTATGACGCAACGCTGGCGGGAGAGGACATTACTGACGCGGAGGCCGGCATCAAGGCGTTCCGCAAAATCATCCAGGATGCCGGCCTCATCGCTGCGATGAAGGCGGTCCTGTCAGCACGATCGGGCGACAGGCGCTGGCTGAACCTGCGCGCGCCGCACGAGAATGCAACGCAGACCAGCGGCGAAGCTTTGCTCGCCGCTCTCGGCCCGCTAGCCGACCATATCGGCCGGAGCTGACTATCGGGCAGCGTTCAGGGCGGCAGCAGCGCGTATCAGCGCCTTGAACGCATTCTCATCTATAGCCTCGCCCTCACGGATATCGATGGCGCGCCTGGTGTTGCCTTCGAGGCTGGAGTTGAACAGGCCCGAAGGGTCCTGCAGCGAGGCGCCCTTTGCGAAGGTCACTTTCACGACGTTCTTGTAGGTCTCGCCAGTGCAGATTATTCCGGCGTGCGACCACACCGGAACGCCTCGCCACTTCCACTCCTCGACCACTTCCGGGTCGGCCTGCTTGACGAGAGCGCGGACATGCGAAAGCGTCTGGCCTCGCCAATCGCCCAGCTCGCTGATCCTCGCATCTATCAGCTGAGAGGGAGAGTTGCCTGCATTTCCTTCCATCGAGCCACTCTTCATCGTCATTGTCGCTTTCCCTAGGGTTGTTGCCGCTCGCCCGTCACATGAATACCGCTAGTCGGCACCTGGTTTGCGGGAATGACTGGCATTCCCACTCACATTCGCTCGCCCGGCAATTGGCTGGCTTGCTTCACCCAGGCGGCCAGTTGAGTTTCGTCCAGCTGGTCGTCCTGGCGGATATCGAGGTAGCGCACGTCCTTGTGCTTGGACTCGCCTGGAGGGACAGGATGGAGCGACGCGCCGCGGAAGAAAGCCAGCTTGATGTACTTTGTGAAGCAATGGAAGTTGAGGAACCAGCCTTGACCCTCTACGCCATAGAAGGGCGAGTTCCATTTGACGGCTTTGCGCACGTTGGGCACGCTGCGCACGATGAGCGCGTCGAGGCGGCGCCCGACGTCGCGTTTCCAGCCCGGCATGGCCGCGATGTAGGCTTGCACAGGGGCGTCGCCATCGGCCTTCGCTATCTGCGGGTTGCCGCCTGCGAGGAGGACCGGCTTGGCAGCGGCAGGGTTGGCGGCGGGCTTCTTCGCGACCGCCAATGACCTGATGGACGTCTTGTTGGCCATGCGTTCACTCCAATGCGCCGGTGCCCCCTGCGTTGCGCCACTTGGGAGCGTAAGGCAGCACGAACATGTACAGACCGGTAAGCAGGAGCAAGCCGAGCGGAAACAGCGGCAAAAGGTATACCCAGTAGGCGGGTTCCTTGCCTGCTCCCAGGCTGATGAAGATAGCGGCGACGACCGCCGCAAAGATAATCGACAGCCAGCGGTGGATCTGCCGAACCCATTTGTTCCAATCCATTGAGACCTCCTCTGAAGACGAACCGAAGCGGATCGGCGGCCCGTTTGGCGACTCCCGCCGGGCAGCCACGCCACTGAACGCGTGCCTTACCAGCGCGCCAGCTGGGTGATTTGAACGAGATTACCGCAGCCGTCGTTCAGCTGGGCGATGGTCGAGCCGGTTACTTCGGTCGGCGGCATGGTGAATTCGGCGCCGCGCGCTTTGATACGCTCGTAGTCGCCCTTGATGTTGTCGCTGAAGAACATGACCGCGGGCTGGCCCTGCTGGAACATGGCTTTCTGGTAGGTCTTTGCGGCCGGGTTGTCATTGAGCGCGAGTTGCAGCTCGGCACCGTCCGGCTCGTCGGGTGATGCGACGGTCAGCCAGCGAAACGGCCCATTGCTGAAATCGGCCTTCTTCGTAAAGCCGAGCGTTTCGGTGTAAAAGCCCAGAGCCTTTTCCCGGTCATCCACGTATACTTTGGTCAACTTGATCTTCATTGGCTTGCCTCCATTATCGCCCCCGCCATCTGCCGCTCTGTAACAGAGCCCGTGCTTGAATAGCGCCCGCGGACCTCAGTCCGTCCGCGCCAGAACCTGCTCCAGATCGTCAAAGAACCTCGGCCAGCCGACTTTGGCACCCCGGAAGTAAGGCTGCTGATCCGGCCGGAAGCCCGACTGCTCCATGCGCAAGCGGACCCCGGTACTCGTGGGGGTGAGGGTCCAGGAGACGACACTCTTGAGATCCTTGGTATCCCACGTGTAAGTCAGCGTTCTGTTCGGCTCGACCGTCTGGACCTGACATTCGACGGAGCCCCAGGCTGCGTGAAGATTAAAACGGTGGTCCGCGACAGGCTTGAAGTCGTTTTTCATGAGCCACTCCTCGATCAAGTGTGGTTGCGTGAGCGCGCGCCAGATCTTCTCGGGCGGATAAGCGATCTCCCGTTCGACAACGACGGAGAGTGTTTCGGTCGACGTCCGGTTCACTGGTCCATCCTTTTGAGCAGGTCTTCGAGGTCGTCGAACCGGCTCTGCCAGAACCCGGTCATCTGGCTTGTCCAGTCGA
Source organism: Mesorhizobium sp. M1403 (assembly GCF_040317695.1). NCBI lineage: Bacteria > Pseudomonadati > Pseudomonadota > Alphaproteobacteria > Hyphomicrobiales > Phyllobacteriaceae > Mesorhizobium > Mesorhizobium sp. M1403. The sequence goes on along the minus strand of NZ_JAMYKY010000006.1, from coordinate 66,511 downwards.
TCAGGGGGGCAAGCGCAGCAAGCTGCGCGCTATAGTGGGTCTGTCGTCCTGCATGGCGGTCGCGCACCAGCCCCGCCTGCCTCAAAACCCCGAGATGCTTCGACACGGCCGGTTGCGAGATCCCGGCCTGAGCCGTCAGAGCCCCGACCGTCTGCTCTCCTTCGCGACACAGTCGCTCAAAAATAGCGCGCCGAGTCGGATCGGCAAGCGTTCTGAAGAGTACATCGTGAGCGTTTGGCATTGGGATCGATAACCCTTCGGCTATTGATCGATGTATAACCATTGGGATATGTATTAGTCAAGCGGAAAGCGGCATAATTCTCGTTGCAGGAGCGATCACCTGCTTCGCTCACGCAGCCAGTTGCTCATTCGCCGTACTCTGCGCTGGAATCGTTAAGCGTGATGCGCTATATGACCATCTACATGGTCAGGAGCGTGACATGGGCGTGGTCAATCTGGCGGACGCCAAGGCACATCTGAGCGAGCTCGTCGACCGGGTCGAGGCTGGAGACTCGATCGACATCACCCGGCGTGGCAAGCCGGTCGCCCGACTCACGGCTGTGGCCCGCCCCCGCAGGCGGATCGACGCCGTCCTGCTCCAATCCCTGACCGCAACCATGCCTCTGCAGGCTCAGGCCGCCGCCGATCTGGTGCGATCGATGCGAGATGGCGATCGCTATTGATGCTTTATCTCGACACTTCGCTGATCGTAGCAGCGCTATCCAACGAAGCCATGACCGCGCGCGTTCAGGGCTGGCTGGCGGAGCAGGACCCAGCGCAACTTGTGATCAGCGACTGGACCATCACCGAGATGTCCTCCGCCATGGCGATCAAGCTTCGGACCGGACAGATTGACCTGGAGCAGCGCGCAGCAGCGCTCGCGATGTTCAACAAGCTGGTCGCCGAGAGCTTCACCGTGCTGCCGGTGACGGGCGGGCATTTTCGGGTCGCCGCGAAATTCGCCGATCAGCATACGCTCGGGCTTCGTGCTGGCGACGCCCTGCACCTCGCGACGGCATCCGAGCATGGCGCCACGGTGCGAACCCTCGACCAGCGGCTCGCCGAGGCAGGGCCGATACTCGGCGTGCCGACGCAGTTGCTGGCATGATCAAGGCTCCTCCTTCAAATGCATATATCCCGAGTTGCCTTGATCTCGACCACTTCTGGATATACATTTCTCCTGGCGTATATCTAGGAGAGGAAGTGGCATGCAGGTCGCCAAATGGGGAAACAGTCTTGCGGTCCGCCTTCCCGCCGCTGTGGTCGAAGCGCTTGAACTCAGGGAAGGCGATGAGATCGAAATCCATGTCGCTGACGCCCGCCAGCTTGGCGTCGCGCGGAAGCCCGGGCGCGAGGAGTTGCTGAAGCGTCTCCGCGCCTTCCGTGGTCGGCTCCCCGCTGACTTCAAATTCGATCGGGACGAGGCGAATGCCCGTTAGTTTTTTTGATACCAATGTCCTTCTTTATATCGCGTCAAGCGATACGGCGAAGGCTGATCGGGCCGAGGCGGCCATCGCTGCTGGCGGGGCGATCAGCGTGCAGGTTCTCAACGAACTCGCCAACGTCGCGCGTCGGAAGATGCAAATGTCATGGACCGACACGCATGCGCTGCTGACCATGCTGCGCGGCCTGTTGACGGTTCATCCGCTCACGCTCGAGACCCACGAAACAGGATTGAGGCTCGCCGAGCGGTACAGCCTTTCCACCTATGACGCGATGATCGCGTCCGCGGCGATTCACGCTGGCTGCGATACACTTTTGTCAGAGGATATGCAGCACGGAATGGCGCTCGACGATGGCTTGCGCATCGTTAATCCCTTTCGCGTTGCGAGCTGATCGGCTTATTGAAGGAGCTCGCCGCGAGCGCACTGGCTGCTTTCGATGATACCGAGCGGCGCTTCAGGCACGGAGAGCGATGCTTCAACCACAAGCGTCGGCGCGGGCGAGGAGAAAGGCCGCTTCACGTACGTTGCGGGTGAGCTTGGCCGCCGCCTCGAATTCGGCGCGGGCCTCGGCCAGCCGGCCGGCCCGAAACAGAAAGTCGCCCCTCGCCGCCGGCAATGGCGCGTAATTGCGCAGGGCGGCGGCGTTGGCAATCTCGTCCACCAGACGAAGGCCCGCTTCGGGCCCGAAGGCCATGCTGTGGGCGACCGCTCGATTGAGATCGACCACCGGCGAGGGCATCACTGCTCGCAGCCGGTCGTAGAGCGCTGCGATGCAGGACCAGTCGGTATCGGCCGGATTGCGTGCCCGCGCATGGCAGGCTGCAAGCGCGGCTTGCAACGTATAGGGGCCGTCGCCCCCGAGGGCTTCGGCGCGGGCCAGCGCGTCAAGGCCTCGGCGGATCAGCAATTGATCCCAGCGTGCGCGATTCTGCTCGGTCAGGGTCAAGAGGGCGCCGTCCGGCCCGATGCGTGCGGGCAGGCGCGATGCCTGGATTTCCATCAGAGCCAGCAGGCCGAGCACCTCGGCATCCTCGGGCATCAGCCCCGCCAGCATGCGGCCTAGCCGTTGCGCCTCCAGGCACAGGCCCGGCCGGACAAGGTCATCGCCGGCCGTGGCAGCATAGCCTTCATTGAAGATGAGATAGATGACCTCCAGCACCGAGGACAGACGCGCCGCACGCTCGGCACCGCGCGGCACCTCGAATCTGAGCCCGGCCTTTCCGATCGTCTTCTTTGCGCGGACGATGCGCTGGGCGATCGTCACCTCGCTCGACAGGAAAGCACGGGCGATCTCGTCCGTCGTCAGACCGCCGATGACACGCAGCGTGAGCGCCGCGCGGGCGTCGGCCGAAAGTACGGGGTGGCAGGCTGTGAAGATGAGGCCCAGCAGCTCGTCGCCAAGATCGTCGTTGATGGCCATTTCGATCACCTCGGCCGCGCCGTCGCACTCGCCGTCAAGCTCCCGCGCGATCTCTTCATGCTTGCGCCCGCGCATCTTGTCGCGACGAATCGCGTCGATGGCGCGGCGTTTGGCGACCGTCATCAGCCAAGCGCCGGGATTGGCCGGCACGCCGGCCCTGGACCATTCGGACAGGGCTATGACCAGGGCGTCTTGCACCAGCTCCTCTGCAAGGTCGACATTGCGCACGAGACGAACCAGACCCGCGATGAGCCGGGCCCGTTCAATGCGAAAAATCGCTTCGATCGCCTGGTGCGTCTCGCCTGCAGTCATGCTGCTTTGTCGGCCAAAGCCATAACGGAGGCAAGCAGATTGCGGACGACAGTCTCAGTTGCCGCTGAGCTTCTCGTGCGTTAGGTCATGGATTTCCGCGACCTCCGGCGTCAGATTCTCATTGCCAATCAGCCATCTCGTACAGCGGCCGGATTTCGATCTCGCTCGGTCCCGGCATGGGATTGGGGCAGCGCTTCACCCAGGCGACCGCCTCGTCCATATCCTTGACTTCCCAGAGCCAAAAGCCGGCGACCAGTTCGCGGGTCTCGGCGAAAGGCCCGTCGATGACCGTCCGGCGGGGACCATCGAACGCTACGCGCTTGCCCTGCGAGGAGGGCTTGAGGCCGTCGGCGTCGAGCAAGATGCCGGCATTGCGCAGCTCATCATTAAATCTGCCCATCGCCTCCATCGCCTCCTTAGCCTCGGGCGTGGGGAGAAAGCCCTTTTCGCTGTCCTCGGTAGCCTTCACGAGCACCATCACACGCATCGTCTGTCTCCTTGTTTGAGCCGGCCTCATAGGCCGGCATCGGAACGACGAACGGAGTTTAGGAAATCGACATTGTCCTGCAAATTTTTTTCGACGGTTGAGGCGCGGGACGCCAATGGCCGCTTCCGGGTCAGGAATCGCGACGGCGCGATATTGAGATTGGGCGCTTGACGGGCGCCCGAGTCACAAGCTCGAACACGAGTTTCAAGAACGCCTTGATCGGGCGAAGCTCCTGCTACCCTTCAGACGGCCGCGAATGAACCTGTGAACCGGCTTGTGATCGGCAATCCGTAGCGGCATCAGACGTTATCCGGCTGAAACTCCGTCTTCCGAGACGATCCCCGCGCCCAGCCGCGTTCGTTGCGCTGCTCTTGGACCTGACACGCATGAGTGACCCGCCTAAACCATTTCGGGACGTTTTGAAGCCTCGCGGATCGCCTTGTGCACGCTGCGCTGCAAATCCATGAAAGCCGGGGTTTCCATGACCTCTTCCCGGCGCGGGCGCTCGATGTCGACATTGAAGGTCTGCATGATGCGTCCCGGGCCGATCCCCATCACAACGATGCGGTCCGACAGGTAGACCGCCTCTTCCACATCATGGGTGACGAAGAGCACGGTGAGCCTGTGCTCCTCCCAGATCTGCGTCAGGAGTTCCTGCATCTGATGCCTGGTCAAGGCATCGAGCGCGCCAAAGGGCTCGTCCATCAGAAGCATTTTGGGTCGATAGGAAAGAGCACGCGCTATAGCCACACGTTGCTTCATGCCGCCCGAAAGCTCAGACGGATAGCGATTGGCGCTGTGCGGGAGCTTGACCAGATCGAGATGCTCGCGTGCTATCCTGCGGCAGGTCGCGCGATCATGACCCGCGGCCTTGAGGGCAAACTCGATGTTCTGCTGCGCCGTCAGCCAGGGAAGCAGGGTGTAGGACTGGAAGACGACGCCGCGGTCGAGACCCGGCTGCAGGATCGGCGAGCCATCGATGGCAAGATCTCCCGCGTCGAAATCCTGCAGTCCGGCCACGATCGACAGCAGCGTGCTCTTGCCGCAACCCGACGTGCCCACCAGCGAGACGAACTCGTTGTCGGCAAGATCGAGATTGATATCGCGCAGCACTTCCGTGCGCCGCGCGCCCGTGCCGAAGCTCTTGTGGAGGCCTTTGATCCGCAGTTTGGGCAAACTCATCGGCCCGGCCTCATTGCACGTGGCCCTCCTGCCGGAACAACACTTTTCCCAGTGCCTTCATGACCTGGTCGGTGATGAGACCAAGCACGCCCAGCAGCAGGATGTAGCCGATGATGGTGTTTGTCTGGAAATAGCGCTGGGACACGGTGATGCGGTAGCCGAGGCCTGATGTCGCCGCGACAAGTTCCGCCAACACCAGCCAGGTCCATGCCCAGCCGAGACTGATGCGCAGCGTATCCCAGATGCCTGGCAAGGCGCTGGGAACCACGATGCGCGTCAGGATCTTGCGATCCGGCAGGCCGAGCGTCCTGCCAAGGCCAATGAAATCAGCGGGAACCCGCTTCACATTGTCCATGATCATCAGCACCTGCTGGAAGAAGGTGCCGATGAAGATGATCAGGAACTTCTGCGCATCGCCCGTCCCGGACCACAGGATGGAGAGGGGCACGAACGCGACCACCGGCATGTAGCGGATGAAATCCACAAGCGGCTCGATCGCCGCTTCCCAGGTCCGGAAGCTGCCGATCAGCACGCCAATCGGAATCGCCAGGGCCGAGGCGATGAGGAAGCCAATGGAAATACGGTATATCGAGGTCCTGAGATCCAGCCACAGCGTGCCGTCACCCGCGAGCTTGCCGAGTTGGGTCACCACGCTTCCCGGCGAGGGCAGGAAAATCGGCTTTACCAGCCCAAGCCCCGTTGCCGCCCACCAGGCGAGGCCGAGGCCGGCAAAGACGGCCACCGCTATCATCAGGAAGCGCGAGCGTGCGATAGGCGCGCCGATCCCGGAGGATCGGCGACGGCGCATCGGCTGTTTGGTCACCGGCCCCGGTGCTGCGTGAGACGGGCTTGGCTTGGTCGCACGCTGCTCGGACATTTGCGTCACCACCGCGAGCCGGCCCTCGTCATTTCGCGGCCTTGACGAATGACGGGTCGATCATCTGCTCCGGCGTCACGTCCGCCTGAAGCAGCCCGGCGTTCTTGGCGGCCGCCTCGACATCGGCGAATGTCTTGGTGGAAAATTCGCCCGTCAGCGCATCCTTGTTTTCGGCGAGAGTATAGTAACGCACGCCATCAAAGGCGGTGTTGAGGTCTTCGACGCTCGAACCGACCGCCTTGGAGATGATCGCCCGGCCGTCGGGCGTGTCGGCGTTGTAGGCCTTCAGGGCCGCATCCCAGGTCTTGATCATGGCAAGCACCTGGCCGGGACGCGACTCGATCACCTCATCGCGCACCACGAACACGTCGCTGATCAGGCCGGGATCTTCGCCCGCGGTGAAGAGCAGCTTGACATCCTTGTTCTGCGCCCTGGCCGCGGTGAGATAGGGCTCATAGGTAACCGCGACCGGCACCTGGCCAGCGATCAACGCACTGCCGGCATCCGCCGCCGGCATCGGAACCGGCTGGACATCGGCGATGGACATGCCGTTCTTGGCCAGCGCGTATTTGAGCAGGATGTCGCTCGTCGTGCCTTCCTCGAAAGCGACCTGCTTTCCCTTGAGGTCAGCGACGGACGCGATGTCCTTGCCGGCGATCATGGCGTCCGCCGTCATGCTGACGTCGAGCAGAAGCACGATCTTCACCGGCAGGCCGGCCGCAACCATGCCCATGGCCGTGTGGGTCGCGATATTGGCGGCATCGAGCTGGCCGCTGGCCAAGGCGGCGTTGATGTCCTTGTCCTCGGCGAAGTTCACGATCTGTACGTCGGACAGCCCGTTTGCCTTGAACAGACCCTTGGCTTCGGCGACGTGCCACTGGCCGTAGCCAAGCCATGGCTCGATGCCGATCTTGAATGTTCCTGCCTCAGGCGTCGCCGGAATGGTTGTATCGGCCGCGTAGGCCGCCGGGGCGAACCCGACGGCAGCAGCCATAACGAGTGCCCGAAATTGTCCTGCTAGGTTACGCATCGTCTTGTTCCCCTTGATGATCAGGCCGCTTTTTTTGAACCAAACATCCGGCCTGGTGAGAATGCGGGCTTCTGCTCTTGCGGCACCGTGCCTCGGCATCTTAGCGTCAGTTCAACCGAAGTGCGACGACACTTCAACGTCAGCAACAGCGGATGTCAAGGCTAAATACATACATGCATATACAAGTCAGACCTCTCTGAATCGCTTCACTGCGATCAGGTTTTTTTGGACGGAGAATACCGACTGCCAAGCGAGTAGCGGCTTCCAACGTAAGTCAGCTTGCTGATCGTGGCAACGACGGCGCCCGTCCATGTCCGGCGATGCAGAAGCAGGCAGCAGCTGCCGGCATCGATGCCCAGATGCCGCGCCGTTTCGGCATCGGCAGGGGTCGCCGAAATGATATGCTCGACCTCCGTCACCGGGGTTTTCTGCATGAGATAGTCGTAGGTTGCTGTCCTGGAAAAATCCTGCTTGTCATAGTCGGGTATCAGGCCCGGGTTGACGAAGCGCTCTTCCAGTTGCACAGGCAGGTCGTTCTCGAAGTTGACGACAATGGAATGATAGATCGACGCGCGCTTTGCGAACTCGAACGAAAGCGCGAGTTCCTTTGTCGGCATGATCTCTTCGAGGACGATAACCGCGGAGCGATGCCTGTTTCCCCGCGCGACAATTTCCGCTGCGATGTTGTTGATTTCGATCAGTGCGGATTGCGGTCGAGGTGGCGCGATGAATGTGCCGACGCCCTGGAGCCGGATTAGAAAGCCCGCAGAGGTCAACTCCCGCAAGGCACGATGGACCGTCATCCGAGACACGCCGAGTGTCGCCACGAATTCATTTTCGGACGGCAGCTTCCGATCCTTGCTCCATCGCCCCGTTCCGATGTTCGTCAGGATGTAGTCCTTGACCTTCTCGTAAAGAGGGCTGGCGGTGTCGGGCAAAGTGATCATTTCAAAAATCCTTTCCGGCAACGTTCGGAAATCACACGCGCCCGGCAGACCGCATCCGGATGATTGTTTTCAAGCCATCGCCCTGCCCCGCCAACAGCCGCTCATAGGCTGCGGGAACATCATCCAGACCGATCTCGCGGTCGATCAGTTCGACCATGGGCTCGGCCAATTCGCCGAGCATCCGGATGGCGTCGGGAAGCTCATCTGCAAAGGCGTGGCATCCCAGCAATGTGATTTCGCGTTCAACCAGGATGTTGGGATCGATATCGAGGCGCCCATGGAATATGCCGACCATCGCAACGATGCCGCCGGCATCGAGAACGCCGAGCAGCTGGCTGAGTGCTCCGATGCTGCCGGTCGCTTCGACGGCAGCGAGCAAGGGGGCATCGGCGGTCGCCGCGGCAATGGCGTCCCGGTTCAAGTCGACGATGCTGGCGCCTGTCACCCGCGCCACCCGGGCGCATCGGCCAGGGTTGCGATCGGCGACGAGCACGGTACCTGCGAAGGTTCGAGAGAGCAGCAGCGCGGCAAGACCGCCAATGGTGCCGCAGCCGACGACAAGAACGGAGCCGACCGTTTTCGGCAGACGCCGCACTGCATGCAACGCTACAGCCAGCGGCTCGGCCATCGCCGCGATCCGTTCGTCAAGCGCGGTATCGACGACGTGCAGCAGGCGTGCTGGCAGGACCGCTTGTTCGGCAAATCCGCCGTCGCATATTTCGCCAACAAAGCCCAGCGACGTGCAAAGATGCCGCCTGCCTGCATGGCATTGCGCGCACTCTCCGCACCAGAAGCGGGAATCGGCGACCACTCGGTCGCCAACAGCGACGGTGTCCACGCCCTCGCCGATGGCGATCACCGTGCCTGTCAGCTCATGGCCTGCCGTCGAAGGCGACCGGCTTATCCACTGGCCCGTGCGGAAGTTGTGGAGATCGGAACCGCAGATGCCTGCGGCATCGACCCTCAGCTTCACCCAGCCCACCTCGGGAGCGCCTGGCGCGGCGATATCCTCGACGCGCAAGTCGCCGGGTCCATGGAGTCGTGCCGCCCTCATCGTCATCGTTTCCGCTCAGCCGGCGAGATAGCGATCGCGGATCTCCGAAACCGCGTTCTCATGCGAGCTGAACCCTTCGTAACGGGCGAGCCTGCGGGCATGCAGTGCGAGTTCCGGATAGGCGGCCGAGGTCACATAGCCGACTGATGATCTTTTGACGAAATCCGTTACGGAAAGCGGTCCGAAGGTTCGCGCCCACCGGCTGGTCGGCAGCACCGCATTGGGCCCGAGGACGAAGTTGGCGAGGGTCACCGGTGTATGCGGCCCCATGAGGATCTCGGCGGCTTCTGTGATACGTCCGAGATGCGCAAATGGCTCCGTTGACAGAATCTCGAGATGCTCCGGCGCATAGTCGTTGATGAAGCGGTAGCTGTCCTCCAGCGATTCGGTCAGCACAATACCGCCGCGTTTTCCGGTGAGCACGGCGCGCGAGAACTCCACGCGCTGTTCGGTCATCCGGGACCAGTGTTCCGGTATCGCAATCAACGCGGCTTCGGCGACCTTGCGGCTGTGCGTCACCAGATAGGCCGACGAATCCGGCCCGTGCTCGGCTTCGATCAACAGGTCAAGAGCGGCCAGGCCGCCGTCGACGCTGTCATCGGCAAAGATGATCGCTTCGGACGGACCGGCGGGGAGACCCGTGTTGATGATCGGGGACAACACGCTCTTTGCCGCCACCACCCACGGGCTCCCCGGTCCGACGATCTTGACGGCGGGCTTCACAGTCTCGGTTCCATAGGCGACAGCGGCAACCGCATGGGCGCCGCCGCACTTGTACACGGTCTCCACGCCGGCGAGGCGGGCGGCAACCAGCGTCGCGGCATCGACGGAACCATCCGAAGTCGCAGGCGTCACGATCGCGATCTGCGGAACCCCGGCAATCACCGCCGGAACCGAGGTCATCATCGTCACCGAGGGGAAGGCGCCTTTGCCGCGCGGAACATAAAGCGCAACCGAAGCGATCGGTGTGTATCGGTCACCCGCATAGGCGCCAGGCCGAACTTCCTTGAGCCACATCGTCTCCGGGCGCTGCTCCTCGTGGAAATGCCTTATGTTCTCGATGCCAAACCGGATACTCTCCACGACATCCTTGTCGACCTTGTCGAATGCCGCATCGAACTCCGCTTCCGAAGCTTTCAGTCCACCGTCGGCAACATCGGCTTTGTCGAGCTCGCGCGCAAACCGGAGCAAGGCCGCGTCACCTTCATTCTTGACGGCCTGGATGATTGGACGGACCTTTTCGATGAAGGAAGACAGATCTCCTTCGGCGCGTTTAAGTAAATTGGCCCGCTGATCGACACTGAGGGATGACAGGCGGTGGAAGCTGACGTCAGACATGGCGGCTCCTTTTCTTAGTACGCAATCACGGTTAGCGCTTGTCGATCACTTCTGGGACACGTCTCCAGCCCCCTGAAGCCTTCAAATCGATGCGAGAAAGCCTCCATCCACGGGAATGGACTGGCCCGTTATGTAGGCTGCCGCATCCGAAGCGAGGAACACCGCGATTCCGTGCAGGTCCGAGAGATCACCAAAACGGCGCTGCGGAATCTTGGCGAGCATCGATTGCTGCCATGCCTCGTTGCTGTAGAACACGTCTGTCATCGCTGTCCTGAAATAGCCAGGCGCGATGGCGTTGACCCGGATCCCGAGATCGGCCCACTCCGCCGCAAGCGCCCGCGTCATGCCGAGGAGGCCTGATTTCGACGAGCCGTAAGGCACCGCCGTGGGAATCCCGACCTCGGAGGTCAACGAGCAGAGATTGATAATGACGCCGGGCCGTCCGGCGTCTCTCATCTGCCGCGCGGCGGCTTGGGCGCAGAAGAAGGCGCCTTTGAGATTCGTATCGACAATCCTGTCCCACAAGGCCTCGTCGACATCGAGCGAGGGCCGGACCTCTTCCACACCCGCATTGTTGACGAGAATATCGAGACCTCCGAGCAGGCTGCCGGCCTCGGCTGTCGCCGCCCGGCATTGGTCGACATCGGTGACGTCCAGGGCGATGGCATGCGCGGCCCCGCCGGCAGTGCGGATGGCGGCCACCGTCTCCTCGAGCGAGGCCACGCTGCGCGCCGTGATCGCGACGTCGGCGCCGGCTGCGCTGAGCGCCTCGGCGATGCTGCGCCCGATGCCACGGCTTGCGCCGGTTACAAGCGCCTTCCTGCCTGACAGGTCGAAGAGAGATGCGTTGCGCATGTCATCCTCCTTGGTAATGTCGCGCTTGGACCGATCGCGTCGAGACTATCCGAATGCAGCTTATCTATACAAGCATGTACATCATGGCGGTAGTGCGCCATGCGGAACTTTGCTTGTCAGAGCGGCAGCGTATTGGCCGGCATCGGACCGGTCTGCGCGGTTCGCCGCAGCCCATCTGGAGTTCATCGGGAGGATAGATGAAGCGCGCAGTAGACCACGACGCGATGAGCGTGGTTGGTTATACCACCCCCTGGAGTGCGAAAGCAGGCCAGCAGATCAACCTCAGCCTGTCATGCGATCGGCCGATAAAGGCCACACGAATTTGCCGACTCGACAAGCCGGCTCCGGAATTTCTGGCCTGGCCCATCGAAGCGGTGGGTGAACCACGGCATCGGCATTTCGACCAAGGGTCGTTCCTGTTCGTGCGAGCCGGCGAACTGGCCAAAGTACAAGCCGTCCACGGCATTCGTTTTGAGCTGTTCCTCACGCGCAACGGAGGTGCGCGTACGATCCTGGAAGCAGGCGCCCTCGGGCTGCGCCTCCGCGACGGCGCATTTGCCCTGGAAATCGGCGGCGAAACCTTTGTCGAGAGGACGGCGCCAACTGGTGTGTGGCTCACTGTCGAGTTGGATCTGCGGCAGGAGCAGCCGCGTCTGCGGATCAAATCGCATGATCTCCTCGCGCCTTACGAACTTCGTGAAGGTTTTGGCAGCCCTGCGCGGAACCTTCAAGCGCACGGCATCCATTTCGGCGCAAGTGCTACTCACCACGAACCTACCCTCAACGCGAAATTTGCCGCGATCCGGCTCGAGACACCGCAGGGGACCATTGCCTGGGATTTCCCGACGCTGTTACCAACGCAGCCGATCCTGTCGTCGGGCAGAGCAGATCCGCTGCTCCTCGATGTGATCAATCAGCCAGCCTTCTGCATGACTTCGGCACGCTGGGACGGATCGAGCTTCGAACCTCGCTTCGTGCCGTCGCACTACGACGCTATCCATTGCCACGACGACGACATCGGCCCGCTTGAGTGGCCGGCATCGCACTGCGTGACAATCCCTGAAAACGCACGCCCAGGCGTCTACGCGTTCCAGATCGAATGGGAGGATAGCTACGAACGCGTGGTGTTCTTCGTCACCTCATCACAGGTTTCGTCGCCGCTGTTGTATCTCGTGCCGACGGCCACCTATCTCGCTTATGCGGACGAATATCTCCCAGATCATCTTTATGAATGGAAAAGCGACGACCGGGGACATCGCTTCGCGGTCGCCAACAATCTGAAGTCTCTTTACGACTACCACTCCGACCTTAGCGGCGTTTCTATCTGCTCCTACAAAAAGCCGAAAGTGACGCTCAGGGACGATTACGATTATCCCCTCTGCGGCTGCCCACACAATTTGCCGGTCGATCTGCACTTCCTCCGATTCTGCCACGACAATGGAATCGTGTTTGACGTCATGACCGATCATGATTTGCACGAATGCGGTATAGACGGTCTGCGTGGACACCAAGCGGTCGTCACCGGCAGTCATCCCGAATATATGTCGATCGAGATGGAGCAGGCGCTGCGGCAGTTTGTGGCCGAAGGCGGCAGCATCGCCTATCTCGGCGGAAACGGCTTCGCCGCCACTGTGGCTTTCAAGGACGATCTGATGGAGCTGCGGCGCTCGCCGCTGGAGGCCGGCCGCACGTGGGACGGCCCGGTCGCCGAACAAGCGCTGTCGATCACCAACGAACCAGGCGGCTATCTCCGCTCCCGTGGCCGCGGCGAATTCTCGCTGATCGGTGGCGCGATCTCACTGATGGGATTCGAAGGCGCACGCCCCTTCACGCGCACTGACGAAAGCCATGAAGCAGGATGCGCATGGCTGTTCGAAGGCGTTGAAAATGCGACCTTCGGTTCGGACGGCATCGTGCTGGGCGGTGCCGCGGGCTACGAAGTGGATGCGACGGATCCAGCCCTCGGCACATCCGCGGACACCGTCGTGATCGCGCGTGCGACGGGATTTCCCGACAGCTTCTTCCAGGATCCGACGCGCTGGTGCGAGGGCGGGGATACGCAACGCATCGCCCGCCGCTGCGCCGAAATGACCCTGCGAAAGCTCGCAGCAGGCGGCTTGATCTTTTCGGCAAGCTCGGTTGCCTGGTGCGGCGCGCTGCCAGCCGCAGGCGCCATGAACGATGTCGGCAGGATCACGTTTAATCTGCTTAACCGCCTCGGCGCGACGAAAGGAGAACCCGGCCGAGAAAATCGATAAGCTGATTGGTCTCATTACGAGAAAGACCGCATCCTCAAGTCGCTGAGCCCAGCCTTCAACCGCGCAATGCGGCCGCGACGAGGCTTTGCATCGAAGTGGTCGGACGACCGATCAGCCGCCCGAGGGCGCCTCCGTCATCGAACAACGCTCCGCGTGAGGCTGCGGCGTCGGTATCGGCCAGAAGCGCAGCGAGGTCGGCCGGCAGCCCGGCCCCCGCCAACACATCCTGATAGGCGGCTTGGGAAAAATCGTTGTAGGCGATAGCCTTGCCCGACTGCCGCGAGACCTCCGCCGCAAGCTCGGCGAGCGTAAAGGCTTGGTCTGCCGCGAGCTCGTACGTCTTTCCTGCATGGTCGTCGGTCGTCAGCACCACGGCTGCGGCCTCGGCATAGTCCCGCCGCGCTGCGGACGAGAAACGCCCGTCTTTCGCGGCGCCGACGAAGGCGCCGTGCTCCAGAGCCGCCGGAAGCGCCAGCAGATGGTTCTCGGTGTACCAGCCATTGCGCAGGATGACGGCGGGAACGCCCGAGTCCGCGATGACCTCCTCCGTCTGCCGGTGCTCGATTGCGAGCGTTGCGGAAGACGTGTCGGCATGCAGCATGCTGGTGTAAGCGATCAGCGAAACTCCGGCGCGTTGGGTTGCCTCGATCACCGCCCGATGCTGCGGCAGGCGGCCGCTGACCTCGGTCGACGAAATCAGTAGCAGTTTCTGGACGCCGGCGAAGGCCGGGGCGAGCGTGTCGGGACGGTCGTAGTCCGCCTCCCTTACGATCACACCGAGCTCCGCCAGATCGCTGGCCTTTGCCGGATTGCGAACCGCCGCGACGATCCGGTCGGCGGGAATGGTCTTCAGCAGTGCCTCGATCACGAGACGGCCAAGCTGTCCTGTTGCTCCAGTTATTGCATACATCGTTCAGTCCATTTCGTGGTTGTGTGATTGGAGAGCCTTCGAATAGCGGCCATCGTTACCATTGGAAACCACGTATCTTGCGGTTACCGCCATTTTCCGGTAACCAACTGGAAACTCCTCGAGAAGGGTGTGCGATGGTTCTCAAGGCGCGAAAGAAGGTGAAGGCTCCCCCCGGCTGCCCCATGTCGAGATGCATGGCGCTGCTTGGCGGCTGCTGGACACCCGAGGTGCTCTGGTCCCTGAGCGAAGGCCCGCGTCGGTTCTCGGAACTCCGCCGCGATATCCCAGCCGTTTCGGCGAAGGTACTGACCAGCAGACTGCGGGATCTCGAGGAGCGCGGCGTCCTCGGTCGCAACGTGATGGCGACCTCGCCGCCGACGGTGGAATATGAGCTGACCTCGTTGGGGCAGGAGCTGCTGCCGGCTATCAGGTCTATCGTGGAGGTCGGGTCGCGCCTGCTGCTCGGTGATTCTGTTCTTTAGAGAATCGCGAGCACATCAGAGAATCGCGAGTTTGTGGCGTCGACACTACTTTCGGCCTGCGCTTAACAGCGAGGATGACGCTTGATGTGCGTGTTGATCTGGTGGTGGAGCAGTTCCGCCCGCCCAGGTCAGCGTTCAAAATAGATGGCCAACCTTAGCCTCGGGTCATCATTTCGGACTGAAAGATACGGAGCGCCAAAGGGTGGTAATGCGCAGTGACTTGGGCCCTCCAGGAGTCTAAGCTAGCATGCTTCTGCCAGCACGAAGAAAAAACCGCCGCATGCTCCGCTTTCTTGCCGTTTACACCATGAAGCCCGAAGACCTCGCCCGCTTTCGCAGCCTGCCTAAGCCCGAGCAGGATACGATTGATGCCGTCGGCTTACAGCTGTGGGCGGACTGGGAGGAGAGAAATGCCGCATTTTTCCCCGATCGCGGCGGCATGGTCGGTAAGACGAGGCGCGTTACCAGGGACGGCATCGCCGACGCCGTGAACCCTTTCTGCGGCTATATTGTCGTCGAGGCCGATACCATCGATGCCGCCGCCCGCCTGTTCGAGAACCACCCGCATTTCACCGTCTTCCCAGGAGACGGCGTGGACATCATGCCCTTCCTCACCGACCCTGCTCCGACTTGAACATCCGCTAATCGCTTGCGATTTACCAGAAGGGGCGGCCGGCAACGCAGCCCACTCGGTCTCCCCTTGCACGCCGCCAGCCCGTCTGTTAAATACTGAACCATATGGTTCAGTATTTAATGCCCCACCTCGATGCCTCATTCGCCGCGCTCTCGGACGCCACCCGGCGCGGCGTTTTGGAGCAACTCGGACGAGCAGACGCCTCGATCACGGACCTTGCCGAAAAGTTCCACATGACCCTCACGGGCATGAAGAAGCACGTCGGCGTCTTGGAGAAGGCGGGGCTCGTCACCACGGAGAAGGTTGGGCGCGTGCGGACCTGCAAGCTTGGCCTACGCGCACTGGAGGAAGAGGCGGCATGGATCGAGAGGCACCGCCAGCTCTGGGACGCACGCTTCAACGAGTTGGACAAGGTTGTCGAGGAATTGAAACGGAAGGAGAAAGTCGATGGACGAAACAAGAGCTAGTGAGCCTACCCCCATGCAGAACCGCACGATGGTGGAACGGAAGTCCGACCGGGAGCTGGTCGTTACGCGAACCTTTGACGCGCCGGCACGCACCGTGTTCGAGGCTTGGACCAAGCCCGAGCTGTTCATGCGGTGGTGGGCACCGAAGTCGATGGGCATGTTCCTGCGTTCCTGCGAGATGGATGTTCGTGTCGGGGGCAGGTACCGTTTGGTATTCGGCCACGATGCCTCAAACCCTGACGAGTTCTTCGGTAGGTATATCGAAGTGACACCGCACTCGCGCCTCGTCTGGACCAATGACGAAGGTGGTGACGGTGGACCCATCACCACGGTGACCTTCGAGGAAAAAGGTGGCAAGACGCTGCTGGTCATGCACGAGCTCTATCCCTCAAAGGAAGCTCTCGACGCTGCCGGCACCGGGGCGGCGGATGCGATGGGCGAGACGTTCGAGCAACTGGACGAGCTTCTCGTCACGCTAGGCGCGAGCGTGCGACGGTGATGAAGTCGTCGATCTCCCGGTCGGCAGCCTGGATCTTCAACTAGGCGGAAGAGAACCCCGACGAGATCGTCGCCGCCCTCTGTGAACCTACGAGGCCAATCATCAAACTCATTGAGGTTTCGCCAACTATCGGGACCAATCGAGTGATTTTCGCACCTCGCGACGTTCGGCGACGCGCTCAGGTCGTCTCAAAAAGGACCGTCACCGCCCCAGCTAAGGCATTAGCCAGAGGCCATAGCGATCGACAAGTAACCGGTGTTGCACACACTCTGCCGCAGGCGGTGTGTTGTGAGCGCTGGCGTCCACTCGATTCCTGCCGAAATTCCGGCTAGCTTGGGCGATAGATGGCTCAGTTCTGGTCGGTGAATCATAATCAGACCGCCCGTCAAGAGATTGATGGGCAGCACTTTTGGTCCCCCAAGACCGAGAGCAATGGCGCGCGAAATGAGTTCTACAACAACATGCGCCGTGCGACGCCCGGTGACCCTGTCCTTTCGTATACCGATCAAGCAATTGACTATATGCGCAGGATAGCGGAATTCGCTTTCACCGCTCGGAAACCAATCAAGTTCGGAGAGGCCTTATTGGAATCAAGAGCGATGACTTCTGCCGATCTTTTGGACACCGCTTTCCCCTTCGATCCATCCCAAAACAACAACAGGGAGTCTCGACCCGCTCCCGCCGAGGCGATATTCGCCAATCCATCTAGTTTCGGACTCAGGCAATCAGAAAGTTATCTGACAGGCATTCCACAGAAGTAATACAAATTGAAAATCGCGGCCTCATGTTTCAAAACCAGGATGGTTTCGAAGCCGGCGGGTCGCTCACGGTCCTCAAAGCGAGAATTCTAAGAGACGTTCAACAATGACCCAGCACGCAGAAAACGCTCGAATTCTCATGTACAGCCACGACACGTTCGGGCTCGGCCATTTGCAGCGCTGCCGGACTATCGCGCATTCGCTGGTCGAGGATTTCCGCGGACTTCAGGTGCTTATCATTTCGGGTGCGACTATCGCTGGCGCCTTCGACTACCGCGCCCGTGTCGACTTCGTGAAGATCCCCAGCGTCATCAAGCTGCGCAACGGCGAATACACCTCGCTGGAAAAGGACATCGATCTGCATGAGACGCTAAGGATGCGCCAGTCGATCATCCGCCATACAGCTGAGACCTTCCGGCCGGATATCTTCATCGTCGACAAGGAACCGCTCGGCCTGCGCGGTGAGATCGAGGACACGCTGTCCTACCTCAAGACGCGGGGCACCACTCTCGTGCTTGGCCTGCGCGAGGTAATGGATGCGCCGCATCTGCTCGAAGCAGAGTGGGCACGCAGGGATGTGATGCGCAAGATAGGCCTGTTCTACGACAAGGTCTGGGCCTATGGCCCGCCGGATTTCTACGATCCGTTGACCGGCTTGGATGTGCCGCCGGCTGTCAGGGCAAAGATGAGGTTCGTCGGTTTCCTGCAACGGAGCCTGCAGCGGAACGAGTTGCCCGGCCACCGGCCCGAGGGCGACTATATCCTCGTTACCACCGGTGGCGGCGGTGACGGCGCCGAACTGATCCACGACGTCATCGATGCCTATCAGCAGGATCCGCAATTGCAGCATAGGGCCCTGATCGTGCTTGGGCCTTACATGCCGGCGCGCAAGCGCAACAAGCTGCTCAAGAAGGGGTCCAAGATCCCCTACATCAAGATCATCGAGTTCGACAACCGCATGGAAGACCTGATTGCCGGCGCCAAGGCGGTAGTGGCGATGGGCGGTTACAACACCTATTGCGAGATACTGTCTTTCGACAAGCCGGCGCTGATCGTGCCGCGCGTCGAGCCCCGCCAGGAACAACTGATCCGCGCTCGGCGCGCAGCCGAACTTGGCCTCATCGAGATGCTTTTGCCGGAGGAAGCCAAGGATTCCCAGCGGTTTGCCGATGCACTGGTGGCGCTGCCGGACCGGCCCCACCCATCACAGAGCAATCCGCATCTGACGCTGGAAGGGCTGCCTCATATTTCCGAAATCGTCGCGGAACTGCTCGACCGGCGGGCCGGCCATCACCTTTCGGTCATTGAAGGAATGACCTGAGTTGCAACATCGCAAGATCGTCGTGGTTCTGAAGGGCTATCCGCGGCTGTCCGAAACCTTCATCGCGCAGGAATTGCTCGGTCTGGAGCGCGCAGGGTTCGACCTGATACTCGTCGCGCTCAGGCGGCCGACCGACGAAAAACGCCACCCCGTGCATGACGAGATCAAAGCGCCGGTCCATTATCTGCCGGAATATCTGCATGAAGAGCCGCTGCGCGTGCTTCGCTCGCTGTTTGCCTATCTGCTGCGGCCGTGCTTCTGGCGCACGCTCGGATCGCTGGCTGCCGATCTCCCCCACGACTTTACGCGCAATCGCGCGCGCCGCTTCGGGCAAGCGCTCGTGCTGGCGGCCGAATGGCCGGAAGACGCGGGCTGGCTGCATGCACATTTCGCGCACACACCGGCATCGGTGACGCGCTATGCCAGCCAGCTTCGTGGCCTGCCCTGGACCTGCTCGGCCCATGCCAAGGACATCTGGACTTCGGCGGACTGGGATCTGGCCGGCAAGCTTTCCTCGGCGCGCTGGACGGTCACCTGCACGAAAACCGGCTTCGACCGTCTGAAAAAACTCGCTAACGGCAACTCGTCTATACATCTGAGCTATCATGGGCTCGACCTTGATCGCTTCGGCAGTTTCGGCGAGGCGCGAAAGCAGCATGACGGCTCGGCGCCGGACGAACCGGTTGTCGTTCTGAGTGTCGGGCGCGCCGTTGAAAAGAAAGGTTACGATACGTTGCTGCAGGCCCTTGCCCTGTTGCCCGGTGATTTGGCGTGGCGTTTCGAGCATATCGGCGGCGGCGAGGAACTGGAGCGGTTCAAGGCGCTGGCGCAAAAGCTCGGACTGGATGGTCGCGTCTCTTGGAAAGGCGCGCTTGCGCAGGAGGAAGTGCTTGAGCACTACCGCCGCGCCGACATCTTCGCCCTGGCCTGCAGGATCACCGCAAATGGCGATCGTGACGGTCTGCCGAATGTTCTGGTGGAGGCGGCCAGCCAGCGGCTTGCCTGCGTGTCGACCGATATTTCCGGCGTGCCGGAGCTTTTATCGCCGGATGAAACCGGGCTGCTGGTTCCGACGGAAAACGCAATTGCCCTGGCACAGGCGCTGGAGCGCCTGATCCGTGATCCCGTACTGCGCGCCCGCCTCGGCGACGCCGCAGAGCGGCGCGTGCGCGGCAATTTCGATCATATGGCAAGCATTGGACAGCTCAAGGAACTGTTCGAGCGGGAGTGGCGGGCCGCCGAATGAAGCGGCTGCGCGCTTTCTTCTATGTCCAGCACCTGCTCGGCATCGGCCATCTTGCGCGCGCCAGCCGCATTGCGGCGGCTCTGGTCGATGACGGGTTTGACGTGACCGTCGTGACCGGCGGAGCGCCGATCGCCGGGTTTCCGGGACTCGGTGTAAAATCTGTAATCCTGCCACCTGTCACCTCCGGTGATGAAGGATTTTCCGGACTTGTCGACCTGGAGGGCAACCCGATCGACGATGATTTCAAGAAATGGCGTTCAGAGATGCTGCTGCAGGCATTCCGGGATTGCAGGCCTGATATCGTCATTCTCGAGGCGTTTCCATTTGGACGCCGACAGATGCGTTTCGAACTCTTGCCGCTGATCGAGGCCATCGACGCGACGTCGCCCAGACCGCTGCTGGCGACGTCCGTCCGTGACATCCTTCAGGAGCGCGTCAAGCCGGGCCGAAACGAGGAAACGGTCGATCTCATCAACAGGCATTTCGACCTTGTTATGGTCCACGGCGATCCGGCTTTCGCAACCATCGACAAGACATTTCCGCTGGCTGGGGCGATCAGGGCCGAGGTCACCTACACAGGGCTCGTTGCCGCGCCGCCCTCGCCCGCGGCCTCCGAGCGCTTCGACGTTCTGGTGTCGGTTGGCGGCGGGGCTGCCGGAAAGAGCCTTGTCAGCTCCACCATCGCAGCGGCGCGGAATGCCAACAACGCTCGGAAATGGTGTTTGATCACCGGCCCAAACCTGCCGAAAGACGAATTTGACGCGATCGCACGCGATGCCACGCCGGGCCTGTCCATCTTCCGGTTCCGCGAGGATTTCGCCAGCCTGCTGACAGGCGCCCGCCTGTCAGTCTCGCAGGCGGGTTACAACACGATCTGCGATGTCCTGCGCGCGGGTTGTCGCTCCCTGCTCGTTCCATTTGCAGCCGGCGGGGAAACCGAACAGACGGTTCGCGCCCTGATGCTCGAAGAACTCGGTCTTGCAACGGTGCTGATGGAAAAGGACCTAACGCCTGAAGGTTTGGCGCAAGCGATCGAACAGGCGCTTGTGAGACCGACGCCATCCGCGCATCGTCTCGATCTGGAAGGCGCGCGTCGCTCCGCGCAAATCCTGCACGAGCGGTATCGAACATGGTCCCTAAAAGTGGAGCCCGGTTTCGGAAAAGCTCATGATCAAACAGACGATAGATCCTAGTCCTACTGCGTTACTGACTCAGTAGGACTAACGCACGTCGCGTCTGGTGAGTTTCGTGCGACGCGCTTCAAGTCTTGTTTTATGCATGTCGTTGTCCGAAAACCGCTACGCACTTTTGGGCGAAATACATTAAACAGTTCCAATCAGCATGAAGCGCGTATAATTTTTTGTCGGCAGTTCGCCGGAGAACCGCACCTCCCGTAGCGCCGCCATTGCTTCGAAGGTTGCAAGTGAAGCCACGCAGTTGATGTGCGTCGGCTCGCTGAAATAATCGTTCGATTGCAGCAGTACATTCGTGCCCCGCGGAAGCAGAGCAAGCCAGGCGCGCAGATCGGCTATGTGTTCGCAGCTCGTATTGACTATCAGGTCGGGCCGGACGGCCGCATAGTCGAGTGCGTACATATCTGCCGTTAGCGCCCGGAACCGGTCGCCGGCTTCCCGGTTGAGGGTCCGGGCGACCGGCGCGACTTCGGGATCGATGTCGATGCTATCGACCGCCGCGATGTCGAAGCGGGCGTCGTTGAAAAGCATTGCCGGCAATACGCCGTACCATCCACCCAGAACCCATATGCGCCCGAACCGGCCGCCGCAGCTTTCGAACAGCCTGTCGAGCGCCCACATCTTGCAGGCGACCTGCTTGTGGTTGAAGGCGTTGGCGATATCGGCCTTCGGATGCTTGGTGACGACGCGCGCCAGCCCTGCCACGAGAGGGCAGTTGACATAAGCAGCAATTCCCCGCGTGAGGTCCAAGGCTTGCTCGTGCCAGTCCATACCGGCATTGCGTGGTTGCGTGACATCCATCATATTTGTCTTGTATGTTGGGATTTCGGGCGACACAACGCAATCTTGCCTCCCGCAAGACTGTTTGATTCCGCGGACGTGATTATGCTGCAAGCCGCTTGGCTATTGCCCGGTGCCGGAGAGAGCCTGTTGCATCTGTCCGGATCATCGGCGTCCATCCGCCAGCACCAGCCGCCCAGCTGCGGCCTCGTGCTGCTCGGCTATTCGCCAACGCCCTGCGGAAGCCGCGAACCGTCTGGCCAGCTGCCTTCTTCGCTGATCAACAATGCCCATGTCGTTGTCATCGACCATGCGCCGGAACTGGATCGCGCCGCCTCGCAGGTTCCTTGCATCGTTGAGCGCAGGACAATGTCCGTGCACTGCAGCTTCGACTTTGTCGTTGGCGACGAAGAAATTGCCGATACGCCATTCGCCAGCAGGTGCGTTTACATCCTGCATCCTTTCAACTGAAGGGTCCGCAGTCGCATATGGAACCCAGCCTAGCCCGCTATATCTGGACGCACACCAAGAAGCAGCAGCTCTGGATATTGATGATCGTCGTGCTTTCGATGGTCCCGTATTTCATGTCCTTCGACCTACCGAAGCTGATCGTCAACGGCCCGATCCAAGGTAGGGGCTTCGAGCAACCGGGCGCGACCCAGCCATTCATGAGGCTACACTATAACCTGCCGTTCATTGGAGAGGTCCAGTTCTTCTCCGGTTTTCAGCTCGACCGCAAGGAGACCCTGTTTGCCCTGAGCCTTGTGTTCCTCTTGCTAGTCGTCATCAACGGCCTGTTCAAATTCTACATCAACACCTACAAGGGCCGCCTCGGCGAACGCATGCTGCGACGTATCCGCTTCGATCTGGTGGACCGTGTGCTGCGTTTTCCGCCGGTCTACTTCAAGCGGGTGAAATCCGCCGAAGTGGCGACCATGGTGAAGGACGAGGTAGAGCCGCTGGGCGGCTTCATCGGCGACGCCTTCCTGCAGCCGGTACTGCTCGGCGGCCAGGCGCTGACGGCCATGCTGTTCATCATGATCCAGAACGTCTGGCTCGGAATGATAGCGGTCGTGATCGTGGTGATCCAGATCGTACTCATCCCGCGAATGCGGCGGCGGCTGATCGTGCTCGGGCGCCAACGGCAGTTGACGGCGCGCGCGCTTTCGGGCCGGGTTGGCGAAATCGTCGACGGCATCGGCGCGGTTCACGTCCACGATACATCAAACTACGAGCGCGCCGACATAGCTGCCCGGCTCGGGCTCATCTTCAAGATCCGCTTCGATCTTTACCAATGGAAATTCATGGTGAAGTTCCTCAACAATTTTCTCGCGCAGCTCACGCCCTTTCTGTTCTATATGATCGGCGGGTATCTGGTCATCCAGGGGAGGCTGGACGTCGGCCAGCTCGTGGCCGTGATCGGCGCCTACAAGGACCTGCCGGGACCGATGAAGGAACTGATCGACTGGGATCAGGATCGGCAGGATGTCCAGGTCAAATATCAACAGGTCGTTGAACAGTTCACCGTCGAGGGTCTCATCGCGCCGAAAATCGGGGCATTGACGATCGACGATCCTGATCCGATGACCAATCCCCTATCGGCGATCAATCTGTCTATAGCAGACGATGGCGGTGCAATGCTCCTCAACCGTATCTCCCTCCAGGTCAAGCCGGGTGAGACGGTGGCGCTGGTCAGTACCGCAACAGGTGGAGCGGAGGCGCTTGCAGAAGCCTTCGCGCGGCTGAACTGGCCGGACAGCGGAAGGGTCGCTTCGGGCACCGACGACCTGCTTGAACTTCCCGAGGCAGTGACCGGCCGGCGCATGTCCTATGCCTCGTCGGATGTTTTCCTGTTCCAGGCAAGCCTCCGCGACAACCTGCTCTACGGGTTGAAGCATGCGCCGCTGACATCGGTGCCTTATGACGGTGCCGCGGCAGACCAGCACCGCTGGAATATCCACGAGGCGCGCCGGTCGGGCAATCCGGATCTCGATATCCACAGCGACTGGATCAACTATGCTTCCGCCGGGGCTACCGGCCCGCACGACCTCTTTGAAGCCGTGCGCCGGGTGCTCGACGCGGTTGTTCTGTCGCGCGACATTCTGGATCTCGGCTTGCGCTCTTCGGCCGACCTCACGCGTCACACGGAGCTTGCCAGGCGGATCGTTGAACTGCGTGCGGCGCTGCGAACCCGGCTGGAACAAGAGGGGCTGAGCGGACTGGTGGTTCCTTTCGAACCGGGCGCCTACAACAAGGAAGCAACGATCGGCCAAAACCTGCTCTTCGGCGCTGCCGCCGGCCCCGAACTGGCCGACAGGGCCCTGGCGGCCAATCCCTATTTTGCTTCTGTGCTGAGGCAAGCCGGCCTCGACCGCACGCTCTACGAAATGGGCTTGGAGATCGCCAAACAGGCGATCGAGCTGTTTGCCGACCTGCCGCCCGATCACCAGTTCTTCCAGCAGCTCGCCTTCATGAGCGCCGAGGAGATACCCGCCTACGAAACCTTGCTACAACGGCTCAAGAACCGTCCTCACGAGGCGGTTTCAGAGAACGATCGCGCCATGATCGTCACCTTGAGCTTTGCCTACATCGAGCCCCGGCATCGCTTCGGCCTGCTGAGCGACGAGCTGATGAGCAAGATCGTCGCTGCACGCAGCCGGTTCTATGAAAACCTGCCGCCCGAACTGCAAAATGCGGTCGAACGGTATGACCCTGCCAAATACATTGCCGCGGCCACCGTCATGGATAACGTCCTGTTCGGGCGTGTGGGCAACAACCATCCCGACGCACCGGACCGCATACGCTCCATCGTCTATGACATTCTTGACGAACTGGGGCTTTATGCCGAACTTCTGGATGTCGGCCTGGACTTCAACGTCGGCTCCGGCGGCAGGCGGCTGACCGGTGGACAGCGACAGAAGCTCGATGTTGCCCGGGCCCTGCTCAAGCGTCCCGATTTTCTCATTCTCAACCGGCCACTTTCGGCGCTCGACCAGCGCATGCAGGATAAGGTGCTGCGAAACGTGCTCGAGGAAGCCAGGCGCGACGGCCATTCGCCGGCAATTGTGTGGGTCGTGACGAATCCGGCAATGGCGATGATGTTCGATCGCGTTATCGTCTTCGACTCAGGTCAATTGGCGGAAGACGGAACACACGAGACACTTTTGGCAGGGAACGGTATCTTCAAGGAACTGTTGTCATAGAGCAACGGACATTCAGATGGGATCATTCTGCCGGTGCACGACATCGGGCTCGCCACCTTTCGCGTGGTTTGTCTCGCCGTCTCGAAAAGAGAATTGATTCCATCTGGGCGTCCGTTGCTCTAGTCTGGCAAACGCGAATTTTGGAAGGTTTGCGACAATGCTGCTCAAGGATGAAGTTGGAATGCTGCAACGCGTTCCCTTGTTCTCTGCCATCGAGCCGACAAAGCTCAAGCTGCTTGCGTTCACATCCGATCGTGTGAGCTACAGCGCCGGCCAGATCCTTTTCCGGCAGGGCGACGAGGGAGACGCCGCCTATGTCATCCTTTCAGGCAGGGCGGATATTCTTGTCGATTCCGACAGCGGACCGATAAAAGTTGCCGAACTGGAGCCAAATTCGATCGTTGGCGAGATCGCCATATTGTGCAACAGCTCCCGCACTGCCACCGTCAGAGCGGCAAGTCCGCTGGAAGTCCTGAGAATCCGCAAGGATCATTTCCTGAGGCTTATGAGGGAGTTCCCGGAAATGACCATCGAGATATTGCGGGTTCTTGCCGATCGCCTAAGCCATACAACCGCGGATCTGATCGACGCACGAAGCGCCAAATAACGAAGGACGTGCGCTCGATCCTCGCCGTCGTGACGGCACTGTCCTCTCGCTGAGAAGATCACCCGGAGAAAGCCTGTCTCGCCTAGCAGCAGTTGTTTGGATATGATGGGCGAAGGGGTAGCATGGACGACAACGTTTTCCTGGTCAGGTTTTGGGGTGTCCGCGGCAGCATTTCGGTATCAGGGCCAGAATTCTCTCGCTATGGCGGCAACTCAATCTGCGTCGAGATGCGATGCGGTAAGCATACGCTTCTGTTCGACGCAGGCTCTGGCCTACGGCCTGCCGGCGCGGCGCTTCAGGCGTTGGGCGTCACCGATTTCGACCTGCTTTTCACCCATTGCCATTACGATCACATCATCGGGCTGCCGTCTTTTGCGCCGATCTATGACCGGGGCGCCAAGGTTACGCTTTGGTCCGGGCATCTTGCAGGACACATGACCACCCGGCAGATGGTCGATGAGTTCATGCGGCCGCCGTGGTTTCCGGTGAAACTGGAGATCAGCAAGGCAAGCCTCGACTATCGCGATTTCGTATCCGGAGACGTGCTTCGCCCGCGCGAAGGGGTGGTGGTCCGAACCGGCAGTCTTATCCATCCGGGCGGCTGCATAGGCTACCGGGTCGAATGGGGCGGCCGCGTCGTGGCGGTGATCACAGACACTGAGCACGAGCCGGACAAACTCGATCAGACGGTGCTCGGCCTGATCGAAGATGCCGACCTCGTCATTTACGATTGCACCTACACCGAGGAGGAAATGGAACGCCGCCGCGGTTACGGGCACTCGACATGGCAACAGGGCGTCAAGCTCTGTGAGGCGGCCGGTGCGCGGGGGCTTGCGCTGTTTCACCACGATCCGACACGCACCGACAAGGAACTGGACAAGATCGAGAAACTGGCCAAGGACAGGTTTACCGGCGCTTTTGCCGCGCGGGATGGCCAGACGCTCAAACTTCCAGTCTCATTGCGCAAAAAGCGCTGAGCTATTTTCCTCTAGAGCGCTTCACCGTTTCACAGAAACGGCGAAGCGCTCTATCTCTTTGTTTTGACGCAATTCCGGACGGAAAACCGTTCACACTTTTCCTGGAATTGCTCTACCGGCGCTGCGCTCGATCAATGTCCTGATCGGAAGCCATGCGCAGGCTTCAGTCCGTGCGGTGACGGTGAACAGCCGTTCGAGGAAAAGCCAGGCCGATTCATCATGTACGAGATGGTGGGTGAGCAGACCGACCGGTTCGCCGCCATCGAATGCATGCTGCAATTGCGCGATGATAGCCTGAACCAATAGGCCGTGATCGCGGCAGCCGCGCGTGCCATGCCAATCCATGATGTCGACATTGCTGTTGATGACCGCCAGTGAAGCGCGCCTCGGCGGCCCATAGACCGACAATGCCGCAAATCCTATCGATCCAAGGTCGGATACCAAGCCGGCGTCAATCCTGTTCCAGGGTGGCACCAGCATCGGAACGGTACGTGCGCCGTGCAGGCCGGTTACGTGCGACAGCCCGCGAGCCAGATCATTGAGCACCGCCTCGCGTGGCCGATGCGCGCCGAGCTCCTGCTTTTTCTGGTCCTCGGTGGCATGATTTCGGTGCGCCCAGCCATGGATGGCGACCGTGGCATGCGGCGCCTCGTCAAGCCGGACGGCAAGCTTCTCATCAGTCAGGGCCGGAATGACGGCCAGAGTCACCGGAACCGCGAATTCACCGGTGAGGTCGAGCAGCCGATCAAGCGCAGGCGTCGGACCCACGGCGTCATCGTCGCGCAGCCAGAACTCTGCCTTGCGGTCTGCCCGTTGCCGGCACGCCAGTTCTTCCACCAAGGGCTGCCAGATCTGATCGGGTGTCATGAAACCGGGATCTTCGCAAGGAGTTCGGCCAGCCGCGCCACTGCAGCACCGAGGGAACGTTCTTCGAGGATGAAACGTCTGGCTTCCGCGGCCATGATGGTTCTTTCGTCGTTACGGGCCAGAAGCCTTTCAATGGCAGAAGCGAACGCCGCAACATCGCCCGGCGGGGTGAGAAACCCGGTCTGGCCATCCCGCACGACCTCCGGCACGCCGGCGATGTCCTGAGCCACCACCGGAAGGCCGGCGGCCTGTGCTTCAAGATAGGCAATGCCATAGGCCTCGCCGCAACCCGGCCAGACGTAAATTCCCCCACTGTAGAGGACATCCGGCACGGCGGCTGGCTCAATCGCGCCAAGCCATTCGATACGGGCGGCGGGCAAGCCGGCGAATTGCGCTTTGACCTCGTCACGGGCAGGCCCATCCCCGACGACCAACATGGTCCAGGGCAGGTGGCCGATCGGACCGAGCGCTTGCGCCAGCATGCGATAGCTTTCGACTTTGTCGCCCGGGCGCATCATGGCGACGGTAACGAGGCGCGTCGGACAACTCCGTGCCGGCGTTTCCCGGAATACCGATGTGTCGATGAAGGGCGAAAGCATGCCGAAAGCGGCGTCGGGAATCGCATCTGCCAGTCCCTGACGATCCCTTTGCGTGAAGCAGATGTTCAGCGCTGCCTGTTCGACGGCTCGCGCCACCAACGCTTGTATATCGGCCCACAAGCCGGTGTTGCGCCGCCTCGAATAGGAGGCTTCCGCTGTCACATAGGGGACACCAAAGGCCAACGCCAGCTCGGGCCCGATCAGGTCGGGCGCCTTGTAATAGGGATGATAGGTGAACCACAGATCGGGCTTGCCGTCACGATCCCAAAGCCTTGCCAGCCGCGCGGCTTCCTCCCGGGCCTCGATCTTGAGCGCGTCGAAACTTTTCGAATCCGGTTCGCGTAGATAGAAGCGTAATTCGGATGCTAGTTCGACGCTATGCCCTCCATGCTCCAGCGCCTTGACCAGCATCCGTGCCATCTGGCGGTCGCCGGAGGCAACGGGATGATTGGGCGACTTCAGCGGCGCGTAGAAGGCAATTCGCATCGCCGGACCCTATCATCGGAAAGCCTGCGCAAGTCAATTTCGAAGCATGATCGACTTCACCTTCAAGCAGTGGAATGTGCTATCTGATGCTCATGGAAACAGCTGCCGCGTCCGATCCGTTTGTCGCTTCCCTGCCGGTCTTCGCAAAGTTCGAAAGCGTTGCCGATATCGATAACTATCGGCCTCTCCCCGATGGCTGGGCGCTGGCCACCGCCGACATCGTCGGCTCGACCAAGGCGATCGGGGCTGGGCGCTATAAAACCGTCAATATGGCCGGTGCCAGCGTCATTTCGGCGCTGCTCAATGCGCTGGGTCGGCAAGATCTTCCGTTTGTCTTCGGCGGCGACGGCGCGCTCGTGGCATTTCCCGGCTCGGCGCTGGAGATCACCCGCAACGCGCTGGCGGCTGTCCAGAGATGGGTGGCGGACGAACTCGACCTGACCTTGCGTGCCGCAATCGTGCCGATAAAGGATATCAGAGCGCAAGGCCTCGACGTTCGCGTGGCGAGGTTCCAGGCCTCCGAAGCGGTCTTCTATGCCATGTTCGCCGGCGGTGGCGGCAGTTGGGCGGAAGCCGAGATGAAAGCGGGGCGCTACCGCATCGATCCTGCGCCGGCCGGCGCGCGGCCGGATCTGACCGGCCTCTCGTGCCGCTGGAACCCGATCGAAGCCCGGCATGGCGAAATCGTCTCGATCATAGCCATACCGGGGGCGTCGCGCGACGTGCGCGATTTTCAGTTTCTGGTTTCCGACATCATCGCCCTTGCCGGCAGGCAGGAACGCGATGGCCACCCGGTGCCGGTGAACGGACCGGACTACAGTTTGCTGCCCGCCGGCCTCGATATCGAGGCGCGCGCCACGGCGCCGGCAGGACGGCGATGGCTGTCGAAGCTGTGGATAGTGTTCCTGATGACGCTTACGGCTGTTACCGATAGATATGGCTGGACGATCGGCAAATTCGATCCGAAGATCTACAAACGCGACGTGGCCAGCAATTCGGATTTCCGGAAGTTCGACGACGGCTTGAAGATGACCATCGACGTTGACGCGGATGTGTTGCAACGGATCGAGAACCGGCTGAAACAGGCGGAAGAGGCGGGCATCTGCAACTATGGCCTGCACCGCCAGAAATCGGCCTTGATGACATGCCTCGTCGCCTCGCCGCTGCAGCGCGATCACGTTCATTTCATCGATGGCGCCGCCGGCGGCTATGCGATGGCTGCAGCAAGCCTGAAGGCGAAGGTGCCGGTCTGACAGCTTGCGGACATCGATTTTCCGCAATATGCCTCGGGGTTCTTGGGACCAAGTGAGCCTCGCCATGGAAGCGGACGGTCTGTCCGAATTAAGGGAAAGCAGATTTTTGGACGCCTCACGATCGACATATGACCGTCTTCTGAACCGGATTTCGACGCGCGCCGCGCAAGTCGGCGTGATCGGACTGGGGTATGTCGGGCTGCCGCTGGCGGTTGCGATCGCACGCGCCGGCTTCCCGGTTTCCGGCTTCGACGTCGAAGCCCAGAAGGTCGAGAGCCTGAACAACGGCCAATCCTATATCGAGGCGGTGACCTCGACAGCCCTTGCCGGCCAGGTGGCGAGCGGACGGTTCCGCGCCACTGCGGATTTTGCTGAACTGGCCGTCTGCGATGTCATCATCATCTGCGTTCCGACACCGCTGACGAAAAACCGTGAGCCGGACCTCTCCTTTGTCAGGAACACGGCAGGCACCATCGCGAAGCATCTGCGTCTCGGCCAGCTGATCGTGCTGGAATCGACCACCTATCCCGGCACCACCGACGACGTGATCAAGCCCATACTGGAAGAAACCGGCTTGCGGTCGAAGATAGATTTCTTCCTCGGCTTCTCGCCCGAACGCGAGGATCCCGGCAACCGAAGCTTTGAAGTCGCGACGATCCCCAAGATCGTGGCAGGCGACGGCATTGAAGCGGCGACACTCGTTCAGGCTTTCTACCAGGGCGTGGTCAAGACCGTTGTTCCGGTTTCCACCACGGCGACCGCCGAGGCGGTCAAGCTGACGGAAAACATCTTCCGCTCGGTCAACATAGCCCTGGTCAACGAGTTGAAGGTCGTGCTCGGTGCGATGGGCATAGACATCTGGGAGGTGATCGAGGCGGCAAAGAGCAAGCCCTTCGGCTACATGCCTTTCTATCCCGGCCCCGGACTTGGCGGCCACTGCGTTCCGATCGATCCCTTCTACCTGACGTGGAAGGCGCGCGAATATGAACTGCCGACCCGCTTCATCGAGCTGGCGGCAGAGATCAACACGGCTATGCCGCGTCATGTGGTCGATGAACTGGCGAAGGCGCTGGACCGGCGCTGCGGCAAGGCGCTCAGCCGCTCGCGCATTCTCATCATCGGGCTCGCCTATAAGAAGAATGTGCCCGACATCCGCGAAAGCCCCTCATTGCGGCTCATTGAACTCATCGAGGAATGGGGCGGCAAGGCGGAATTCCACGATCCGCATGTTACGGAGATCCCGACCACACGGGAGCATATGGCGATCAAGGGGCGTCGCTCGGTCGAATTGACCGAGGCGGCCTTGAAGGATTTCGATGCTGTCGTCGTTGCAACCGACCACGACGCGATTGACTATCAGGCGATCGCGGATCACGCTCTTCTGATCGTCGACACACGCAATGTTTTTGGCCGCCTCGGGCTAACCCGAGAGACGGTGGTGAAGGCCTGACGGCGTCCGAGCCGGCGAATTTGTGGCGGATCAAGGAGATTTCGAGATAGCATGAGCACAGCGCAAGCAGAAATTTCTGCCATTCTCATGGATAAGGTTGCCGATTGGCTGACCCAATCGGCGCTGGCGGGCGACGACCTGGAAACATTGGTAAAGGGCTTTTGTGAACGGCTGGCTGCTGCCGGCCTGCCGTTGAGGCGGGTGCATTTGAGCTTTTCGATGCTTCATCCGCTTTATGACGCGCTTGGCTTCACCTGGCTCCGCGGCCAGGGCTTGGAAGTAGAAGGCTTCCGTCATGACGACGGCGTTCCTTCCGACAGATTCCTGACCAGCCCATACTACCATCTGCTCAGCCACAAACTCGACCATCTGCGGCGCCGGCTCGACCCGTCGGTGCCGTCTGAATTTCCTGTTTTCGATGACCTCAAGCTTATGGGCGTCACCGATTACATGGCTTTCGTCCATCCCTTCAGCGGCAACACCAGTCAGGGCATGATCGGGTCTTGGTCCACCGACAGTGCTGCAGGCTTCAGTGACAACATGATTTCGGCGCTGCTGCGGATCCAGAACCATCTCGCTATCGCAACCAAGATGGCGGTGCTCACCAAGCTCGCCGACAACATGATGACCACTTATCTCGGCGGCGACGCCGGCAGGCGGGTGCTGGACGGCCAGATCAAGCGCGGCGAGGGCGACACAATCCGGGCTGCACTGGTCATGGCCGATATGCGCGGGTCGACAAGGCTTGCCGAAACCTCCGGCCGCGAAATCTATATCGATACGCTGAACCAGTTTTTCGATGCCATTGCTGCACCTTTCAATCGCAGAGGCGGGCAGATCATGAGTTTCCTGGGGGATGGCTTCATTGCTGTCTACCCTTGCGAAAGGCACCGTGCGCAGTCCGAGATCGCCTGCCGGGCTGCCCTTGCGGCAGCGCACAAGGCCACCGCGCGCATGATGGATCTCAATCTGCGCAGAAAGGAGCAGCGGTTGGGCGACATTAAATTCGGCATCGGCCTGCATGTCGGCAATGTGATGTTCGGCAATGTCGGGCTTTCCGACCGGCTCACATTCTCTGTCTTCGGCTCGGCTGTAAACGAGGTCCAGCGCCTTCAGACCCTGACTAAGAAATATTCGCACAGCGTTCTCGCCAGCGAAGATTTCGCCGGCTATTGCAGCGCCAACAACTGGGTGACGCTCGGCAAGGAGGAACTGGCGGGCATCAAGCAGAAGCTGACGGTGCTTTCACCCGATTTGTCGGGTGCTCTTGCACTCGATGAAGACGGTGCGCTGGAGCCGATTTACGACCGAATATCGGACGCCGAGCAGGTCATGCTGCTTCATCGCGATGCCGCGCGGCTGTCGGCGGGCGACCCGAGGAAGCTCCAGTAACCGCCACGATCTGATCCGAACGCGTTTGGTATGCAGTCCGGTCGCCGGTTCCGCCAGGGAACTGGCGACTGTTCGAATCCAAGTTGCTCTAGGCTGGCAATGCGTTAGTCTCGCCTTCTGGACGTGCCAGAGTGGGGGCTGGTGTGAGAATGAATTTGGGCGTTGATCTGCTGCGGATCGAGGATGTTGGCATCTCTTTTGCCATTATAGGGGGACCGTTGCATGCTGTCAGGCGTGCAAATCTTCGCGTCCTGCCCGGCAAGGTTACCGCGCTTGTGGGCGAGTCCGGTTCCGGAAAATCGGTTCTCAGCCAGGCAGTGATGGGCATTTTGCCGAACACAGCCCATGTTCGCGGCCGTATCCTGTTTTCCGATCCTGAAAAGCCCGGCACGACGCAGGATATCCTGCAAATGCCGCGTGACGGACCCGAAATCCGGGCGTTGAGAGGCAGCCGCATCGGCAAAATATTTCAGGAGCCGATGACATCACTGTCGCCGCTGCATACGATCGGCAATCAGGTGAGCGAATCCCTGCAGATTCATACGCCCATGGCTCGGGTGAAGCGCAAGGCGCTGACCGAGGAAATGCTCGGACTTGTCGGCTTTCCCAACCCCAAGCGCGCCTATGACATGTATCCCTTTGAACTTTCGGGAGGATTGCGTCAACGCGCAATGATCGCCATGGCGCTTATCTGCCGGCCCGCCCTGTTGATCGCCGACGAGCCGACGACGGCGTTGGACGTCACCATCCAGGCGCAAATCCTGCAATTGCTGCGCGAGCTTCAGACGAAGCTGAACATGGCGATGCTGCTGATCACGCACGACCTTGGCGTAGTCGCCAATGTAGCCGACGAGGTGGTGGTCATGTACCATGGCGACATCATGGAAGCGGGACCCGTGGAGGCGATATTCCGCCGGCCAGGCCACCCTTACCTGAAGGGCCTGATGGCAGCCGTTCCGCATTTCGACCTAAAGCCTGGCGAAAGGCTACAGG
This sequence comes from Mesorhizobium sp. M1403, assembly GCF_040317695.1. Classification (NCBI taxonomy): domain Bacteria; kingdom Pseudomonadati; phylum Pseudomonadota; class Alphaproteobacteria; order Hyphomicrobiales; family Phyllobacteriaceae; genus Mesorhizobium; species Mesorhizobium sp. M1403. Next base: position 33,189 of record NZ_JAMYKY010000006.1, on the reverse strand, counting down.
CGCTCCGCGAGGTGCCGGTGAATGTCGAGAACCTGCTCGGCAAGCAGACGGCGCCGGCATCGAAGGGGCCGGACGACCTCCTGCTGTCGGTCAAGGATCTGACAAAGACCTTCACGATCCGCAAGTCCGGATGGTTCGGCGGAGATCATCAAACCTCTGTTCGCGCCGTGGACGGCGTGAGCTTTGATATCAGGCGGGGTGAGTGCCTGGGTCTTGTCGGCGAAAGCGGCTCCGGCAAAACCACCGTCAGCAAGATCCTCATGCGGGCTGTCACCCCTAGCGGCGGCTCTGTGATCTTTAACGGCCGCGATGGTCCGATCGACGTCTTGGAAGCCGAGGGAGACGCGCTGCGCCTGTTGCGCGCGAAAATCCAGATGGTCTTTCAGGATCCGGTTTCGTCGCTTTCACCTCGCATGACGGTGGAGAACATCTTGAGCGAGCCACTGGAAATCCATCAACGCGGCAATGCCGCGTCCCGACTCGCCACGGTCAAGAGCCTGATGCAGGCAATCGGGCTCGATCCGCGCTTCATCAAGCGTTATCCGCACAGTTTCTCCGGCGGGCAGCGTCAGCGTATCGGCATCGCGCGCGCGTTGGCGCTGGGGCCTGAACTCCTGATCTGCGACGAGCCGGTTTCGGCGCTCGATGTCTCTGTCCAGGCGCAGATCCTGAACCTTCTGAAGGACCTGCAGAAGGAACTGGGCCTGACCTACCTGTTCATATCCCACAACCTGGCGGTGGTGGACTACATGGCAGACCGCATCGCGGTGATGTGCGGCGGGCGTATCGTCGAGCTCGCGCCGCGCGAAATTCTGCTTAGGAAACCGGTCCACCCCTACACGCGCTCACTGGTCGCCGCAGTACCTTTCCCCGATCTCGACAGGCCGATGGATTTCAAGACGCTGAAGCTCAGCGGCGCTTCCGACACCAGCGCATGGGGACCGCAATTCCGCGACGAGGGCAACGAGGATATGCTGTCGCCGCTCGATCTTGGCGGCGGCCACCTCGTGCTGGCCCGACGTTCGGCCGATGTCAGCGAGCTACGCCATTGATCAGCCGGCGCACCATCCTTGGACTCATGGCTTCGGCATTTCTGCCGGGCACGTTGCGTGCCGGCGATCTGGAGCCGGAATTTCTTCAGCCACAGCTGAAGGCCGGGGCGCTGCCGGCACTCGCCGAACGTCTGCCCAAGCGCCCGCGCGCGTTGAATCTCGCTGCGATGGGCCGGCAGCCCGGCCAATATGGCGGCACGCTGCGCACGATCATCGGCAGCCAGAAAGATATCCGGATGATGACGATCTACGGGTACGCTCGCCTGGTCGGCTATGACGAAAAGCTTAACTTGCAAGCCGACATTCTCGAAAGTTTCGATGTTGCGGATGATCGTGTCTTCACTTTCAAGATACGGGAAGGGCATAAATGGTCTGACGGTAGCCTGCTGACGCCGGAGGATTTTCGCTATTGCTGGCAAGATGTCTGGCTGAACGATGAGCTTTCGCAAGGCGGGCTCGCCCCGGCCCTGCTGGCGGACGGCAAGCCGCCACGCTTCGAGATCGTCGATCCGTCGACGGTCCGCTATAGTTGGGATGCGCCCAATCCCGACTTCCTGCCCAAGCTCGCCGCTGCTTCGCCGATATCGCTTGTTCTGCCAGCCGCCTATCTCAAGCAGTTCCACAAGAAATACCAGGATCCATTCCGGCTCGCCGGCCTAATGAAGGAGAATCGGGCCCAGAAATGGACGCTCCTGCATATCCGCATGTCGCGGCAGTATCGCCCGGAGAACCCGGAACTGCCGACGCTCGATCCCTGGCAGAACCGGACCAAGCCGCCGGCCGAGCAATTCGTCTTCGAGCGCAACCCGTTCTTTCATCGAATAGACGAGAATGGCCGGCAACTGCCCTATGTTGACCGGATCGTCATGAATGTCAGCTCGTCGGCGATCATCTCCGCCAAGACCGGTGCGGGCGAGAGCGACCTGCAATGCATGGGAATTGACTTCAGCGATTACTCCTTCCTGAAAGACGCGGAGAAGCGCTACCCGGTGAAGATGCATCTCTGGAAACGCACACAGGGTTCGCGGCTGGCGCTGCTGCCCAATCTGAATTGTGCCGACCAGGTGTGGCGTGGCCTTTTTCGTGACGTGCGAGTGCGCCGCGCACTTTCGCTCGCTGTGGACAGGCGCGAGATCAATTTGGCTGTGTTCTACGGATTGGCGCAGGAAAGTGCCGATACGGTCCTGCCGGAGAGCCCGCTCTACCGGCCGGAATTCGCGAAAGCCTGGGTCGCCCATGATCCCGACCAGGCCAATGCCCTGCTCGACGAGGTCGGGCTTCAGGCGCGTGACGATGACGGCCTGCGGATACTTCCCGACGGACGCCCGGCGCAGCTCGTAGTGGAAACGGCCGGCGAAAGCACGCTGGAAACCGACGCGCTCGAGCTCATCACCGATCACTGGCGCAAGATCGGCATCGCCCTGTTCATCCGGACTTCGCAGCGCGACATCTTCCGCAGCCGCGCGCTTGGTGGCCAGATCGTGATGTCGATGTGGTCGGGAATCGACAATGGCGTACCGACCGCCGACATGAACCCGTACCAACTGGCCCCCACCGTCGACGACCAGCTGCAATGGCCGCTCTGGGGTGCTCACTACTTGTCTCATGGCAAGGTCGGTGAAGCGCCCGATCTTCCGCCTGTGGTCGAGTTGATGGCTTTACTCAAGCGCTGGAACGCATCGACCGAAGCCACGGAGCGCGCCGAAATCTGGAATTCAATGCTGTCGATCTATACCGATCAGGTGTTTTCGATCGGCACGGTGAACGGAACGCATCAGCCGATTCTGGCGTCCTCGCGGCTGCGCAATCTGCCTGACAAGGCGCTCTACGGCTACGACCCGACCGCCTATTTCGGTGTCTACATGCCGGATACATTCTGGCTTGGAGAGTCCTGAGCGTGCTTCGATATTTTGTCTGGCGCATCGCCGTGATGGTTCCAACGCTGCTGGTCATATCGGCACTGGTGTTCACGATCATCGAACTTCCACCAGGCGACTATTTCGACAGCTATGTTGCCGAGCTTCGGGCTCAGGGCGAAGCGGTGGATTCCGATCGCATCGAGATGATGCGCAAGGAATATGGTTTCGACCAGCCACCGGTCATTCGCTACTTCTACTGGGTCGGCGGGATGCTGCACGGCGATTTCGGCTATTCCTTCGAATATGAGCTGCCGGTTCGCGACGTCGTCGGGGACCGAATGTGGCTGACCGTGCTGGTTTCCTTCGTCACGATCATCTTTACCTGGCTCATAGCCTTTCCGATCGGCATGTACTCCGCCACGCATCAATACAGCTGGGGCGACTACGGCCTGACTTTGTTCGGCCTTCTCGGCCTTGCCATTCCGAACTTCATGCTGGCGCTGATCCTGATGTATTTCGCCAACATCTGGTTCGGCACGTCCATCGGCCATCTCATGGACCAGCAATATCTCGGCGAGCCGATGAGCTGGGCCAAGGCGAAGTCGATCCTCGCCCATCTCTGGATCCCGGTCTTGATCATCGGCACCGGGGGCACGGCAAGTATGATCCGGCGGCTGCGCGCCAATCTGCTCGATGAGCTACATAAGCAATATGTCGTGACCGCGCGCGCCAAAGGCCTTCATCCCTTCAGGGCGCTGGTCAAATATCCGCTGCGCATGGCGCTCAATTTCTTCATTTCAGACATCGGCTCTATCCTGCCGGCCATCATCTCCGGCGCCGAAATCACGGCGATCGTGCTGTCTTTGGAAACGACCGGGCCGATGCTGATCAAGGCGCTCCAAAGCCAGGACATGTATCTGGCAGGGTCGTTCCTGATGTTCCTCGCCTTCCTGACGGTCATCGGCGTCCTGATTTCCGACCTGGCGCTGGCGCTACTTGATCCGCGAATTCGTTTGCAAGGCGGCAGCACCAAATGAACACGCAATCGCCGCTGCCCGCTCCGGGTGCCCCACTGCAACACTACGTTTCCATCGCGCCCTTTGACCTGCAGTCGGTCGAGGTGATGACGCCGGAGCAGTCGAAGGTCTTTCAGGCGTCGCAGTTGCGGCTGATGTGGTGGAAATTCCGGAAGCACCGGCTTGCCGTCATATCCGGCATATTCCTGGCGGCGCTTTATTTCGGGATACTGATCTGCGAGTTCCTGGCGCCCTACAATCTGCACACGCGCAACATGGACTACATCTATTCACCGCCGCAGCGGGTGCACCTGTTCCACAACGGCCAGCTCGTCGGGCCGTTCGTCTATGGCCGTCAGATGACGCTGGATATGGACACGCTCAAGCGGAACTACATCGAGAAACAGGATGATGTTCAGCGGATCCGTTTCTTCTGCAAGGGCGACAGTTACCGGTTCTGGGGCCTGATCGAAGGTGACAGGCATTTTGTCTGTCCTGCCGAAAACGGCCAGCTCTTTCTGGCGGGCACTGACAGGCTGGGGCGCGATGTGCTCTCGCGCATCATCTATGGTGCACGCATTTCACTGACAATCGGCCTCGTCGGCATCAGTTTCAGCTTCCTGCTCGGCATTGTCATCGGCGGACTGGCCGGCTATCACGGCGGTATCTTCGACCTGATCGTTCAACGGATAATCGAAGTTCTGCAATCGATCCCCAGCATTCCGCTATGGCTGGCTCTGGCGGCGATCATGCCGATAACCTGGAGTCCGATCCTGATCTATTTCGGCATCACCGTCATCCTCGGGCTGCTCGACTGGACCGGACTGGCGCGGGCCGTGCGTTCAAAGCTTCTAGCCTTGCGCGAGGAGGATTACGTTCTGGCCGCGCAATTGATGGGCGCCAGAAGCAGCCGCATCATCGGGCGGCATCTCATTCCCGGCTTCATGTCGCATCTGATCGCGACGGCGACGATCTCCATACCCGGCATGATCCTGGGCGAGACGGCGCTGAGCTTCCTCGGGCTCGGCCTGAGGGCGCCGATAACCAGCTGGGGCATCCTGCTCACCGAGGCGCGCAGCGTCAGCGTCATCGCGTTCTATCCATGGCTGCTTTTGCCGATGCTCCCCGTCATTCTCGTCATCTTGGCGTTCAACTTCCTCGGCGACGGCTTGCGGGACGCCGCAGACCCCTACAAGTGAGATCGCTATTCCGCCGCGCGCCGTGCCGCCGACTCGACCCGGTATGGTCCTTGTCAGCGGCCTGTTCGCTTGTTGCAATGTTCATCGTTCGCCTCGGCAAGACTCGATCTGGGTTTAACACGTCGGCGTCGGGTTTCAGCCGCGAAACGCTCTGGTCGGGGGCAGTTGATTTCGTGGACTGGTTCAGGACATACAATCGCACATGAGTCGCCTCGACAGTTTCATCCGGAGGATGACCGCACAGCGCGACATACTCGATCATGTCTGCGCCGAGGTGGCGAAAATGGAGGGGCCCGTGCTCGAGCTCGGCCTCGGCAATGGCCGGACGTTCCACCATCTGCGCGAGCGCCTGCCCGGACGCCGGATCGTAGCGTTCGACCGCGCACTTGCCGCACACGCCAGCTCAATTCCCGAAGCGGAAAATCTCGTGCTCGGCGAAATACGCGAGACCGCGAGCAGGTTCATTGGCATCGACGCCGCTCTTGTTCATGCCGACATCGGCACTGGCTATGAAGATCGCGATGCAGTGACCCTTACCTGGCTTCCCGATCTGACCGCGCGCCTGCTTCGCGTCGGCGGCATCGCGGTCAGCGGCATGCCGCTAGATCATCCGCAGTTGCAACGCCTCCCGCCGCCGCCTTCGGTGCCCGCCGATCGTTATTTTATCTGTAGGCGCGTGTGAGGGGCCGAGACGATCCAAATCTTCAGGGGCCAAGCCTTCAGGGGATCGTATATACTGCTATCTCCCGCTCAATGCCGCGCAGCGAGACCTCGTGGGGCACGGGCGTCAGCGCCTTCCTGTGCAACAGATCGGCGGTGAGATTGTCGTCGACCACCGCCCGAGTGGCGAAGATCGCCTGTGCGTTGGCAAGGTTCTGGACCCGCGAAGCAATGTTGACCGTCTGGCCGAAATAGTCCTGTCGGTCGTTCATAGACACAGCAATGCAGGGGCCGGCGTGGACTCCGATCTTGAGCAGCAGATCCTCGCGCCCGCTCTTGTCGTTGAGCGTACGCATGGCATCGCGCATCCTGAGGGCGGCAGCAATCGCACGATCAGGCGTCGCGAAGGTCGCCATCACCGCATCACCGATCGTCTTCACCACCGCGCCTGCCTCCGCTGCGACGATCTCGTGCAGAACCTGGAAATGCACGCGCACGAGATCGAAGGCTGAAAGGTCGCCCACCCGCTCGTAAAGCTCGGTCGATCCGCGCAGGTCGGTGAACAGGAACGTCAGGCTGGTGATCTTCAGGCGCTGGTTAATGTCGAGTGTATCCGTGCGATAGAAATCGCGGAATGTCTGGTTGGTGAGCAGGCGCTTGGCGGTCAGGAAGGGCCGGCGTTTTCCCAGGAAATCATGCAATGCCTGGCCGGCTATGAAGACCGTCGGCAGCACGCGGGTGTCGGTCCTGTTTTCCAGCGAAATGCGCAACGGGCCGGGTTGCATCTCCAGCGTCTGGTTCTGGACATGGTCGCGGTCGAAGGCCAAAGAGAGGCTCCGGCGCTCCTTTGTTGGTTCGCCCTTCCCGTCGATGAACTGCGCTGAATGGGTGACCGGCTCGAAGACGATGATGAATTCGGACGGAAGCTGTATGGGCAGAACCGCCTTTTCACCGGGCGCAAGCTCGATATCCTCCAGCGAGAACGCTTCCATCTTTTCCGCGAAATCCTCTTCCGGCAGATCGACGCCGGACGCCCAGTAGATCTGGCGGAAATATTCCGCCACCGGCAATTCGTGTGGATTGTGGGCGGCAATCCTGCGCACGCGGGGACTGACGGTGAATGTCACCTCGACCATCTCGTCGAGGGTGGGCGAATAGCCCTCGGAGCACAGCGCGCAGGTGTATTCGTCCTTCTGCAGGGTTTTCAGCGTGGCGTTGGTGTCGAGCACGCCGCCACAGCCGGGGCACAGAACATTCCAGGAAATGTCGAAGATGCCCACCCGCGCCGCATGGAGAAAGGCGCTTATGGCGCGCTCCTCGTCGAGGCCATGCTTGCTGGCGAAGGCTGGCGCATTGATGCGGCAAAGTTCGCGGTCCTCGCCCTCCGCGATGGTTCGCTTGATCGCGTCGATCGCCTGTGGATCGACATCGGCCGATTGTCGCAGAAGCGAGAACAGATCCTGAGCTTCGTTCATCGTGCAGGTTCCGGAAAATGCGCCCCGAGGCGTGTTGACCGGACCGGTCTTTGGTCCGAGTGCTCCATCTTACTTCGAAACAGATCGTACGGCCATTCGAATGGATAAGCCTGGTGACCGTCCAAATTCCATTCGGCGGATTTTCACCGGCCGCAAGCAGCACTATGATGGTCCATGGAGCATTCATCTTTGGGATTTTCTCCCATGCCGACATCCAACAACCCGCCATTTCCCGCGGCCCTGCGCCTTTTCTCTGCGGTGGTCATCATCGTCCTGATCGTAGGCGCCGGCCTGTTTTTCGTGCCTGTTCTGGTCAAACCGGGCTGGCCTTGGGCCGTCACGCCGTTCAATGCGCGCTTCCTCGGTGGCTTCTACACCGCCGAAATGGTCGTGATGGCGGCGCTGCTGGTCTGGAATCGCTGGTCGCCCGGCAGGCTCGTGCTCGTCATGGCCTTCATCTTCACAGTCATCGTATCGGTGGCTTCGTTCATCAATCTCGGTTATTTCAACTTCGAGCGCAAAGCGCCCTGGCTGTGGTTTTTGGTCTATCTTGCTTCGGTCGCGGTATCCGGGCTGTTCCTGTGGCGGGCCAGGGCCCGTCCTTCTGCAAAAGGCGTGACCTTAAATCCCGCATGGCGCGGCTACATGCCGGCGGAATCCGCGATCCTTGGGCTCTATGGCGTCGGCCTGTTGCTGTTTCCCCTGACATTCAGTGGCATCTGGCCATGGCCGATCGATGCCTTCCACGCTCAGGTCTACAGCGCCATCTTCCTCGCCGGTGCGGGCGGTATATATCTGGTCTGGAGAAGCGCGCCGCGCGAGGAACTGCTGGTGCTCGGCTTGGCGCAGTTTCTGGTTGGCCTGCTTGCCATCCTCGGCGTCGCCATCACCGACGCTGCGGTGCACCGGATCGACTGGACGGCGACCGGGACATTGTGCTGGCTCGTCCTTTTCGGTTGGATCGGCATCAGCGGCGTCTTCAAACTCTACGCCGCCTCCCGGTATTTTAGCTCACAATCGGCATCATAGGTTGCAGAGACGGCTGGATTTTCAGGTGACGTCCGGTGCATCGTACCGGGCCGATTGCCTTCGCCGGGAACGCCATGACCAGCACGACCTCGCCACCCTCCGAGAAAATCCAGCCGCAGCTCCGGTCCGTCCGGCCAAGCGATGCGGAGGCGCTTTGCGCTATCTTCAACATGCCGGGCTTCCGCTGGGGCACGCTCAGGATGCCTTTCGAGATGGTGGAGCAGGTGGCGCGGCGTATCGCCAAGTCCGGCCAGGAAACCACCTGGATCGTTGCCGAGCTGGACGGCAAGGTCGTCGGCCATGGCAGCCTGGTCGTGCAGGGTTCGCCGCGCCGTTCGCATATCGGCGAGATCAATATCGGCCTTGACGATGCCTTTGTCGGCAAAGGTATCGGCTCCGCCATACTTGGCGCGCTGCTTGACGTAGCCGACAACTGGCGCGCCCTGAAGCGGGTCGAATTGACCGTCTATGCCGACAACGAACCCGCCCTCCGTCTCTACAAAAGCCACGGCTTTGAGGTCGAAGGCCGGCATGTGAAGGCCGGCTTTACCGACGGGCAGTACCACGACCTCCTGAGCATGGCCCGCCTGCGGTTTTAAGATCCGCTGGTTTGGCCTTAACTGTTTAGCAACCTAACAATTCGTGCCGAGTCGGCGAACAGGCGGTTGCTTATGGAGAACTCCGTAGGAGACGGTCATTTCGGCTCACACCATCTTGATCGAGTTGACGATCTATGTGTGGGCCGGCCGCATCCAGCAAGTCTGGTCTCCCTTGGCGTTTGCACCGCAAGCGGCTAGACGGGACCAATGACCGCCGTCCTTGACCCAACGCCTACGCCTCCGGTGGAAATTCTGGCTGTGCTGTCGCTGCTCTGCCCGGAGGTCGTGCGCGACATCGAGCAGAACTGGAATGCACCGGTTTCCGATTACGCCCGCCATCTGTGGCGGCCGGTGGCAAGGCCTGCATCGGCCCCGGCGATCGCTGCCCGATCGATCCTGCGCGAAGTCTTGCATCAGCGCCTTGGTGTGATGATGCAGCCTGACGAGATCGGCAAGACCCTCGACGAGTTCGAGTACAGACCGGTGATTCAGTCCGGCCTGCACTGCCTGCTTCTGATGGACCGGATCACCTTCGATGCCCTCCTGCTTGCCTGGCTCGGCGCGGTCGAAAACGGGCTGTCGGCCTTCTTCGGCTTCATGGGAACGACGATGACCATGGAGACAATTGGCCGGGAGGGGCCGGGATGGCTCGATGTCGGCGACGACAAGGTCAACCTGTTTGGCATCGGGCGCCACAAACTGTGCCGCAAAAGCGCCTGCGTGGCCGGTCCCGTTTCCCTCAACAAGCGCGCGCTTGAGGCGGTGGGCGATGAAACGGATGCCAGCCGCTGGCTGGGCACACTGCTTGCCAGCCAGGACAAGGTGTTTGGAACCGCCGCCGATGCGCTGACAGCCCTCAACGAGGATCTGGTCGCCAATTGGGATCGTGCCGGCATGGCCCTGCCGGTTTTCATCGATGATCGGCTCGCCGCGGCTGCCATGGCACGGCATCTAGAACATGACGGCAGCCTTCTTTCCAGGCTGCTCATTGAACCCGCAAGACGCCAGCGTCTCGAACATGCCTTGCAAGAGGCCGCATCGAGCCCGTTTGGCAGATTCCTGCCCAATGCCACGGACTATTTCTGGGGCATCCGCGAGGAGCGCGTGCGCAAGCTCGTCCTCGAGAACGGGCACCTGATCGAGCCTGACAGGCCGCATGGTCTTTTAATCCCGTTCGAGCGGCTGCATCTCAAGCAGGGGCTGCTGGACGGCGTGCTGCTGCCGAACTTGTTCCTGACGTTCCTCGTCCTTGCCATATTGCCGCGCGTGCGGGTCGTGGGCGGCCTGAGACAGATTGGCTATGTAGCGCTTTTCCACTCGATCCTTCTGGCCGTGCTAGACGAAAACGCGCCGGAAGAGCGCGATCTGGCCGCTGAGCTGCAGGTTCGGGAAAATGCCTGGGGCATGCGGGTCATCGATGAAAAGATCTCGGTCCGGGAGCAGCTTGCCGGCCTGCCGGAAGGGGCGCTCTTCCCGGACCTGCTCCGACAATACCGTTTGCGGACATTTGCCGAGACGACCGACGACCTGAAACTGGTTTGCGAAAACGCCCGATGGCGCAAGATCGGCCGGGCAGAGATCAAGCCGACCTGAGCCTCACTTCAAGCCTTATTTCAGGTTGATTTTCTGGTGAGCAACCGCAAGCGACGGCGACTATCGGTGAGCCTCTGGCGTCTGGTCCGGCCGCTTTCCTTGACGCTGATGCGTTTTGGGATTTCGACGACGGCTTCCGCCTCGACAGTCATATGGCTTGCCTGAGAGCCGTCTGCAGTTCAAGGCCTGACCTGACATGGCCTCACCTGTCATTGCACGACACCGGCCTTGCGGAACCCGTCCACAGCGAGTTCGAAATCGGCAATGACTGCTCTATCATGCTTTCGGACGTTCGACACTGTCACGCCGAGCGGCCGCTCTGGGTCAAACTTTGCCGTTTAAGGCGGCGCCCCGGAACGGGCAACTTGCGCCATATCCGGACCTTGCCAGTGATGCCGTGAATGTTAAGTCTCGGCTCCGATGCGGACGTTCCGCCCGAGTTCAAAGACTGACCGCGACCGTTCTGTGGCCTTCGCATCGACAGCGCCAATAAGCTGCGTCCCACATCCTACTCCTTGCGTCCATGGGAGGGTCGTTGTGAACCAAGCCCTACTGCCCGGGCTTGTGGGAAAGCCGATCCAGCGCGTCTCGAAGCGCAGTGGCGGCATCGTCACGCTCGTCAGCGGACATCAGCTCCGGTTCAAGTTCCAGCCTGAAGTGCGGCAGCTCGGTTCGAACGGCGCGACAAGCGCCGGCTAGATTGGCCTTCAGATCGATGACGCGGTAGGTGGCGACGGGATAGGCGATCCCCTTGACCTGGACATGCCCCATCTCCTCACAGTCGATCGTGTTCTTCACTTGCGCAAACGTCTCGTAGGAAATGAGGACGGTCCCCGGTGGCGCCTCCTGTTCCAGGCGCGAGGCGAGATTCACGGCGCCGCCGATTATCGTGTAATCCATCCGGTCCTCGCTGCCGAAGTTACCGACAGTGCAGTAGTCGGTATGGATGCCGATGCGGCAGCGCAGCGGTGTCTCAATTCCAATGTCACGCCAGATTTCGGCAAGTTCGCTCATCCGCTTTTGCATGGTGAGAGCCATCTGCACACACGCCAGCGCGTCCTCCTTGACGCCGCGCGTCTCAGGGTCGCCGAAAAACATCAGGATCGCGTCGCCGACATATTTGTCGATCGTCGCGCCGTGATCCGAAGCAATTTTCGACATTTCCGTCAGATAGTGATTGAGGAGCTGGGTGAGATCCTCGGATTCCATTTTGTCAGTGGTCTCGGTAAAGCCGGCGATATCGGAGAAGCATATTGTCAGTTTCTTCCGCTGGCTGGCGATTCTAACGTCTTGGCGGCCGGCGAATATCGAGCTGTACACTTGCGGCGCCAGGTATTTGGCCAGCTTGTTGGAAAGCGCCTCGAGAGCCGTGGATTTCTCTGCGAGGTTCTCCTCTCGTTGCTTCAGCTCAGTGATGTCCGAATAGACCGCGACCGTGCCGCCGGCGGTGATCCGCCGCTCGCTTATCATGATCCATCGCCCGTCGCCTCGCCGCTGCACCCACGGTTCGCCTGGGTTGCGGTGCCGGGAGAGCCGCTCGGCGACCCATTCCTCGAGCCGCCCCTCGGCATCCTTGATGTAGCCGCGCTCAGCGGATCGGCGAATAATGTGCTCGAATGTCGTGCCGGGCATCAGTTCGATCGCAAGGTCGCTGTAGAGCAGTTCGCGGTAGCGGCTATTGCTGAGGACAAGCCGGTCCTCCCCGTCGTACAGCGCGAATCCCTCGGAGATACTCTCGATCGCATCGATGAGCCGTTGGCGCGCCTCAGCGACATCGCGCAGGTTCTTTTCCTCGACCTCGACTGCGGTGTCCCGGAAGAGCCTAAGCGCTTCGGCCATCCGGCCGATCTCGTCGCGGCCCGCGGCAGGCAGCGGCGCACGAAGATCGCCGCCGGCGATTGCGAACATGCTTTGGCTCACCTCTCCCAGACGGGCGAGAAGGCTACGGTCGACATAGAGCCAGACAACCAGAACGGAACTCAAGAGGGTGAGAAAGGCGGAGCCAAGGACAACTCCGGTACCGTAGCGCTGGACCGTCGCGGCTTCGAGACCGGACGCGGTGATCTCGCGGTCTGCCGCGGCGACCAGGCGATCGACGGCAGCGGTGAGACTGCGCGACAGCCGATTGTTTTCGGCCAGAAGCTTTTCGCCCTCTGCGAGCACTGCTAGCTCGTCCTTGCGCGCCTTCGGGATGCTGTTCCCGCCGTCGATCAATGCCTTGAACTCGCCGACCCGCTGTTGGAAACGGGTTCGCAGCCTCTCGTCGATCTCGGTGGAAACCGTGTCGAGAACGGCGAGCGACCGGCGCAGCGGAAACAGGATCAACGTCAGATCGTCTGGCGTTGGCGCGTCCGTCGTCTTGACCAGCACGTCATTGACCGCCGATATCTCCTGCTGCGCTTTCTGCTGCGGAATGTAGGCCGCAATTGCCTGGACCAGGTCGGCCGCCGCCGCCGCACCGCGATCCGGCGCGAGCGACGTGTCGGCTGTAACCGCCTGCCATTGCTGGAGCTTGGAATTCATCACGAGGATACCGGGCGCCACAAGACGCTGGCTTGCATTTGTCGTAGCCGACAAGCGGCGTAACAGTTCTTCTTTGCGCGCCACCACTGTGAGGCGGGCGACAACAAGGTCGTCGAGGGCGTTGAGGTTGCGCCGCAGACCAAGAACTGCAGCCTCGATCTCAGCCACCACCGCCGTGCTAAGCGTGGCACCTTTGAGTGCGGCAAGCAGTTCCTCGAGGCGCGTCATCTCGACCCCGACCGCGGCGGAAACCTCGCCGTGCTGAGCTTTGCTGGTCGAAGTAAGTACGGCGGGCGCAGAGGCGGCTACCCGCTCTGCCTGGCGCGACAGCTGGAGGGACGCGAGCGCCAACGGTACCCGATCCTTGGTGATGCGGTCGACGACCTCTCCTACCTGGAGGAAGGCATAGAGAGCGGCCGCTGTCGCGAGTACGGCGAAGGTGCTGATGCCGAAAAAAGCGAGCAACAGACGGCCACGTATGCCGAAGCGTTCAAGCATAACGGCGACACATAGCTCTGAACGGTCCAGCTAACTCGATCTCCATCAGCTGTCTCAAGCGGCGACGGCATCGGCGGTCCTTATTCGACCGGCACGTACTCTCCACCTCGCCAGACGTACCATACCCAGTTTTGGCTCGTGAGATCGCCCTTGTTGTCAAAGTCGATACGGCCCAACACAGTATCAAATTGATTGCCGCGCAGCGCCGCTATCACGGCTTGGAGCTCTAGTGAGCCGGCCTTGTCCACTGCCTGCGACCAGGCCTGGACGGCGGCGTAACTGAGCAGCGTGTAGCCTGCGGGCTCGAAGTTTTCAGCCCGGAACCGCTCGACGACCGAGGCGGCTTCGGGATTTCGGCGAGCGTCCGCGGGGAACGTGAAGAGGGTACCCTCAGCCGCGGGGCCGGCGATCAAAGCAAATTCCTCGGTCGCCATGCCATCGCCTGAGACTAGCTGAACCGTGTAGCCGCGGTCGCGCGCAGCGCGAACCATGAGTGCGACCTCGGCATGATATCCGCCGACATATGCCACGGCGATGTTCGCAGCCTCTAGCGCAGCGATCTCGGCCGAATAGTCGTTCTTCGCGGGTGTGTATTCCTCGTAGATCGCTTCGACTACGCCGCGCTTGTTCAGCTGTTTTCGAGTCTCGTCAGCAAGACCCTTTCCATAAGTGGTGCCGTCATGAAGGATCGCAATCTTGCTGTTGCTCCAATGCTCGGCCAGGTAGTTGCCGGCCACGATCCCCTGCGTGTCGTCGCGACCAATGACTCGAAAAACGTTGGCGCGGCCTTGTTCAGTCAACAGCGGATTGGTTGATCCTGGTGAAATCTGCAAAACGCCCGCCGCCTCGTACACCTTCGATGCTGGGATCGAGGCTCCAGAGCAGTAGTGCCCGACGACGAGCACCACACCATCACCCACCAGTTTCTGGGCTGCGGCGACCGCTTGCTCGGGATCACAGAAGTCGTCGGCCGTGATGAGCCTCATCTGCTGGCCGAGTACGCCACCCGTCGCATTGATGTCGGCCACGGCCATCTCGGCGCCACGCTGCGCCTGCTCGCCGAACCAGGCGAGCCGTCCCGTCATCGCAGATGAAACCCCAATCAGCACCTCCGCCCGCGCGGAGCTGAACGCGGCCGCGAGAACTAAGATCGCCATGGCGATGATGCGGTGCATGTGTGCACCCCCTTAACTGTAGCTTACGCCAATCCCGTCAGAGCCGACAGCCCCTTCGGCAAGCGCGGCTGTCTCGGCGGCGTTCGCGGATCCGAGAACTATTGCGCCTTCAACAATGCCTGCCCGCAGCGCCCTGCCACCGGACCCACACTGATCGCTCGATGCCCATTTGCGCTGCCGCTTGCCGGTCGACGACTATCGGTGCATCCTTGCGAATAGCCTGGCCGTGAAGTGCGTGGCGAGGTCACGCCGGGACGGCCTCTAGTGAGGTCTTGTTCGATGGACTGCTCGGGCTGCGGTTTCGAGGTTGAGGGCGGTTACGCCTTCTGTCCGAGGTGTGGCAGGCGCCAGCCCGTGCCATGCGCCAGTTGCGGCTACCCCTGCGCACCTGATTTCGAGTTCTGTCCGAAATGTGGGGCAAACGTCGGTGCGCCCGCAAAAGTCGTCGAACGGCCTGCTCCGACACCAAGCCGGACCATTGTGCCGCCTTCTCGAACTCCATCGATGCTTCCGGACATCGAAAGCGAAGAAGGGCTGCATCCCTTCTCTGACGCCGATCGCCGGACGGTAACGGTCCTGTTCGCCGACCTTTGCGGCTTCACGACGCTCAGCGAGCAGCTCGACCCCGAGGTCATGCAAGCGCTGCAGAACAAACTGTTCAAGGAATTGACGGCGGCCGTGCGAAACTTTGGTGGTTTCGTCGACAAATTCATCGGCGATGCACTGCTCGCGTTGTTCGGTGCGCCGGTCGCGCATGAGGACGATCCCGAACGTGCGCTTCGCGCCGCTCTCGACATGATCGCCCGGACGGCGCGGCTCGGCGAAAGCACCCCCCACTCCGGCTCGCCTCTGTTGCTCCACATCGGCATAAACACTGGTCCGGTCGTTACTGGCGGATTGGGCATCGGCACCGCCAAATCCTATTCGGTGACCGGCGACACAGTGAATACGGCGCAACGCCTGCAATCGCTGGCCGCACCGGGTGAGGTGCTGGTAGGCGAGCTCACTCACAGACTGACCCGGCATGCCTTCTCTTACGAGTCGCTGGGTGATGTCGTGTTTCGCGGCAAGGCTGGCAGTGTGCTCGTCCATCGACTGGATGCACCGCTTGCGACGCCGCGTGCAGCGCGTGGGCTCGAGGCGCTCGGCCTCAGTGCGCCGATAATAGGTCGTGGTGCGGAGCTCAGTAGAATGATGGCGAGCCTTGACCAGGCGTGCAGCGGCTCGGCCCAACTCGTCCGCCTCGTCGGAGAAGCCGGTATCGGGAAATCGCGGCTGGTGAAGGAGTTCGTCGCCCGCGTCGGCGACGAGGATCGTTTTCGCAACGTCGCCGTGCGGCTGGCCACGTGCTCACCGCTGGGCGAACAATCATTTGGCGCCTTGGGCGCAGTGGTGCGCAGCGCTGCCGGGATGATGCAAAACGACAATGGGGACGAAATGCGGGGGAAGCTCGCAGGCTTGCTTACCGATCTCGGCCTGCAGGGCGAGGAGGCGAAGCGGCTGATGCCTTTGCTCTACCATGTGCTCGGCCTTGGCGACCCCGATGCCACCTTGCAGCATGTCGAACCCGAGCAGCTGCGGCGGCAAATTCTCTACGCAGTCCGCACAATCATCGAACGGCGGCTTGCGTTGTCGCCGCTGTTGATTGTCGTCGAAGACCTGCACTGGGCCGACGCCGTGTCGCTTGAGGCACTACGTTTCGTGATGGACAGGTTGGAGCGCACGCGGTTGATGTTGCTGGTCACGCATCGTCCGGCGCCGGATAACGACCAGCTCGACTCAAGTCGGGTCAGTCACACAGCGCTCAGGCTTCCGCCGCTCAGCAGTGATGACGGACGCAGCCTGCTGGCGGCGCTTTTCGGCGAGAGTTGGGTAAACTCCGCAGGAGGGCTTCTCGACCAGATTCTCGAGCGCGCGGGCGGCAACCCCCTTTTTTTAGAGGAGATCGTTCGCGGCCTTATCGATCGCGGTGTACTGATGCGAGAGGGCCAGCGATGGCGGACTGTGGCAGGCGAAGTCGCAACCGGCATCCCCGCCACTATCCAGGCAATGTTGCTTGCCCGCGTCGACCGGCTGCCCCAAGAGGTGCGCCGGTTGGCCCAGGAGGCCGCGGTAATCGGCCCGCGCTTCGATGCCACACTTCTGAAAACTGTGACAACCGACCCCGGCCGGCTCGAAGCCGGCTGCGAACTGCTTTGCGATGCGGAAATCATCGAGGAAGTTGCCGGATCAGGCTCGGTCTCGTCGCAAAGCTACCGCTTTACGCAAACATTGCTGCAGGACGTGATCTACCAGAATCTACTCCTGCAACGGCGGACCGACATCCACGGGCGGGTCGGAGCTGCCTTGGAGCAACTGTGCGGCGACAAGCCGGAGCGGCTCGAGGATTTGACCGTGCTCGGTCATCATTTCGCACAGAGCGCCGAGCGGGAGAAGGGCGCGCATTACCTGCAGGCGGCGGGCGATCGCGCTCGCATGATATACGCCAACGACGACGCCCTTCGTTTCTACGAGCGAGCACTGACTGCGTTGGGCGCGATCGGGCAAACACCGCTCAAACTGGCAATTGCAGAGCGCATTGCCGATTTGAGCGGCCCGGCAGGCCGCCGCGAGATCGCGCACCACCATTACGAAACGGTGTTGCAGGTATACCGCGAGTCGGCCAATCGCGTCGCGTCGGCGCGAGTTTTACGCAAGATCGGTCGGCTGCTCTGGGACGTCGGCAAGCGGGACGACGCAGAATCCCGCTATGCTGAAGCGGCAGCGCTCCTCGATGGAGCGGATGCCCCGATCGAGCAGGCGCATCTCTGGCAAGAACGTGGCCGACAGGCGTTCCGTAGCGGAGATCACGCTCTCGCGGCAAAATGGGCAGACGCGGCGCTGGATTGCGTACGCACTCTGACAACGGAGCATGTCTCCGAGGTAGGGCGTGATGCCACCCTTGTGACCGCCGAGGCACTCAATACCAAGGCTGTTGCGCTGGCTCGCCTTGGGCGAAACCGTGAGGCCGTGCGTCAGGTTGAGCATAGCATTGAATTGGCCGAAGCCGCCGGTCTACTGGGCGCGGCCTGCCGCGGCTACACCAATCTCGGCGTGCTTTACACGACCATCGATCCGGCGCACGCGATGGAGGTCTGTCGGCGCGGTCTTGAAGTGGCGCGCCATATTGGTGATTTGGGTTTCCAGGCGCGCCTCCTCGCCAATCTGGCGGTCGCTTGTTGTACTTTCACGGATCGCTGTCCAACGGAGGGCGTACCTGCTGCCGAGAAGGCCATCGAGATCGACCGGGCGCTCGACCAGCGCGAGCACCTGCCGGTGCCGTTGATCGTGCTTGGGCAGATCCACCAGTGCAACGGGCGTCCGGAGCTGGCGGTTGGCTTGTTCCACGAAGCACTGGACGTAGCCCGCGAAACGGGCGAACCCCAACTGCTGTTTCCGTGCTATGATGGTCTTGCAACGCTTAATCTCGACCTCGACAATCTGGCCGAGGCCGAACGCTACTTTTCCCTGGCGCAGGGTATATGCGCCCAGCACGGGCTCGACCCGGAAGCGCTTGTGGTGCTGCCTTTTCTCGACTAGCCGGGGTTGGAGGTGGAAAATGTCCGCGCGTAGTGACTTGGTACCGCTTCAACCGGGCGACCGTGCGCCGAACTTGATACTCGACGCCATTACCCAGGAAGGCAAGATCGCGCTTGACGACTTTCGCGGCCAAAAGCCGGTGCTGGTCGGCCTGTTTCGAGGTCTGCATTGTGCGTTTTGCCGGCGCCATATCGCCGCCCAGGCGCGGCTTGATCCGGAGCTGCGCGAAAAGGGCGTGGAGAGCCTGACGGTGGTCAACACGCCAATCGAACGGGCGCGTCTCTATTTCCGCTACCATCCGATGCCGAATCTGCTTGCGGCCTCCGACCCTGAACGCGCTTCACATCGTGCTTTTGGACTGCCCAATCTCGAATTCACCCAAAACGAGACGAACTGGCCGTACAAGGTCTCGATGGCAGCGGCAAAGGATATGCGGGTCGATATACCAGGCGAGTTGCCCGGTCCTATGGACCCCATTGCGGCCAGCGAAATCCTTAATAAGAGGGACCATTACGAACTGACCGAAGCCGACGAGCAGATGATGGCAACGGGACACGGACAACTGGTCGGTCAGTTCCTACTGGATCGGCAGGGGATCGTCCGCTGGAGCTTCACGGAGGTTCCAGAGGGCGGGCGATATATGTTTGGGGCGCCAAGCCCGCAGGAGCTGATGTCAGCCGTGTCCCAAGTGGCCCAATAGACTTGCGAACGAGGTAAACGGGCGCGACACTGAACAAAAAGCGGAACCAATTTGTTACAAATCTAACATTGGCCTCGACGAGCCAGAATGTACGGTCCTGGCAATGCTTTCTGTCGCCTCTGGACTAGCGATGTCCTCTGTGGATGGCTCCTGTATCGTGGGGTGGCTGCGACAGCACCCCTTCCAACCGTCAGAACGCTGTCGTCAACAACAACAATCTCGAAAGAGCGCGCAGCTGCGGAGCGTCTCGTCGATTGTATCTTGCGCATTGTGAGCGGGAATGATGACACTGACAAGCTCACCGTTCATTCGAGCACGGCCTCGATACGGGCAACAAAGTAATCGAGCGAGCGATCCCCGCGAATCTCGATCCGCGGAAGGTCGATGGGATCGCAATCGAGGTCCGCCGGCCCGTGTCTGCCGCCGAAGCCGATCCGATAGCCGCACTCCTTGGCCAGCCTGCCAAGCCGTCGGTCGGTGACCGAGAAGGGTGCCGCGAACGCCGTGGTTGGCCGACCGGTCCACCGTTCGATGAACATACGAGAGCGCAGGAGTTCGGCGGCCAAGTCAGAGCTCGACAGACCATCGATCGCGCGATGCGTCGCCAGATGGCTTCCGAAGAACGCACCTTCGCCGGCGAGGCGTCGCACTGTCCTGGCGTCCATAATCTGCGTCGGCGGGCCACTGTAGGCGTCCCACTGTGCACTTTCACCCACCAGGTCCGTCACCAGGAACACTTCCGCGGTCAGGTCGTTCGCGCGCAAGGTCGGCCAGGCATGGTCGGCAAAGTTCTGGAAGCCGTCATCGAAGGTGATGAGCACTGGGCGGCCAACGAAAGGCTGACGGTTGGCGATGAACCATTCCAGCTGCTCGGACCTAATCGCGTGAAAGCCATTGGCGCGCAGCCATGCCATCTGGCTGGCGAATGCGGCGGGCGTGAGCCGAAAACGGGCGAGCGCGGCTGGACCTTCATCGGAGACGCTGTGATACATGAGGACAGGGATACGCTGTCGCCGCTCGCTACGTGCGACGTCGCGGCGCAAGGCCCGCGCCCCGCCCCAGACGATTTTCCGCACGACCCCGATTTCGACGGGCGCGCGGATTGGCACGTGATCAATCATCGGTTCCGTCGCCACGTCGCCTGGTGACAGGCGGCGGAAGCGGTCTATGCGGTAGAGCTCGGTCTGGATCGATTGCTCGAGGACGAGGCCGTCGGTCGCTGCCAGCGTCCCTGAGATCGCTTGTGCACCGAATGTGTTCCAGTCGAAGCCCGTCCTTTCGATATTGTCACGTAGCACGAACGCGTGTGCGCTGATGAAACTGCCGCCAGGCGCCAACGCCTCAACGAGTTTTTTGGCGATGCGCCGCAACTCGGCGAGATCATCCAGGTAGTAGAGCACTTCCGAACAGACGATCAGATCCATCTCACCCGGCAGCGTGTCGGCGGAGAAATCCAGTACGCCGAACTCAACGTTCGGCTGATCGCCGCATCGCGCGCGCGCCCGCCCGATGGCTACGGCGGAGATGTCAGTTGCGGTCAAATGGCCCACCCGCGGCGCCAGCTGACGCGTGAAGTGGCCCTCCGCGCAGCCCAGCTCAAGCGCCCGTCCGATGGGACCGGCAGGCAAAATTTCGAGCTGCCGCTCATATTTTTCCTGCTCATAGGGCGAGCCGTAGTTCCAGGGATCCTCGGTCGCGAAATGGCGATTCCAGAAAGACGTGCGATCATTGTCGTGCCCATCCGCGGCCCGTGCACGGCGCGGCGCTGCTAGAGGCTCTGTAGCTTCGGCGCTCGACCCAACCAGCGCCTGCGCTTCCACGGCCAATCCCGCGAGTTTGCCGAAATGGCTGTCCCGATCAGACCGGCGTCCCGCCATGGACAACAATGCCTCGGCTGCAAACATGTTTGACTTGTCGGTACCGGCGCCCTTTTGCGGTGCAGATAAAGGTGATCGCCTCGCAAGCGGCGCGGCACTGTGCATAAGCCGCTCAGGGGGCACGAAATTCAGGATCAACTCAGTCCAATGACGCCTTGTCACTTTCCCGAGTACGCCGAACTGTACGAAAGCCTCGATCTGGCCATCCATCATCAGATAAGCATAAATTTGATCGATTCCTTCCGGAAGCTCGATCGAGGTCGGATTTCGAGCGTCGACGCGAATGCCGAGTGTCCGCGCCAGTTTGCGCGGCGCGGCAAGATCGTCGAAGTCGAGAAGCATTTGCTCAAGGTGATACTGGACGCGGCGACCCGCTACGGGATCGTCCCAGACCTTGCCGAGTTCGATGATCAATTCGGTGAGGGAGCCGCCGAACCTGTCCCACTTGGCAGCCAATTGCGCTGGCACCGATAGGCTTCCTACCATAAGGCCATCGAAGACCACCTTGGCGATCTCACGCGCCCACTTACGTCCTGCCGGGAGCGCGCGCAGGGACTGCGGGTTGATCGAGCGCGAGCCGCAGCCGCAATCCGATGCGGCGTTCCACAACGCGAACCACGCGAGTGCTTCGGAAGCGGTGCGGCCGTTCGCCTCGATCGCTCCATTGGCGTGAGCCGATGCTGGGTGTTTGACCCTGGGATCAGCAGAAAAACCGCGGGCGATCACGATTTCCGCATCTGCCAGCATCTGCGTCGAATTGCGGCTGAGCGAGTTGGGGCTGACCCGATGGAAAGCGAGCGGCTCGTCGACCATCACCCAATTTTTGCCTAGACGTGCGAGGCGCTGCCACAGATCCCAGTCCTCGCAGGTGCGCAGCGACACATCGAAACCGGCCAACTCGACAATTGTCTCCCGGTCGACCAGCAGCGCGTGAATGGCGATGGCACACCGGCGGGCGAATGTCTCGAAGGGCTGGATCGCAACCTCCGTTGCGATGCTCGACGGGGTGAGTTCGCCATCGGGCATCACGCGCCGAGAACCGCAATAGGCGGCGACCGCATCGGGCGCTGCTTCAAGTGCGGCCAGCATTTTCGCAAGGAAGCTGGCATCCACCCAATCGTCCGCATCCAAAAACATGAGCCAGTGGCCGCGCGCTGTCGAAATCCCGCTATTGCGCGCGCCGGCGGCGCTGTACGCGCAAGAGCTTAACGTCCGAAATCGGGCATCGTGCTCCACATAACCGGCGATGATCGCGGGGGTGCGGTCCGTGGAGGCGTCGTCGACGATGATCGCCTCCCAGTCCATTATTTCCTGATCGAGAAGGCAATCGAGTGCGCGCGCCAGCGTTACCTCCGCGTTGTGCGCAGGAACCACGATTGAAACCAAGGGATTAGGCGCCACGCCGTCTTACTCGCGCCCGGTTCGAAGGTAGAACAAGATGCGTCGATCTTTCTCGGCATAGGCCGTCACGATCGACGCCGATCAGTCCATCGACCCATCGTCTACCACGACTATATCCAGTATCTGGTAGGTCTGCCGGCGGATGCCGGCAAGCGTTGCGCCGACGGTTTGCTCGGCATTGAGCATCGGTACCACACCGCCTTGCGGTAGCATTGTCCTGGATCATCGAGCTTTCGTTTTCTTCGGCAAGAGTCGGCGAATGTCAAAACCGGATGACGGCATCGGCTGGCAGCACTGCCCTGTCAAGATCGGGGCGAATTAGAGGCAGGCGAAAAAGACTTGAAGACAGGCCGAATGGCAAGCGCGCATGCCCGACGGCTTAGACTGAGGCCGATGCGCCGCGGCATTTCCTTTCGCGCATTTCATCTGCAAAAAGATGATCGCGGGCGAGACGCGAGCGTAAGCTG
Organism: Mesorhizobium sp. M1403; assembly: GCF_040317695.1. Classification (NCBI taxonomy): domain Bacteria; kingdom Pseudomonadati; phylum Pseudomonadota; class Alphaproteobacteria; order Hyphomicrobiales; family Phyllobacteriaceae; genus Mesorhizobium; species Mesorhizobium sp. M1403. Next base: position 10,487 of record NZ_JAMYKY010000006.1, on the reverse strand, counting down.
ATCCGGATCGAGCCGCATGTCCAAATCTACCCGAATGGGGACGCACGAAACGACTTAAGCCGAGAAGATTCCGGCTTGCGGGTCGGCTATTTTGCTGACATGTTTATCAGTTGCTAAATTAGCGCTGTGACAATGTTCAAAAGAAGGGGCATGGGATGGCCAAGGAATCTTCGAGTACCGCTTCTTCGGCAAATAAAGCGGACGCAAATCTGATAAGTAATGCAGACGGAAACGGGCTGACCTTCGTGGCGGGCCAGGCTCGCGAGAGCGGGGCCCCCGGCGACGCTGTAGGTGTCGACAAGATACGTGATCTGCTGTTCGGCAACCAGATGCAGGACTATGACCGCCGCTTTTCCAAGCTTGAAGAACGGGTCTTGCAGCGCTTCAAGGATGTCGAATCCGAGGCCAAGCGCAATCTTGAAATGTACGAGTCAAATGCAAAGAAGCAGGTCGACTCGCTTGCCGCGCAATTGCGGAACGAAAAAGACGCGCGAGCCGACGCCGACAAGGAGATTGACCGGAATCTTCGCGAGCAAAATCAGGCGCTTGAAAAGCAGGTGCGCGCGTTGTCGGATCAGTTGAGCGAGCTTGAGCGCGAAGTTGCGGACCGGATAAATCGAAACGACCATTTGCTGCGTGAGGAAATCAAGCAAAAGAATGAAAGCATTCAGATGCTGATGGAGAAAATGTTTTCCGATCTCGGCAATGTCAAGACCGACCGAAATCTTTTGGCTGGCCTGTTTGTCGAGGTTGCAAAATGTCTAAATCAGGATCCCGTCGGCAGCAAGAGCAACTCGGAGCGTACCTGGAAAGTGAGTTGATCGGAACTTGACGTCGACCGTCGACCCAATCAGCCTTCCTCAAAGAGCAGCTTCGAACGATACAGAGATTGATCGCGAGGCTCTGGCTCGCCTTTTGATCGAAATTGCCCGGAACGTTGATCCGGACTATCGTGCGCGTCTCGACGGAATCCCAACCGCCGATCCTCGCATGGAAACGCTTCGCCAGTTGCTGGTCGGCCGCGAAATTTCGGAGCTTTCACGAGTTACGCACCTGCTCGACGAACCTGAGCAGCTTGCGGCCGCAGTGGGGGGCGTCCTCCCCAGTGCAGCCGCACACGCGTCTCATGCGCAACTCGGCGAGGCCCTTGCGCCAGTTGTCGAGAGGGCTGTGCAACGGTCCATCCAGAAAAGCCCGCGCACGCTGACGGATATATTATACCCGGTGTTTCTGCCGGCTATTCGCAAGTCGATCGGCGAAAAGATCGACCAAACCTTTCAGTCGCTGAATGAAACTTTAAGACATATATTTACTTGGCATGGGCTCAAGTGGAGATTTGAAGCTTGGAGAACGGGGGCAAGCTTCTCAGAAGTTGTTCTCAGGCATTCTCTTGTCTATCGTGTAGAACACGCCTTTCTCATTCACCGCAATTCCGGGCTTTTGATCAAGCATGTAACTGCCGAAAACGCAACCAGCGAAGATCCTCAACTGATCTCTTCGATGCTTAGTGCAATTCAGGATTTTGTAAAAGACTCGTTTAACGAGAAAGAACAGAGCGGCCTGGACACTATTCGTTTTGGGGAGCTTCGTCTCTGGTCGGAAGTTGGACCGTTTGCGACCCTGGTTGCGGTGATCCGGGGAAATCCGCCGGAGGAATTACATGAAATAATTCGCGATGTATTGCTTCGCATCCATGATGAATACTCACAGGCTCTAGAGCGGTTTGACGGCGACAGTTCGCAGTTGGCTGGCGTCGAGACGCAGTTGCAGACCTGCGTTGAACTGAAGCAGGAGGAATCAAACCAGGGATTTCCGTGGCTGGTCGTGGCTGCAATCCTGCTGGTTTTGATTCCTGCAGGCGGTTGGTTCTTTCTTTCCTGGCAATCCGGGCAGCGTTGGCAGGCGTATGTGTCGCGACTGGGGACCCAGCGGGGCATCATCGTTGCCGAACAAAAGGTGCGCGATGGCCAATTCTATATTGCCGGCCTGAGAGACCCGCTTGCCGCCGACCCGCAGTCGCTGTTGGCCGGAACGCAGGTCGATCCCGCCCGCGTTCATTCACGCTGGCAATTCTATCAGAGCCTCGAGCCGGAGTTCGTGTTGAAGCGGCTAACGGCGTCGCTGGTTCCGCCGGATTCAGTACGACTTTCGATCGTCAATCATCGCATCGTTGCCGAGGGTGAGGCTCCCGACACCTGGATAGATCGCGCACGCGCAGCGGCCCGACAGCTTTCGGCAGGCGGACCGGAATTCGACATCTCCAGAGTTCGTGATGTGAGCCCCGAAGCACGCGCGGCGGAGCACTGGCAGACTTATCTGTCGCGATTGGAGGCCCAACCGGGAATCATCGTCGCCCAACAAACGGCGAGGGGCGGACATTTCTATATTTCCGGCCTGAGAGACCCGCTTGCCGCCGACCCGCAGGCTCTGCTGTCCGGAACGGAGGTCGATCCCGCCCGCGTTCATTCGCAGTGGCAATTCTATCAGAGCCTTGATCCGAAGTTCGTGCTGAAGCGGCTGATAGTGTCGCTGACCCCGCCGAAATCGGTTCGGCTTTCGATCGTCGAGGATCACATCGTTGCCGAGGGTGAGGCTCCCGACACCTGGATAGATCGTGCGCGCGCAGCGGCCCGACAGCTTTCGGCAGGCGGACCGGAATTCGACATCTCCAAGGTTCGTGATGTGAGCCCGGAAGCACGCGCGGCGGAGCACTGGCAGACTTATGTGTCGCGACTGGAGGCCCAAGCGGGAATCATCGTCGCCCAACAAACGGCGAGGGGCGGACATTTCTATATTTCCGGCCTGAGAGACCCGCAGGCCGCCGACCCGAAGGCTTTGCTGTCCGGAACAGGGGTCGATCCTGCTCGCGTTCATTCACAGTGGCAATTCTATCAAAGCCTTGATCCGAAGTTCGTGCTGAAGCGGCTGATGGCGTCGCTGGCTCCGCCGAAATCGGTTCGGCTTATGATCATCAAGGATCGCATTGTTGCCCAGGGTGAGGCTCCTGCCGCATGGATAGATCGGGCGCGGGTCGCCGCCCAACAGCTGGCCGCGGACGGACTCTCTCTAGAAATCTCCGAGCTGCGTGAGTTGACCCCTCCGCAACTCACTCATTTGAGGGAGGCTATTCAAGCGGTCAACATTTTCTTCGATTCTGGCAAGGCTGTACCGGGACCAGAGCAACTGCCGGTTCTCGACAATTTGGCGAATCAGTTGAAGCAATTGGCCAAGGACGCCCGCAACGCAGGCGTGACAGCACAGTTCATGTTGACCGGCCATTCGGACGAGACGGGCCGTGAAACGGCCAAATTGTCGATCAGCGCCGCGCGCGCGGAAACAGTTCGTGCGCTTCTCAAGAAGCGCGGCGTCGATCCGGAGTTGCTCTTGGTTCGCGGCGCGGGCACCTTTGAGCCAGCGGAGATTGAAAATAGCCGAACGGGGAACTCCGCCAACCGCAGAGTTTCGGTTACGGTAAACTTCCACTAGGGCGGAGCCCAGGAAATTGCAAAAGAAGATCTGCATGTTGGGCGGGTTCGCTGTCGGAAAGACGAGTCTGGTTCGCAGGTTTGTGCAAAGCATCTTTTCAGAAACCTACTTGACCACGGTGGGAGTGAAAATCGACAAGAAGAGTGTCGCATTCCCGGACAAAACCGTGGATCTGATTTTGTGGGATTTGGCCGGCGAAGACGATATCGGCTCATTCCGCGTCAGCTATGTGCGAGGTGCGAGCGGGCTCGTGCTTGTCGTCGATGGAACCCGCGCCGCTACTCTTGCCGTGGCGCTCACGTTGCGCGAGCGGGCCGAGGCGGAATTCGGCGCTATGCCGTTTGTATTGCTGTTCAACAAATCCGATCTGGCCGATCGGTGGGCAATATCGGATAGTGAAATTAACGAACTGAGGCAACTTGGATGGCAAATCTATCTAACAAGTGCGCTTTCGGGTGAACATGTTGATGATGCGTTTCGTCATCTTGCTTCGATGGTTAGCAAATAGACCATGCATGAATTGCCACGAGAAGTCAGAAGCTGGATTTACGATTTCTTCGACAACGAGCACTCCGTCGCATATCTGAAAATCGACGCCCAGCTTTGCATAGCTGCGAAGGGCGGTAACGTTGAACATTACGGACTCTCATCAGTTCGCATAGGTAAGCCTGTTGCCGAGCAGCTTGAATTCATGGAAGGTTTGCTGCCCTGCCCGGAGCTTCCATATCATATGGCCATGGTCGAACTGCCCAGCGGGCGTGTCGCGGACCTCCATCTTTTTGCTGACAATGCCTGCGTGTGGCTGCTCTTTCTTGACGCCACTGCCGAACGCGACAATAGGCAGCGACTTCAACAGAAGGCTTATGAAATGACGCTCCTGCAAGAGAGGGAGCGTCAACTCAACGAGAAATTACAATCGATGAACGAGGCGTTGAGGGCGAGCCAAGAGGGATTGTCGCGTGAATACCAGCGCGCCGAAGCCCTGCTCCTCAACATTCTTCCGGCGTCTATCGCGGAGCGGCTAAAAGCGCACGAAGAAATTGCAGACAACTACGCAGAGGTGAGTGTGCTTTTTGCCGACATCGTTGGTTTTACGGAAAGAGCGCGGAACGTCGGAGCCGTGACGACGCTCGCTATTTTAAATTACTTCTTCAAGGCGGCGGATCTGCTCTCGGAGCGATACGGCTGCGAAAAGATCAAGACAATCGGCGATTGTGTGATGGTGGTCGCTGGCCTGCCCGCCGCGCGATCCGATCATGCGGAAGCCCTTGCGCACTATGCACTTGAACTGCGGAAGGCGGTTAAGCTCGAACGCTTCGCAGGAGAACCGATAAGACTCAGAATTGGAATTCACTCAGGACCAATCGTGGCGGGCGTCATAGGCAAAAGGCGGTTTGCCTATGACCTATGGGGCGACACCGTTAATCTCGCCGCACGTATCCAAACGTCCGCGGAGCCCGATGAAATCCGTATTTCGGATGCAACTCACAAACTGCTTGGACCAAATTTTGCTTGCGACCCACTCGCGGAAACGGAATTGCGTGGTACAGGTCGTGTGCGAATGTGGCGGCTCCCGGGGGAAATCGGATCCTGATATCTGACGTCGCCATCGTTCTTCCCTGCACGGTCATGCGCCCAGTTTCCATCACATAGCCTCGGTCGGCGATGCCCACCGCGGCATACGCGTTCTGGCCTGGGGGATCCTGGTGCCGGGTCTTTTACGCCCAGCATCACGGATGCGCAGTTCATATAACGGCTGGAGGCTGGGCCTAGGTCGGAATGCCCTCCCCCGGCGGCTAAGTAGACACCGCGAAGTACCCGGCGTAACGGTCTGGGTCGAAACGATGACGTCTTGCACCGCAACATCGGTTTCTTCAAGGTAGGGCAACAACGGACATAGATGTCGTTGCTAGCCGATCTGACCGGAAGGTTAACAGCACGATGCCACGCATCACTCGACGATTGGGGGCCAGGAACCTGGCGCGCCTGGCACGGCGTCTCGGAGACCTGACTGCGATGTTTGCCCTGATTGCCAGGCCGCTCGTCTTTGGGATCGCCCTTTTGTTGACAGGTCAGGCACAGGCGCAGGCGCCGGCGACCGCCCCGCCTGAAAGGGTCAAACAGCTGCTCGAGCTTCTCGACGATCCATCAGTGAAGGCCTGGGTGGCCGAACAGCGAAATCAGGACGCCGGGTCAACGGGAGCGCCTGCCGAGACAGGAGCTTCGCCGACCGACGCATCGTCCGGCGCCGTGGCCGCACCCGGCCAGATGAATACGATGGCATCCTCGACGCTTGATGGGATCAGGCATCATATCGAAAGAATCGTGCGAACTTTGCCCTTGCTGCCAGGCCAGTTCGCGCGCGTTCGGGCAGAGACGATGGAGGATATGTCCAGCAAGGGGTCAGCCGCCGTATTTGTGCTGATTGCGATGTTCATCGCTGCCGGCCTGGCACTCACTTGGGCAACGTTCAAGTTCACCCGTCCATTTCGTCTTTGGATTATCGCGCAACCGAAGGATACGCCGATTGGGCGAGCCAAGAAGATTGGTGGTCGCATGCTTTATTCCAGCATGCTGATCGTCTCTTTCGCACTGGGCAGCGCCGGCGCGTTCATGTTGTTCGACTGGCCAATGCTTATCCGCGAGATTGTACTGACATTTCTGATGGCGGCAGTCGTTACATGGGGTGTGCGCATGTACGTCATGGCCATGCTCGTCCCTTCCTTCATGAACGTCGAGAACGCCGTCGAGGTTCGTGCTTTGCCGATCACCAACGAAGCGGCTGACCATTGGTCCTATTGGCTACCCCGGATCGTCGGCGTCTTCGCCTTCTTCGGCGCCGCGTTTATCCTCTTGCCAGGTCTCGGCATCGATCAGGACGGAATGATGGTCCTGTCACTGGGCGCCGACTTCGTGCTGCTGGTGCTCCTGCTGCTCGCGATTTGGCGTCGGCCAAGAACGCAGCGAGACGGTGCGCGCCACATCGGTCACACGGAAGCGACATGGCTATTGACTGCTTATTTCGTCGTCCTGTTCCTGCAGCGCATCGCCGGCCTTTATACATACTTCTGGTTTACCTTCGCCGCATTCTTCCTGCCTTTTGCAATCGTGATGACGCAGCGCGGGGTTAATTTCGTTCTGCGACCAGGTTCGGAAGATGTCGGCCGGCCTACGATCCCGGCGGTGACGATCGCTGTCATCGATCGCGCAATCCGAATGATTTTCATCTTGGCGGCGGCTTACTTTCTCGCACGTGTCTGGGGTCTGGACATGCAATCCATGCGGGACAGCGATACGACGACGACGTTCATATTGCGCGGCTTGGTCAATGTCGTGGTCATTGCCCTAGCAGCCGATTTCGGCTGGTCGATCATCAAAGCTTTGATCGAACGAAAGCTGGGCATCGAAACACCGCACCCTGTGATCAGCGACGAGGATGTCCCGGTCCTCGATCCGCAGCAGGCGCGGCTGCACACGCTCTTGCCGATCCTCCAGAACATTCTGCTCGCATCGATCATCGTGATGGCGGTGCTTATGATGCTCGCCTCGCTGGGTATCCAGATCGGCCCGCTGATCGCCGGCGCTGGCGTCGTCGGCGTCGCCGTGGGCTTTGGGGCACAAACCATCGTCAAGGACGTCATTTCAGGCGTGTTTTTCCTGCTCGATGATGCGTTCCGTGTCGGCGAATACATTTCATCGGGCAATTACAAGGGTACTGTGGAAAGCTTTTCGCTGCGCTCGGTGAAGCTGCGCCACCATCGTGGTCCGCTGTTCACGATACCTTTCGGTGAACTCGGGGCAGTCCAGAACCAGAGTCGTGACTGGGTTATCGACAAATTCAACATCACCGTTGGTTATGACACCGATATTGACTTCGCTCGCAAGCTGATCAAGCGGATCGGCCTCGAACTGGCGGAAGATCCCGAGTTCAAACACTGGGTGCTCGACCCGATCAAGATGCAGGGCGTACAGGAGTTCGGCGAATACGGCATCGTATTGAGGGTCAAGGCCACAACCAAACCGGGAGGCGCCTTCGGTATGAAACGCAAATTCTATGTACGCCTCCGCCAAGTCTTCAAAGAGCAGGGCATCGAACTCCCATTTCCGACCGTCCAGGTCCAGGGGCTACAGAACCCACATGGGGCAGAGAATGCGCCGTTGGAGATCACACCCGAGTTGAAAATGGCCGTTGCGCAGTCGCACACTATTCGGCGCAGAAAAAAAGCCAGCACACCGGAGTAGGAAAGCTGTGACACCTGCCGGTCACAGCGTCGCTTTCCGCGCATCGCCCGTGGCAGGGATACTCTTCTATCTTCAACCGTTAAGACGAAAAAGACGGTCACGAGGCAGTCTACAACCAGAGTCCGTCCCGAGATTTACATCGGGCTGCGTAAGTTGATACAGCGGTACGTTCGAGACAGCGCCATCGGCTACCTGCCGCGCGTCAGTCACGCGATAAGGACCGTCCCGCGAGAAGCGGCGCGTACGCGGCGAGCCTGCGGGATACGAACTCGGTGAAGAGCCGCACGCGCTTCGTCTTGCGTGTCTCCCCCTGTGTGAGAAGCCAGAGCGTTCCGTACATGTGCAGGTCGGTGCCCGGCACCCTCACCAGTAGGGGGTCGGCATCTCCGACGAAGCACGGCAGTGTCGTCATCCCGAGCCCTTGCCGTACTGCAACGATCTGCGCCTCGCCGTCCGTGGTCCTGAACGGAACCCCCGTGGTACGAACCTCACCCTCGCTGGCCCAATCCGGGATGCCATGAATGCTTATGACGATCCACCGGATGGGATCAGGCGCGCCCGCACGCCACGCGGCTAGTCGATCGCGAGACATGTAGACGCCGCCGAACAGCTCCGGTCCCTTCAGGCCGTGAAGATTGAGCGGCAGGGTTTTGCGGTCGTAGACGACGCGGATCGCGACGTCGGCCTCCCGGTTGGTCAGATTTGCCAGCTCGCCGGACGACAAGATTTCCATCTCGATGTCCGGATGCAGACGCGCGAAATCGGCGAAATCCGGCATGAGCAGGTGTGTCGCGAGGGGCGGTGCCAGCGTCACCCGCAGAAGCCCGCGCACGCTCTGGTCGCGCCCGAAGACGCGCGTCTCCAGCAGGTGCGACGACACTTCCATCTGGTCCGCGAACTCGAGGACCTCCTCGCCCGCAGCCGTCAGGCGGTAGCCCGAAGGCAGCTTTTCGAACATGTGCACCCCGAGGCGTTCCTCGAGCTGGGCGACGCGTCGCAGCACGGTCGAGTGGTTCACACCGAGGCGCTCGGCGGCAGCCCGCACGGAGCCTCCGCGCGAGACGGCAAGAAAGTAGCGAACGTCATCCCAGTCGATCATGGTGCAATCCGGCACCGCGCGGTGCGCCTTCCAAAGCCCGTATCTAACACATCGAACAGCAGTACGGGCGGTCATCATAGCCTATGTCGACGAGCGCGGGCCAATTTCGAACGGCGGACGCCGATCGTCGCGGCTGGCCTCAGTCGTCCAGCCGGATCGATTTCGCACCACCGATGTGCGTGCTTCCGCACTCAACACCTGACGCCTGCGGACCCATTTCGAGGTTCTCGGAGGCAGATGCTGTCCCGACACCACGAAAGGAGAAGTCATGGGAAAGCTTGAGGGTAAGGTTGCAGTCATCACGGGTGGATCGAGCGGCATGGCGCTGGCGAGCGCCAAGCGGTTCGTTGAAGAAGGCGCCTATGTTTTCATCACGGGCCGGAGACAGGAGGCGCTGGACGAGGCCGTCAAGCTGATCGGCCGGAACGTGACCGGCGTGCGCGGCGATGCGGCCAATCTCGACGACCTCGACCGCCTGTTCGATACAGTCAAGCGGGAAAAGGGCAAGATCGACGTCCTGTATGCGAGCGCCGGCACGGGCGAAGCCGTCCCACTGGGCGAGATTACCGAGCAGCATTTCGATGCGACCTTCGGCCTGAATACGCGCGGCACGCTGTTCACGGTGCAAAAGGCATTGCCACTGTTCAACGATGGCGGATCGATCTTCATGACCGGATCAGTTGCTTCGGTGAAAGGTTTTCCTGGTTACAGCGTGTATGCGGCGAGCAAGGCGGCGTTGCACGCATTTGCACGCGGGTGGCTCAACGAGCTGAAGGGCAGGAATATCCGGGTGAACGTGCTGCACCCGGGGCCGATCGCCACACCGATGCAGGACCAAGTTCTCGACGAGGAGGGGAAGCGGATGTTCGAATCCCTGATCCCGCGGGGAAAGATGGGGCGTCCTGAGGAAATTGCGACGGCCGCGCTGTTTCTTGCTTCAGACGATTCGAGCTTCGTGAATGGGCTGGAGTTGTCTGTCGACGGAGGCTTCTCGGCCATCTGAAATCGCGGCGGATCGCGGGAAGCGGCTGACCGGCGGGAACTAGCGTGTCCATGGTGGAACGCCGGGACGTCTACGCAAAGGACGCCACACAGTAGAACGGATAACCCAGCGCCGTTGAGGGCCGGGGAATCAAGACCAATACGGATCGGAGAAGCACTATGAGCTACGCTATTGTAGGATTCGGTAAGATAGGCCAGGCCCTCGCCCACGCCTTCGCCCGTAAAAACATCGACGTGACCGTCGCGAGCCGCCGGCCGCCCGAGGCGCTGGCGCCGCAGGCTCGGGCGATTGGACCCACGGTCGTCGCCAAGTCGCTGCGGGATGCACTCGAGGCCGACACAATCATCTTGGCGGTCCCGTTCGGGGAGCATCGCGAGGTTGCGAAGGCCCTGCCGAGCTGGAAAGGCAAGACGGTCATCGACGCGATGAACGCGTTTCCAGTCCCTGAAGAGCTGGACGATCTCCCGTCCTCCGCCTTCGTCGCGAAGGCGTTCACCGGCGCCAAATTCGTGAAAGGGTTCAATCACCTGATTGCGGCCACCCTGGCTGCCGATCCGATCGTCGAGGGCGGGCACCGGGTCGTCTTTCTGTCGAGCGACGACGAGGACGCGACCGCTCCGGTGGCGGCCTTGGCCAAACAACTCGGGTTCGCACCCG